>NZ_CP108518.1:4017500-4388750 GCF_035989885.1 Streptomyces sp. NBC_01232
TGCCGCACGTGCCGACGATCAAGGACGCCATGCCGAAGGACCCGTCCCAGGCGGGCGGCAGCGGCTGGAAGCGGCTGCTCCGGCACAAGGCCATGGTGCAGCTGTGCGTGCTGGGCTTCGTGGTGTTCTTCGCCTGCTACGGACAGTTCGAGTCGGGTCTGGCCGCCTTCGGTACCGAGGCCGCCGGGATCTCCCCCTCCACCCTCGGTTTCGCGCTCGCGGCCAACACCGGCGCGATCGTCGTCGCGCAGTTCGTGGTGCTGCGGCTCGTCGAGAAGCGGCGCCGGTCGCGTGTGATCGCGCTCGTCGGGCTGATCTGGACCGTGGCGTGGGTCATCGCCGGGTTCTCGGGTCTGGGGCACGGCAGCGCCATGATGGCCGCCGCCGCGTTCATCACCACGTACGCGCTCTTCGGCATCGGTGAGGCCATGCTGTCGCCGACCCTGGCCCCGCTGGTGGCGGACCTGGCGCCGGAGGGCTCCGTGGGGCAGTACAACTCGGCCTTCGCGCTGGTCAAGCAGATGGCGCTGGCCCTGGGGCCGCTCGGGGTGCCGCTCGGTGCGGGTGTTCCGATGCTCTACATCGGGGTCTTCGTACTCGTGTCGCTCGGGATCGCCGCCCTGGCGCTGCGGCTCGGCAGGCGGCTGAGCCCGATGCAGGACAACCCCTGGATGGCGAGCAGGGTCGTGGCTCAGGGCGGTCCGGCCGTCGTGGCCAAGGAACCCGCCGTCGCCGGGGCCGTCGCCGTGGAGCCCGTGCACGCGTAGGTACGTACGTATATATGTGCGGGCAGCAGGAAGGCCCCGGTCCTCGTGGACCGGGGCCTTCCGCGCGTCCGGCTACTTGTCCGGCAGGGCGAACTCGCACCAGACGGCCTTGCCGCCGCCCGGGGTGCGGCGGGAGCCCCAGGAGGAGGCGATCGTCGCGATGATCGAGATGCCGCGGCCGGTCTCGTCGGCCGGTTCCGCGCGGCGGCGGCGCGGGAGGTGGTCGTCCCCGTCGGTTACCTCGATGATCAGCCGGCGGTCGGTTCGGCGCAGGCGCAGGTGCATGGGCGGGGTGCCGTGCTGGAGGGAGTTCGCGACGAGCTCGCTGGCGGCCAGGACACCGAGGTCGCAGAGCTCGACGGGGAAACGCCAGGAGGCGAGGACGCCCTGGGCGAAGGCGCGGGCGCGCGGGGCCGCTTCGATGCCGCCGAGGAGTTCGAGTGCGGCGTTGTGGAAGAGCTCGGCGTCCGATCCGGTGCGGGCGGGCTGCTGCAGGACCATCACGGCGACGTCGTCGTCGTGGTCGGCGTCCACGCCGAGGGCGCGCATCAGGCGGTCGCAGATGACGGCCGGGGTGCCCTGGGCGCCGGAGAGGGCGCGTTCCAGAGCGGCGACGCCCTCGTCGATGTCCTCGCCGCGGCGTTCGACCAGGCCGTCGGTGTAGAGGACGGCGGTGGAGCCGGGGCCGAGGGCGATGGTGCCGGAGGTGTGGAGCCAGCCGCCGGTGCCGAGCGGCGGGCCGGTGGGGTCGGCGGCTCTGCGTACGGTGCCGTCCTCGTCGCGGACCAGGATCGGGAGGTGGCCGGCGGAGGCGTACGCGAGCAGGCCCTCGTTGGGGTCGTGGACGGCGTAGACGCAGGTGGCGATCTGGCTGGCGTCGATCTCGGCGGCGAGGCCGTCGAGGAGCTGGAGCACCTCGTGCGGGGGCAGGTCCAGGCGGGCGTACGCGCGGACGGCGGTGCGCAGCTGGCCCATGACGGCGGCGGCGCGGACCCCCCGGCCCATGACGTCCCCGATGACCAGGGCGGTGCGGCCGGCGCCGAGGGTGATGACGTCGTACCAGTCTCCGCCGACCGCGGCCTCGGTGCCGCCGGGCTGGTAGGTAGCGGCGACGCGCAGGTCGTCGGGCTGCTCCAGCTCCTGCGGGAGTAGGGAGCGCTGGAGGGTGACGGCGGCCTCGCGCTGGCGGCGCTCACTGGCGCGGAGCCGGTCGACGGCCTCGGCGTGGTCGGTGACGTCGGCGAGGTGGATCAGGACGCCGGTGCGGTCGGTCTCCGTGTCGTTCCCGTCGCCGGTCTCGCTCTTGGCCGTGGGGAACTCGACCGGGGTGCAGGTGACGGTGTACGTGCTGCCGCCGCCCGGTGCGGCGCGGTTCTTGGCGGTACGGGACTTGCCGCTGCGCTGGACCTGGTCGAGGAGCGGTAGCAGGCCGAGCTCGCCGAGTTCAGGGAGGGACTCGTGCGCGGGGGCGCCCGAGGTGCGGGCGCCGAAGCCGGCGGTGTAGGCGTCGTTGACGTAGGCGACGCGGTGCTCGGGGCCGTGGACGAGGGCGATCAGGGCCGGGAGCCGGCCGAGGACCTCGCGTACGGAGAGCTCGTCGAGGGAGGGCACGGCGGTGAGGACGCCCGTCCGCGGGGACGGGGCCGCGGTGGTGCCTCCGCCGCTGCCGCTGCTGCTTCCGGTCCCGGAGACCGTGGGGTCGGCGGGGTGTCCGTCGCCGGCGGGCGCGGGCCGCTCGGCTCCGGGGTCGGCGCGGCCCCCGCGGGCTGCCGGGACCGCGCCTTCACCCCGCTTGGCCTGGGCGGCGGCGTGTTCGGACCGGGCGGCGGCGCGGCGCTGCGTTCCGGGAAACCGGGCGCTCCAGCGCGTGAAGTTCACTGCGTTCAAGCCTCGTGGTGTCGCGAGTGGTCGCTGTGTCGCTCGTGGGCGGTCGCTGACTGGACGATGTCACTCTGTGCAGGGGTGAGCCCACCTATGGTCACACGTCCAGTGTGGTCGACCGCACTGACAACGTCAGCCCTGGCCGTTCTGCGGGGGGTTGGGGGCGGGGGGCGGGGGTGGGGGTTTGTGGCCGCCGCCTGCAGCCAGTTCGAATTCTGCCCTGGGGTGTTCGAGGGAACCCAGGGAGACGATCTCACGCTTGAAGAGGCCTGAGAGGGTCCATTCGGCAAGGACGCGCATTTTGCGGTTGAAGCTCGGAACGCGGCTCAGGTGGTAGGCGCGGTGCATGAACCAGGCCGGGTAGGCCTTGAGCTTGCGGCCGTAGATGTGGGCGACGCCCCGGTGGAGGCCGAGCGAGGCGACGGAGCCCGCGTACTTGTGGGCGTATTCGGTCAGGACCTCGCCGCGCATGGCGGCGAGGAGGTTGTCGGCGAGGACCTTGGCCTGGCGGACGGCGTGCTGGGCGTTGGGGGCGCATTCGCGGCCCTTCTCGTCCGCGGTGATGTCGGGGACCGCGGCGGCGTCGCCCGCGGCCCAGGCGTGCTCGACCCCTTCGATGGTGAGGAAGGAGGTGCAGGCCAGGCGGCCGCGTTCGTTCCTGGGGAGGTCGGAGGCGGCCAGGACGGGGTGGGGCTTGACGCCTGCGGTCCACACGACGGTGCGGGTGGGGAAGCGGGCGCCGTCGCTGAGGACGGCGACGCGGTTCTCGCAGGATTCGAGCCGGGTCTCCAGGCGGACGTCGATGTTGCGGCGGCGCAGCTCGCGGACCGTGTAGACACCCATCTCGGGGCCGACCTCGGGGAGGATCCGGTCGCTGGCCTCGACGAGGACCCACTTCATGTCCTCGGGCTTGATGTTGTGGTAGTACCGCGCCGCGTAGCGGGCCATGTCCTCCAGCTCGCCGAGGGCTTCGACGCCCGCGAAGCCGCCGCCGACGAAGACGAAGGTGAGGGCGGCGTCGCGGAGGGCGGGATCGCGGGTGGAGGAGGCGATGTCCATCTGTTCGATGACGTGGTTGCGCAGGCCGATGGCCTCTTCGACGGTTTTGAATCCGATGCCGTAGTCGGCGAGTCCCGGGACGGGGAGGGCGCGGGAGATGGAGCCCGGGGCGAGGACGAGTTCGTCGTACTCCATCTCGATGGGACCGGCGCCCTCGTCGGCGGTGGCGAGGGTGGTGACGGTCACGGTCCGTTTGGCGTGGTCGATGCGCTGGGCCTCGCCGATGACGATGCGGCACTTGCCGAGTACGCGGCGCAGCGGGACCACGACGTGGCGGGGTGAGATGGCGCCCGCGGCCGCTTCGGGGAGGAAGGGCTGGTAGGTCATGTAGGGCTCTGCGGAGACCACTGTGATCTCGGCTTCGCCGGCTCTCAGCTTTCTCTGGAGGCGGAGCGCCGTATACATGCCGACGTAGCCGCCGCCGACGATCAGGATGCGCGTACGGGGCGGGGTACCGGGGTTCGTGCCCCGGGAGTTAGCAGCCTTCACCATCCCATGACGCATCGTGGCCGGGAGTTTGTCCACAGGCCCGACAGATTGTGTGACCGGAGGTGGTGGTGGGGCGGGGTGGAAGAGGACCTCTGGTTGTGGCAGGAGTGCGCAGGTCAGACCGCCCGGAATGGCAGATTCCGGAGGCACGGATCGGAAAAGTGGGGGTGAATGCTCCGATCGGGGGGTGCTCCGTCCGGGGCTGCCTCTTCTGAATTGACTCTGGCTCAACTATGTTCGTATCTCGTCGAGGAGTAGGACCGGGCCCGAGACCGTGGCCCCCTCGGCGTGAAGGCGGGGAGTGTCTCCGGGGGGAGACAAATGATTACCGGGGGATACATATGAACATTTCCGATTTCCATGGTTCCGCGACCACGCTCTCGGTCGAGAGCAGCGGACGCGGCATCGCGGGCGGCACCACGCACGGCGTGGGCCGCTCCACGCCGCTGCGCGTCGACGCCCAGCGCAACCTCGAGCACGTCCTGCGCGCTGCCCGGGAGGTATTCGGCGAGCTGGGCTACGGCGCTCCGATGGAGGACGTGGCACGTCGCGCCCGGGTCGGTGTCGGCACCGTGTACCGGCGTTTCCCGAGCAAGGACGTCCTCGTGCGGCGCATAGCCGAGGAGGAGACCGCTCGGCTGACCGAGCAGGCCAAGGCCGCTCTGGGACAGGAGGAGGAGCCGTGGCAGGCGCTGTCGCGCTTCCTGCGCACCTCCGTGGCGTCCGGCGCCGGGCGGCTGCTGCCGCCGCAGGTGCTGCGGGTGGGCTCGACCGTCGAGGACGAGGCCCAGGAGGCGGAGGCCGCACGGGTTCCGCACCAGCGGCAGGCCATGGCCGGCGCCGGGACCCTCGACCTGCGGGTCGTGGGCACGCGCGCGCCGATCGAGGACGAGCCCTCGGAGGACTCGGGTGCGGGTGCGCTGCTCGAGGTCGTCGGCCGGCTCGTGCACCGGGCGCGGGAGGCCGGTGAGCTGCGCACCGATGTCACGGTGGCCGATGTGCTGCTCGTGATAGCGACGGCGGCGCCCGCGCTGCCCGACCCGGCGCACCAGGCGGCGGCTTCGACCCGGCTGCTCGACATCCTGCTCGAGGGGCTGCGGTCCCGGACGGTGTGACGGTGTGACCACGGCGGCCGGACCGCGCTTCGGCGAGTGCCCAGTTGGGCGATTCGCCGAAATGTGCCCGGATGAGTGGATGGTGCGCAGAGGGGTTCGATGCCCGTCCCCCGTGTGACACGCTGGATCGGTGTACCGGTTGAGTGTGTCGTGCGGAAGTCTCCGCGATGAGCGTTGACGGTCGGGAAGAGCCACTCGGTGGCGGCGGCAGCGAGGTCGAGGCGGGCAGTCTGCCCGCCCGGCAGGTGCCGGCCCAGCGCGGCCCGGGAGGGCGGCACGCACGCTCCTCGGACTCCGCCGGACCCGGCAGGCTCGGTGGCCTCGGCGGTCTGCGTGGCCTCGGTGGCGAACTGCCTCCGTCCGACGGAGACTTGATCACCCGGATGCGAGGGGGTGACGACGGTGCGTACGAAGAGCTGTTCCGTCGTCACGCCGACTCCGTGCGCCGCTACGCGCGGACCTGCTGCCGGGACGGGCACACCGCCGACGATCTGACCGCCGAGGTGTTCGCGCGGACCCTGCAGGCGGTACGGGGCGGGGCCGGACCGGACCAGTCGGTGCGGGCCTACCTGCTGACCACCGTGCGCAGGGTCGCCGCGGCATGGGCGAAGACCGCAAGGCGGGAGCATCTCGTCGAGGACTTCGCCCTCTTCGCCGAGCAGGCCTCCGCGGGTACGGAGAGCGGGGCGGTCCTGTCCGGACTGTCCGGGGGCGACACGCTCGAACTGGGCGCGGACGTCCGGGCGATGCACGAGGCCGAGCAGTCGCTGGCCATGCAGGCCTTCCGCAGCCTGCCCGAGCGGTGGCAGGCCGTGCTCTGGCACACCACCGTGGAGGAGGCGTCGCCGAGTGCGATCGCGCCGCTTTTCGGGCTGAGCGCCAACGCGACCGCCGTGCTGGCCAGTCGGGCCCGGGAAGGGCTCAAGCAGGCGTATCTGCAGGCCCATGTGAGTTCGGCGCTGAGCGAGGGCGGCGACTGCGCGCGATACGCGGACCGGCTGGGCGCCTATGCCCGGGGCGGGCTGCGGATGCGGGCGGAGCGGGGACTGCGGGGGCACCTGGAGGAGTGCGTGAAGTGCCGGCTGGCCGCCGGGGAACTCCAGGATGTCAACGCGGGCATTCCCGCGCTGCTTCCGGTCGCGGTCATCGGGTGGTTCGCCGCCGGGTACGCGGGCAAGGTCGCCGGGGTGCTGGCAGGTGGGGCCGTCGCCGCGGGCGGGGCCGGAGCCGCGGCCGCCGCCGGTGGCGGGTCGACCGCGGGAGCCGGGACGGCCGGGGCCGCCGGTGGTGGGGCCGCCGGGGCGGGCAACGGGGCAGGGGGCGCCCTGGCTGCCGAGGGGCTCGGGCTGCCGGCCAAGGCCGCCATCGCCGCCGGGATCGCGGTGGCTGCGGCCGCCGGGGTCGTGTTCGCGCTGGCCGGGGACGACGCCGCGCCGCAGGCCCGGGCCAAGCCCGCGCCCACGGTGGCCGCGCCCGCGGTACCGGATGCGCCCGCCGCGCCGTCGGCCGAGCCGGAACCGCCCGCGCGGGAGGCACCGGTGGCGCGGGGGTCCGTACCTCCGCGGCCTGCTCCGACGCCCTCGGCCCGGGCCTCAGCCGCGCCCTCTCTCCCGCCCTCCCCGTCGCCCTCCCCCAGCCGGGAGAAGCCCTCGCCCACGCCGTCCCCGGACAGACCCTCGCCGAAGCCGACACCGCCGCCGCCCCCGCAGCCCGCGCAGGGCTTCCCGCTGGCTGCTCTGCCCCACTCGGCCTACGGGGACCACCGCGGCCCCGAGCTGGAGACCTGGCGCAGCGGCTGGGTGTGGCAGCGCCGGGGGCTGGAGGTGGGCGGCCGGCGGTTCGTGCACGGGATCACCGTGAACTCGCGTTCCTCGGTGGAGATCGCCCTCAACCGGCAGTGCACGAGCTTCTCGGCGCAGGCCGGGGTGGACGGGCTGTCGCTGTTCACCGACACCCCGGTGCGGTTCTCCGTGTACGCCGACGGGCAGCGGCTCTGGCAGTCGGCCGCACTCGGCCACGAGGACCCGCCGGCGGCCGTGCAGGTCCCTCTCGCCGGACGCAAGACGCTGCGGCTGGTGGTCGAGAGGGCCGGGCCGGGCAGCCTGCCGACGCTGGCGAGCTGGGCCGACGCAGTGATCAGCTGCCGGTGAGGACCGTGGTCAGCGTCGCGGCGAACGCGGCCGGGGTGAGGGCCGCGCCGGCCCGCTCCTCCCGGCCGTAGCGGTCCTGGCCGAGCACGGCGCGGGTCCGCTCCGGGAGGCCCTCCACCGCGGCGTTCTCCGGAACCGAGCGGGGATGTCCCGCGCGCCAGACGGTGGCCGCCGCGAGGGCCCGTACGGCCTCGGCGGGCCGGTCGGCGTCGGCCAGCAGCAGGGCCGCCGCCTCGGCCATGCCGGCCAGGATGCGCTCGGCGCACCGGGCGTCGACGGCGGCGGCGAGGGCGGGCCCGATCCGGGCCAGACCGGCGGCCGGACCCCGCTCGCGGCCGGTGAGGACGGCGTCGACGGTGTCCAGCCCGGCCGTGAGCTGAGCGGGCACGGTGAACCGTTCGGCCTCGGCGCGGGCCCGCTCGCACTCCTCGCGCGCCCGGGCCGCGTCGCCCTGCTGGAGGGCGAGGAGGGCGGAGAGGAGCCGGGCGAAGGTGCTGACGTCGTACACCCCGCCGTACCGGTCGGTCTCCTGACGGGCCTCCTCCAGCAGCTCGGCGGCGCCCTCGGTGTCCCCCGCGCGGTAGGCGGTATCGGCGATCCGGGCGAGGGCGAAGGGTGCCTCGACGCGGGCCCCGACCTCGCGGGCGAGGCGCAGGCACTCCTCGAACTCGGCGCGGGCGTCGGCGTACCGGCCGCGCGAGAGGGCGACCTCCCCGGCGGCGCTCGCCACCTGGGCGCAGGTCCAGCGGTCTCCGACGCGCCGGGCGATGTCGTGCAGCTCGGCGAGGTCGGCGTCGACGGCGGCCAGGCCTCCGGTGACGTCGATGGTGACGTGGGTACGGAGCATCAGGACCATGCCCAGCTCCCACTCACCGGCGTGGACGCGGCAGTTGGCGACGGACCGGTCGAGGTCGGCGTGGAATTCGTGGGGGGTGCCGGAAAGGAAGGTCGTCGCGGGCCAGAGCATCCCGGGGAAGAGAGTGGTCTCGGGGGAACCGTGCCGGAAGGTCTCCTTGATGCGGACGGCGAGGTCCCGGTATCCGGGGGTGCGGAACTTCTCGGCGGAGTTGCTCTCCGCGAGCAGGAACATGTCGAGGACCTGCAGGCGCATGTGGCGCCAGTACGCCGGGGAGCCCTCGGGCGGGATCCGGGAGGTGAGGGCGAGGACCCGGGTGGTCCACTCGGCGCCCTCGGCGCGGTAGTTGCGCAGCCACCAGAACCAGCCGAGGGCGAAGACGAGGCGCTCGGCGACCTCGGTGTCGCCGTGGCTGTCACCGTCGCTGTCGGGGTCCTGGACGGTGGTGGTGTGGAGGGCGGCCCGGAGGTTGTCGAGCTCGGTCTCGACGCGCCGGATCCAGGGGAGCTGGGCGGCGGAGCGGATCAGGGGTTCGGCCTCTTCGGCGAAGGCGAGGTAGTGGGCGGTGTGACGGCGGGCGGTGGCGCGGGCGTCGGCGGGGTGGGCGGCGGCGCGCTCGGCGGCGTACTCGTGGATGGTTTCGAGCATGCGGTAGCGCCTGCCGTGGCCCTCGTCCGGTTCGGCGAGGACGAGGGACTTGTCGACGAGGGAGCCGAGGACGTCGGCGGTGTCGTACGGGGTCCCGTCGTACGGGGTCTTGTCGCGCGGGTCGGCGCAGACGGCCTCGGCGGCGTCCAGGTCGCAGCCGCCGGCGAACACGGACAGGCGGCGCAGGACGGTGCGCTCGGGCTCGTCGAGGAGGTCCCAGGACCAGTCGACGACCGCGCGCAGGGTCTGCTGGCGGGGCAGGACCGTACGGGCGCCGCTGGTCAGGAGCCGGAAGCGGTCGTCGAGGCGGGCGGCGATCTGGCGCGGGGTGAGCAGCCGCAGCCGGGCGGCCGCCAGCTCGATCGCGAGCGGCAGACCGTCGAGGCGGGCGCAGATCTCGGTCACGGCGGCGGGGTCTTCGGCGGGGCTGAAGCCGGGGCGGGCCGAGGCACCGCGGTCGGCGAAGAGCCGGTGGGCGGGATCGGGCGGCAGGGGCTCGACGGGGCGGACGGTCTCCCCCGGGACGCCGAGGGGTTCGCGGCTGGTGGCCAGGATCCGTAGGCCGGGGCAGTGCGTGAGGAGGAGCTCGGCGAGCTCGGCGGCGGCTCCGATGACGTGCTCGCAGTTGTCGAGGACGAGGAGCAGGCGGCGGTGGGCGCAGTGTTCGACGAGGCGGGCGGCCGGGTCGGTGGCGGCCGCGGTCGGGGCCTCGCGGGCGACGAGGGAGCTCTCGCGCAGGCCGAGGGCGCTCAGGACGGCGCCGGGCACGGCGGCGGGGTGGTCCAGGCGGGCGAGTTCGACGATCCAGGCGGCTTCGGGATGGGCCGCGGCGGCGTGTTCGGCGAGGCGGGTCTTGCCGGAACCGCCGGGGCCGGTGAGGGTGACGAGGCGCAGGCGGGCCAGGTCGGCGCGGAGGGCGGCGAGTTCGGGCTCGCGGCCGACGAAGGAGGTCAGACGGGGACGGAGGTTCCCGCGGGGGGCCGGCTCGGGGCGGGGCGGCGCCGGGGTCTCCGACTGCGGCTCCGGCACCGGCTCCGGCTCCGAGTACGGCAGCGGCAGCGGCAGCGGCGGCATTGGCTCCGACTGCGACCGCGGCAGCTGGAGGAGTTCCGCGTGCAGGGCGGCCAGTTCGGGTCCCGGGTCGGTGCCGAGGGCGTCGGCGAGGACGCGGCGCGTGCGTTCGTACACGGCGAGGGCGTCGGCGGGACGGCCTGCGGCACGCAGGGCACGGAGCTGCTGCGCGCGGAGCGTTTCGTCGTACGGGGACTCGTGGAGCAGTGCCTCGATCTCCGGCAGGAGTGCGGCCGGGTCGGTGGCGCCGCTGCGCAGGTCCGCCTCGATGCGGTGGCGGAGGGCGCCGGAGCGGCGGGCCTCGGCCGCGGCCGCATGGGCGGCACGGGCGGGCTCGGGCAGGTCGGCGAAGGCGGGGCCGCGCCAGAGGGCGAGGGCGGTGCGCAGGGTCCGGGCGGCGGCGGCCGGGTCGTCGGCCAGTTCCTGGCCGCCCCGGGCCGCCAGCAGCTCGAAACGGTGCAGGTCGACGTCATCGCGGGCGGCGGCCAGGAGGTAGCCGCCGGTGGCGGCCAAGTGGACGGTGTCCCGGCCGCCGAGGGTGCGGCGCAGCCGGGCGACGAGGGCCTGGAGGGCGGCGGGGGCGTCCTGGGGCGGGTCGTCGCCCCAGACGTCGTCGACGAGTTCGGCGACAGAGGCCGGTCGGCCGGCCCGCAGGGCGAGGGCGGCGAGGAGCGCGCGCAGACGGGCGCCGCCGACGGGGAGGAGGGCGTCGCTCTGGTCGCGCGCCTCGGTGACGCCGAGGATGAGATACCGCACCCGCCAATTCTGCCCCGCGGCCGGGCTCAGGTGATCGAAGTGTCCCCGTTCGCCTCCAGCAGGGTGCGCAGGGCCTCGGCGACCGTGGCGCAGGTGGCGGGGTCGATCGGGGCGAGCAACTCGGCGTACTGGCTGAGGTGATCGGTGATCAGCGACTCGGTGAGCGCGAGGCTCTGTTCCGTGAGGCGGATGCGGACCGTGCGGCGGTCCTTCCCGTCGCGGACCCGCTCGACCAGGCCCTTGGTCTCCATGCGGTCGATGCGGTTGGTGATCGCGCCCGAGGTCACCATGGCGGCCGGGATGAGGGCGCCGGCGGTGAGCGCGTACGGAGGTCCGGACCGGCGGAGGGTGAAGAGGATGTCGAGCTCGCCGACCTCGAGATCCCGTTCGGCCGCGAAGGCCTTGAGGTGCCGGTCGATGATCCGGTTCATCCGCTGAATGCGGGCCAGCACCTCGACCGGCCACAGGCCGGCCGCCAGTTCGGGGCGTTCGGCCGCCCACTGGCCGACGATCGCGTCCACTGCGTCACTCATGTCGCGTCCTCATCCTCGTGCGTCTTCTCGTCTCGTCCACGCCCCCGAGAAGGATATCTCAACGTTGAGACACTTGACGTTCAGAGAACTGCTCTGATTTTATCTCAACGTTGAGATTCTGAGCATTGAGATGGATCGGAGCGGGCACCCCTCATGACCACGACACCGACACCGACGCCGACACCGACACCGACACCGACGGCAATAGCGACAACTACGCCTACGACCACCGCCGGCCGCGCCGGCGGCCGGTCCGGCCCGGTCCCCGTCCTTTGGCTGGCGCTGCTGGCCACGCCCGTCGCCGCCGCGGCCAACGCACCCGTCCTGATCCTTCCGGACATGGCCGGCTCCCTCGGGGTGGGCACCTCGACCGCCGCCTGGCTCGTCGCCGCCTTCGCCTGGGCGATGGCCGTTTCCATCCCTCTGCTGGCCGGCCTCCTGCGCCGCCGCGGCCTGGCGCCGGTGCTCCGGCTGGCCAGCGCCCTCCTCGTCGGCGGAACCCTCCTCGTCGCCGCGTCCCCCTGGCTCCCGCCGATCCTCCTCGGGCGGGCCGCCCAGGCCGCCGGCGGCGCCGGTCTGGTGGCGGCCGCGATGAGCCTGGCCGGTTCGGCCCGCCGGATGGGCGTCATCAGCGCGGGCTTCGGCATGCTCGGCGCGACCGGCCCGCTCCTCGGCGCCCAGCTCTCGCACACCGTGTCGTGGCGGCTCTCGCTCTCGGTGTCCCTGGTCTCGCTGCTGGCGGTGCCCGCGGTGGCCAAGTACGCGAAGGCCCCGGCGGCCGCCCCGCAGGGCAGGTTCGACACGCGCGGCGCCGCACTGCTGACGGTGCTGGCCACGGCCCTGGTCCTGCTGCCCCACGCCCCGGCCGTCGCCCTCGGCTCCGCGGCCCTCGCCGCCGCGCTGCTCGCGCTCCACATACGGCGGCGCCCCGAGGGCTTCGTCCCGGCCGCGCTGATCCGCAGGCCCCTCTTCCTCGGCTCCGCGCTGCTGGCGCTCACGCTGTCGACCTCGTACTTCACCCTGCTGTTCGCCGTACCGCGGCTGGTCTCGGACCGCGCGGGCTGGGACACCGGCGCGGCCGGGGCCGGTCAGCTCGTGGCGCTGCTCACCGGCTCCGCGCTCTCCTGGCTGCTGGCGGCGGGCTCGGCGCGCATGGGCCGGGTGGCCGTACGCACCGTGCTGGTCGGGATCGGCGTCCTGGCGGCGCTGACCGCGGTCTTCGCGAGCCACGGGCCGCTGCTGCTGCTCGCCACCCTGGGCGGCGTGTTCGGTGCGACCGGCGCCAACGCCGTGCTGTCGACGCACGCCGCGTCGAGCGTCCCCGACGCCCAGCGCCCCACGGCCATCGGCCTGTTCACCCTCTGCTACCAGCTCGGCGGCGCCTTCGGCCCGGCGATCGCGACCGCCCTGGTCCTCGGCTCCTGAACCGGGGCGCCCGGCCCGAGGCGGCCGGCCCTGAACCTCGGCCCGGCGGCATCACGACACCGGCATCACGACACCGGCATCACGACACCGGCATCACGACACCCGCATCACGACACCCGCATCACGACAGCGGCGTCACGACAGCGCAGGGCGGTGCACCGGGACTCCCTCCGGCACCGCCCGCCTTCGCGCCGTGGAGGTCCCGGTCCAGCAGGTGCCGCGCCGGGCCAGCAGGCGGCGCAGCCACAGTTCCATGGAGACGAGCTCCGCCAGCCCGTCCAGGGGGACCGGGCGCCCGTCCGCCGCGTCGAGCAGCGCCTGGCGCACGACCCGGGCCTCGATCAGGCCGGCGTCCGCGAGCAGCGGCGACGCGAACAGGTCCAGCAGGTCGCTCAGCGCGGCGCGCAGCCCCAGCCGGGTCGCGGTCTCGTTCGGCATCCTGTCCGTGACGCCCCAGCCCGGCGGGAACTCGCGCACCCCGGCCGAGGACAGGACCGTGCGCAGGATCGCGGCCCGGGCCCCGGGCTGGACCCGCAGCGACTCGGGCAGGGCGCGCGCGGCCCGGACGACCTGGTTGTCCAGGAAGGGGGCGTGCAGGCGCTGGCTGCGGACCTCCACGGCCTGCTCGAAGACCCGGTGGTCGGCGGCGTGGCGGGCGAGCAGTGAGCGGGCCCGGGCCTCCCCCGGCCGCAGCGACAGCGGCGGGCGGCCGGCCGCGGCCGTCAGACGGATCGATACTTCCGCCAGCGCCTCCCCCGTGAGCCAGCCGGCCGCCGGGCCGGGCCGGGACCAGGTCAGGGCGGCGAGGGAAGCGTCCACCGGACCGGTGGAGCGCTCGGGGACCCCGCCCTCGCGGAGCCGGGCCGCGGCGGCCTCCATGCCCGCGCGGTACGTCGTACGGGCAAGTCTTCGGGCCGCCGAGTACACGGTGAGCGGGACCATCAGGGACTCCCCGGAGGCTCCCGAGGCGGAGGCCGAACGGGCCAGCGCGGCCACCGGGCGCAGCAGGTGGCGGCGCCGGCGGTCCATCAGGAGGTCGGCCATGCGAGCCGGGTGGGCGTCGAGGACCTGGCGGGCGCCGTGCCCGGTGAAGTGGTCGGCCGAGCCGGCGGCCAGCCGGCGCCGCTCGCGGGCGGCGAAGACGAGCGAGGGGCCGGGCTCGTCGGTGAGCGGTCCGTCGAGTTCGGCGTACGGGAGTGCTTCCTCGGCGGCGGCCACCACGACGTGGTGCAGGCGCGGGTCGGCCGCGATGGCCCTGGCCCGTTCCAGTTCGGCCTCGCGCCCCTGCGGGGTGGCCAGGTCGTTGAAGGTGACGGCCAGCAGGCGCGCCCCGGCGGGACTCAGCAGGGTTCCCGGGGCCCCGGGCAGGCCGGCCGCCAGCAGGGCCAGCGTCGCGGACGCGCTGCCGCCGGAGAGGTCGGCGCCCACCCCGGGGGCCGGGGCGCCGCGGGCGGCCCGGCGGTCGGCGGGGCCCATTCCGGGCACGGGGCCGGGATCGTACGGCGGCAGGGTGTCGGGAGCATGCCGCGGAGCCGTGAGCCGGGCGCGCACCGCGTCCACCAACGCTTCCCGTACGCCCTCCACCGCGCGCCCGGCGTCGGCCTCGGGGGCGGCCACGGCGAGCGAGGCGACCTGCTCGTAGCCGGTGATCTCGCGGGAGCCCTCGCGCAGGATGAGCGCGTGCCCGGGCGGGATGCGCCGGACCCCGGCGTACGGTGTGCCGTCGCCCAGCGCCTCGGGGCTGTCGGGGCAGGCCAGCAGGGCCGCGAGGTGGCCGATGTCGAGCTGTGCCTCGATCAGGTCGGCGAGGGGGAGGGCGGCGGTGGCGTACGCGGTGCCGCTCGCCCAGGGGGTGTAGAAGACGGGCCGGGCGCCCGCGAGGTCGCCGACGACGGTGATGCGGCGGCCGGCCTGGACGACGGCGGTGTAGCTGCCGGACCACTGGGTGAGGTGGCGCAGGGCGCCGCCGCGGGCGGCGTAGAGCGCGCGCCGCAGTTCGGCGTCGGTGGCGCCGCAGCAGCCGAGGACGGCGAGCCGGGTGAAGGGGTCGGCGGGGTCGGCGGTGACGGTGCGGATCTCGTCGGGGCGCCAGTCGCCGACGGCCCAGAGGGGGTCGGGGTCTCCCCAGAGCAGTTGGGCCCCGACGGGGTGGACGGTGCGTTCCGCGTCCGCGCCCGGGTCGCCCGGGTGGGCGGCGTCCGCGATGCCGCCGCGCAGGGGCGCACCACTGTCGCCGTATCCGCCCTGGCCAGGGCCTTGGCCGGAGACTCGTCCGGCCGTGCCGAAGCTCGCGGCGATACTGCTCCAACCCACCAACCAGCGCACCGCCGCCTCCCCAGCCCGTGGGCACATGACCGGGGCACAGGCAGCACGGACGGCGCAGAGCGCGCGGCCGCGGGACCCCGGGTGGCTCGGGGTCCATGCTGCCACGGGACAGGCGTGCGAGAGTGGTTAAAGGGGGCGCACACGCAAACGAACACGCCCCGGCAACGCGGTATTTGGCGTTCCGTTCCCACCGCCCCATAGGTCGCTTTCAGCCATTCTTCGGCCGCCGGAAGAGCCGTCACGGGCTGCCGGCACCCGGCGCGGGGGCGCGGTCCGGGAGGCGGAAGCCACCCCCCGGACCGTTCCGCCACCCGCGGGGATTGAGGCAGCGGCGTCCCCCGGCCCACCCGGTCCACGCAGCGGGCCGACCCACGCACCGCACATCGAATCGCCGGGTCCCGGGACCGGCCAGAGCGCACGGGCGGGCGCACGGCCACACGGGCGGAGCACGCGATGACACGTGCGCCCCGGCGCCGGGGTCGGGGCCGACTGTGCAAACGGACAACAATCCCGCCATACGGAAGTAAGGGCCTTAACGCTTGGGAGGCGGGGAACTACGCTGGGTTTACGAAATGCCGGGCGCCTATGCCCCGGCGGCGTCTGCGTTCCGCGTGTGACGAGGGGTGGCGCATGTCCAGGGAGCTCCGCGAGCCCAATGAAAAGCTCGGCGCCGTCCTCGCCCTCGCGGGCATCAGCAACGCCGGGCTGGCCCGGCGGGTCAACGACCTCGGCGCACAGCGCGGCCTGACGCTTCGGTACGACAAGACGTCGGTGGCCCGTTGGGTGTCGAAGGGGATGGTGCCGCAGGGCGCCGCCCCGCATCTGATCGCCGCCGCGATCGGCGCGAAGCTGGGGCGGCCGGTGCCGCTGCACGAGATCGGGCTGGCGGACGCGGACCCCGCGCCCGAGGTCGGTCTCGCCTTCCCGCGCGACGTGGGCGCGGCGGTGCGCTCGGCCACCGACCTCTACCGGCTCGACCTCGCCGGACGGCGCGGCGGCGGCGGGATCTGGCAGTCGCTCGCGGGCTCGTTCTCGGTGGCGGCGTACGCGACGCCCGCCTCGCGCTGGCTGATATCTCCCGCCGACAGCTCGGTGGCCCGGGGACCGGCGGGCTCGGCTCCGCACCTCGCGCCCCACCGTCCGGCGGACGACACCTCCGCGGCGCACGAGCCCGCGGCGCAGCACTCCATGGTCCAGAGCCCCTTATCAGCGACCCCCTCGGCTCACGACGGGCCGGCGCACGGGGCGACGGCACCGGGTCCCCGGCCCTCCCCGGAAGGCCGCACGACCGGACCCGCGACGGGCCCGATGACCGGACCGGTGACAGGGCCGATGACAGGGCCGGGAGCCGGACCGGGAGGCGGATCCGCCACAGGCCCGCCGTCCACCGTTTTGCCCGCCCAGCCCGGGCCCGAAACGCAGCGCGACCACGGTCAGCGCGTGGGCCACAGCGACGTGACGAAGCTGCGCGAGGCCGCCGAGGACGCCCGCCGGTGGGACTCCAAGTACGGGGGCGGGGACTGGCGTTCGTCGATGGTCCCCGAGTGCCTGCGGGTGGACGCGGCACCGCTGCTGCTCGGCTCGTACACCGACGAGGTGGGCCGCGCGCTGTTCGGCGCGACCGCCGAACTGACCCGGCTGGCCGGGTGGATGGCCTTCGACACCGGCCAGCAGGAGGCCGCCCAGCGCTACTACATCCAGGCGCTGCGGCTCGCCCGCGCGGCCGCGGACGTACCGCTCGGTGGCTACGTACTGGCCTCGATGTCGCTGCAGGCGACCTACCGGGACTTCCCGGACGAGGGCGTGGACCTCGCGCAGGCGGCCGTCGAGCGCAACCGCGGCCTGGCCACCGCCCGCACCATGAGCTTCTTCCGGCTGGTGGAGGCACGGGCGCACGCGAAGGCGAGCGATCCGGTGGCCGCGGGGGCGGCGCTGCGGGCGGCGGAGGGCTGGCTGGAGCGGTCGCGGGAGGGCGATCCGGATCCGACCTGGCTCGGCTTCTACTCGTACGACCGCTTCGCGGCGGACGCCGCGGAATGCTACCGGGACCTCAAACTGCCCCGGCAGGTGAGGCGTTTCACCGAGCAGGCACTGTCGCGGCCCACCGAGGAGTACGTACGGTCGCACGGGCTGCGGCTGGTCGTGAGCGCGGTCGCCGAGCTGGAGTCGGGCAATCTCGACGCCGCGTGCGCGGCGGGCACCCGGGCGGTGGAGGTGGCGGGCAGGATCTCCTCTGCGCGGACGACCGAATACGTACGGGACCTGCTGCACCGGCTGGAACCGTACGGGGACGAGCCGCGTGTGGCGGAGCTGCGGGAGCGGGCCCGGCCGCTGTTGGTGGCGCCGGCGTAGGACCCGTCTTCGGGGGGCCGCGTGGCCGCGTTGTCGGTGCCGGGGTGCAGTATGCAGGGGTGGGAGGTGTCAGCGTGGGTGGCGGCGTGGACTGCGATGTGCTGGTGATCGGCGGCGGAATCGTCGGCCTGTCGACGGCGCATGCCTTGTCGCGCCTGGCTCCGGGGACCAGGGTGGTCGTCCTGGAGAAGGAGCCGGGTCCGGCCCGGCACCAGACGGGCCGCAACAGCGGGGTGATCCACAGCGGGATCTACTACCGGCCGGGTTCGCTGAAGGCGCGCTTCGCGGTGAGCGGGGCCGCCGAGATGGTCAAGTTCTGCGCGGAGCACGGCATTGCGCACGAGGTGACGGGCAAGCTGATCGTCGCCACGGAGCGGGAGGAGCTGCCGCGGCTGCACGCCCTGGTCCAGCGCGGCCGGGAGAACGGCATTCCGGTGCGCGAGCTGGGCCCGGCCCAGATCACCGAGTACGAACCGGAAGTGCAGGGGCTGGCCGCGATCCACGTCGGCAGCACCGGGATCGTGGACTACGGCCGGGTGACCGCCCAGCTGGCGGAGTCCTCCGGCGCGGAGATCGTCTACGGCGGCGCGGTCGACCTGATCTCCCGGCGCGCCTCGGCGGTGGCGGTCCGCACCACGTCCGGCCTGGTGGTCAGGGCGCGCGTGCTGGTGAACTGCGCGGGCCTCCAGTGCGACCGGATCGCCCGCATGGCCGGAGACGACCCGGGGATGCGGATCGTCCCCTTCCGTGGCGAGTACTACGACCTCGCGCGGCCGGACCTGGTCAGGGGGCTGGTGTACCCGGTGCCCGACCCCGCCTTCCCCTTCCTCGGGGTGCACCTGACCCGGGGCATCGGCGGCGGCGTCCACGTCGGTCCCAACGCCGTTCCCGCGCTGGCCCGCGAGGGCTACGCCTGGTCGACGGTGCGGCCCCGCGACATCGCGGACGAGCTCGCCTGGCCGGGATCCTGGCGGATGGCCGCGCGGCACTGGCGGTACGGGACGGGAGAGATCCACCGTTCGCTGTCGAAGCAGGCCTTCACCCGGGCGGTACGGCGCCTCCTGCCGGCCGTCACCGCGGCGGACCTCCACCCCGCCGCGGCCGGGGTGCGCGCCCAGGCCGTGCTGCGCGACGGCACCCTGGTGGACGACTTCCTGATCCGCGACGCCCCGCGCACGGTCCACGTCCTCAACGCCCCCTCGCCCGCCGCGACCGCGTCCCTCCCGATCGGCCGGGAGATCGCCGCCCGCGCGCTGCGGACCCTCGGCTCGGCCTGAACCGCTGCGGCGGGACCCGGGCCGCGGAAGGTCGGCGGGGCCGCCGGGCCGGGCTGCCCGGGTGTGTCCCGGGAGCTGCTCGCGCAGCGACTCCCGGACCCCCCGTCGTAGAATCAGCGCATTGTGTCTGAGTCCCTGAACCCCCAGTCGCCCCGCCTCCCGGACGCCGCGCCGGAGGCGAACTCGTACGTGCCGCCCAAGTGGCGCACCGAGCCCCGCTTCCCCGACGGGCCCTCGCCCGACCCGGCCGGCTCGCACCACGAGCGCCGGATCCGCAGCTTCCAGCCCCGCCGCAGCCGGGTCACCACCGGCCA
This sequence comes from Streptomyces sp. NBC_01232, assembly GCF_035989885.1. Lineage (GTDB taxonomy): Bacteria > Actinomycetota > Actinomycetes > Streptomycetales > Streptomycetaceae > Streptomyces. Next base: position 4,036,519 of record NZ_CP108518.1, read on the forward strand.
GGGCGAGGCCCTGAAGCGGCTCTGGGGCACCTGGGGCCTGGACATCGACGGCCACCGGGTCATCGACCTGAAGGAGCTCTTCGACGGCCTCCCCGTCGTCCTGGAGATCGGCTTCGGCATGGGTGAGGCCACTGCCCAGATGGCGGCCGACGACCCCGGCACCGGGATCCTCGCCGCCGACGTGCACACCCCCGGGCAGGGCAACCTGCTCGCCCTCGCCGAGCGCGGCGGGATGAGCAACATCCGGGTGGCCAACGGCGACGCCATCATCCTGCTCCGCGAGATGCTGCCGCCGGACTCACTGGCCGGTATGCGCGTGTACTTCCCGGACCCGTGGCCCAAGGCCCGCCACCACAAGCGCCGGCTGATCCAGCCCGACTTCCTCACCCTGGCCGCGACCCGCCTGGCGCCCGGAGCCGTACTGCACTGCGCGACCGACTGGGAGCCGTACGCCGAGCAGATGCTCGAAGTGCTCACCGCACACCCGGACTTCGAGAACACCCGGCCCGACGGCGGCTTCTCCCCGCGTCCCGAGTTCCGGCCGCTCACCCGTTTCGAGGGCCAGGGCCTCGACAAGGGCCACCTCGTACACGACTTGCTCTTCCGTCGCACGGAGAACTGACAACGTCACCGCGCGTGTCCGAACGGCTCGCTAGGGTCATGGTGTGTTCCGAGCGCCCCGCCATGTGCTCCCACGTCCGTCCGGCCGGGTCCGCACGTGCGTGCTTCTCGCCCTGCTCGCCGTCACGGGGATCGCGATCCTCGAACTCGTACGGGAGCAGACCGGCACCCCCGGCTTCTTCGTCGGCCTCGGCCTGGCCCTGCTTCCGGTGGCTCCGCTCATGGCGGCCTTCCGGTGGCTGGGCCGGGCCGCGCCCGCGCCCTGGTCGCTGCTGCTGTTCTGCTTCGGCTGGGGCGCCTGCACCGCGGCACTGATCGCGATACTGGCCAACAACTTCGCCACCGAGTGGATAGCCGCGGCCACTGCCGACGCCTCCGCCGCCGACCGGCTCGGCTCGGTGGCCATCGCTCCGGTGGTGGAGGAGAGCGCCAAGGCGGCTGCCCTGCTCATGGTGTTCGTGTTCCGAAGGCGCCATTTCACCGGACCCGCCGACGGATTCGTGGTGGCCGGCTTCACCGCCACCGGCTTCGCCTTCACCGAGAACATCCTCTATCTCGGCAATGCCTTCGTCGAGGACCTGGCCGAGGGCAGCGGCGTACTGGACTCGGTGACGGCGGCGACCTTCTTCGTGCGGATGGTGCTGTCGCCCTTCGCGCACCCGCTGTTCACCGTGCTCACCGGGCTGGGGTTCGGCGTGGCCGCGGTCGGCGCCCGCCGCTCGCGCAGGATCTGCCCGCCGCTGCTCGGCCTCGCCCTGGCCATGGGCATGCACGCCCTGTGGAACGGCTCCTCGCACTTCGGCGACCACGGGTTCTACCTCGTCTACGCGTGCGTGATGGTCCCGGCCTTCGGGCTGCTGGTGTGGCAGGCCGTGCGGATAAGGCGCAACCGGTTGCGGGCCGTCGCCGGGGAGCTCGCGCTGTACGCGGCCGCGGGCTGGCTCGGTCCGGCCGAGGTGCCGGCCCTGGCCTCGATGCCGGCCCGGTCACTGGCCCGCACCCTGGCCCGGCGCAGCGGGGGCCGGGCGGCCGGACGCGCGGTCGCCCGCTACGAGGCGGACGCGGCCGCGCTGGCGCTGCTACGGAACCGGGCGCGGCGCGGCGGCCCCGTACGGGAGCGGGACTTCGCGGGCCGGGAGCGGGAGTTGCTGCACGGGCTCTGGCAGCGCCGGGCGACGGCGGGGCCCGCGCTGGCCCGGGCGGCGGTCATGGAGGAGCTGATTCCGTCGTGGTTCGACCCGCTGGAGCCGGCGGACACGCTGGATGCGGCGGGTGCACGGGCGGACGTACCGGGGCCGCGCCGGACGGACCTCAGACGTTCAGGCCCTTGGACTCCAGCCACGCCAGCGGGTCCATCGTCGATCCGCCCTTGCGCACTTCCAGGTGGAGATGGGGTCCGGTGACATTGCCGGTGGCGCCGACGCGGCCGATGGTGTCGCCGGCGCCCACCGCGCCGGAGGTCACCGACATCGAGGACAGGTGGCAGTACCAGATCTCGGTGCCGTCCGGCAGCTCCAGCACGATCCGGTAGCCGTACGCGCCGGACCAGCCCGCCGACGTGATCTTCCCGGCGGCCACGGCCTTGGCCGGGGTGCCGGTCGGAGCCGCGAAGTCGAGGCCGGTGTGCTGGCCGGAGGACCACATGGAGCCGGAGTCCCCGTAGTGCGAGGTGAGGGTGTAGGCGGAGGTGGGCAGCGAGTAGGTGCCGGCCGGCTTGGCGAGGCGCGCCTGCTCGGCCTTGGCCTCGGCGGCCTTCGCGGCGGCCTCTTCCGCGGCCTTCGCCTCGGCCTGGGCCTTGGCCTCCTCGGCCGCCTTGCGGGCCGTTTCCAGCTTGTCCTTGGCCTCCTGGGCGGCGGCCTGCTGAGCGGCCTGCTCCGCATCCGCCCGGGCCTTCGCGTCGGCGGCGTCCTGCTGGGACTCGGCCTGCTGGAGGATGCGGTTGCGCAGGGCCTCACCGGCGTCCGCGCCCTGGACGGACTGGAGCGCGACGATCCCGGCCCGCTCGTCCGCCGAGCCCCGGGAACCCGAACCACCGTCCGTCTGAGGGGACTTGTCCCCGGTCACCAGGTCGGGCAGGGAAGGCAGAGAGGGCAGGGATATCGCGACCTGGGGGCGGTCCTGCGCGGTGGCGATGCCGCCGGCACCGACCGCCGCGATGACGCCGACACCGAGAACGGTGGAGCTGCGGGCAAGTCCCCCGCGCTGCTTGGCGACCCGGTGCTTGCCCCGGACCGGTCGGACCGAATCCTCGGTGGGATTCCACTCGCCCCAGGCACCCGCGGTGGGCGGCTCCTGGATGTCGATGCCTTCAGGGGCAGGCAAGTTGGAGGCCACCGGGGCACACTCCTCATCGACGCGCATGGACGCGCGCGCGCACGGTGCCGTCTCTTGCGACGGCTGGGACGACCGCGCTGCGTTATCGAAAGGTAATAGACGTAGGGGAGTGATTCCAAGCTTCTCCGCTTGATCGTTCACACCAATCAGCCACGCACTGACTGGCTTTGGCCATGACTTTCTCCAACAAACCCCACTCAACCGGGGCAAAAATCGAGCAAGTCCTTTATCTCTTCAGCCACAAGGCCAACATGACGGCCCGTCAATTAGATTGCGGAGAGCACTCCCCTCCTCACGTAACGTCACATCGTGTCGTCGCGGGGCACCACCGGCACGGTCCGCCTCCGCTCCGGCTGCCGTTCCCCCGGCCGGCCCACCGCGAGCAGCGCCATGTCGTCCGTCGCCCCGCCCCCCGTATGCCGGCGCACATCACTGCTCAGCGCGCTCAGCAACGCCTGCGGCCCGGAGAAGATCCGCCCGCGCAGCCGGGCCGCCGGATCGTAGAAGTCCCCCGCCCCGTCCCGGGCCTCGGTCAGCCCGTCCGTGTAGAGGAGCAGGGTGGTCCCGGCCGGGAAGGCCCACTCCTGCACCAGGTCCGGCCAGCTGCCCACCTCGCCCATGCCGAGCGGCAGGGCGGGCTCAGCAGGGGCCAGCACCGCCAGATCGCCGTTCCCGTGCAGCAGCAGCGGCTCGGGATGACCCCGGTTGAGCAGCCGCAGCACGTCCGCGCCCGGCGGGATCTCCCCGAGCACGCACGTCGTGAACCCCTCCACCGCGTCCAGGCTGTCGCGCCGGGTGCCCTCGCGGGCCAGTGCCCGCTCCAGCCGCTGCGCCAGCGCCTCCAGCGTGGCCTCGGTGTCCGCAGCCTCCCGGAACGCCCCGAGGACCACCGCGACGGCCTCCACCGCCCCGAGCCCCTTGCCGCGTACGTCACCCACCGCGAGCCGCACCCCGTACGGGGTTTCCTGGACGGCGTACAGGTCCCCTCCGATGAAGGCGTCCGCCTGCGCGGCCTCGTACCAGGCACAGACGTGCAGCCCCCCGATGCGCTCGGCCGGCTTCGGCAGGACCGCCCGCTGCGCCGCCTCGGCGATCCCGCGGGCGGATGCGAGCTGCGCACCGCTGCGCCGCACCACGCGGTTGATCAGGAGGGCCAGCCCGGAGACGGTCACCACGGTCACGAGCTCGGTCACCGCCTCGCCCCTCCAGCCGATGCCGCTGAAGAGCTGCAGCAGGAACACCGCGAGCACGGCGATCGCACCGGTCACGGCCGTGGCCCAGAGGGTGAACAGCGGGGCGGCGATCAGCGGGGCAGCGGTGAAGAGCGGGGATCCGGTGAAGCTGGGCGGGGTCAGTACGGCGAAGACCACCCCGAGGACGATCAGCGCACCCGGCAGCACCCGGACCACCTGACGGGCCACAGCGCTCCCGGTGCCGCCGCCACGGCCACGGCCGCCGCCACGGCCGGCGCCACGGCCAGTGCTGCGGCCGGCGCCACCGCCGTCCGCGCGCCCGTCGCCGCTGCCCTGCCGGCCCAGCCCCACCACGCTGTTCTCCTGCCGCCCGGTCCGTCGCACGGGTGCGGGCCCGCCGCCGCCCCGCCCCTCAAGGCTGGCGGCAGGAGGGTCCCCACGGCGAGCCGGCGGCAGCCGGACGGGTGACGGATCGTGAGAAGGGCGGCCGGACGGGCCGGAACACGACGAAGGCCCGGTTCCTGTAAAGGAACCGGGCCTTCGTACTGAGTAGCGGGGGCAGGATTTGAACCTACGACCTCTGGGTTATGAGCCCAGCGAGCTACCGAGCTGCTCCACCCCGCGTCGGTAAACACAACTCTACGCCATCCGGGGGGAGCCCTCCGCCAATTAACCGCCCACCCGCCCCCGGATCCACATAACCGCAGGTCAGAGCAGTGAAACCGGATCCGAACAGGCCCGGATCGCCCGGCAGTCGGCACGGGTCCGCCGCCCTCCGAAACGAAGATCATCTCTGTTGCGCGCCGGTGACACTGCAGGGATCGTTCCGGGATCCGCCGCGGGCGATGATTCACCTGTCGCAAGGGCCAGGGGGAACACGAACCGGCCGGCGACGACCACCACACCTCTTCCGCCTCGGCGCTCTGCCGATGCTCCTGTGATTCCTGGGGGGAGTCCACCATGTCCGTTCGCACCGCAGCCGCCATCGCAGTCGTCGCCGGCGTTGTCACCACTCTGCTGCCGCTCTCGGCCACCGCCGTGTCCGCCGCACCCGTCGCCGACGATCACGCGGTGCTCCGTACGGAGATGGGCGCTCCCGTCCCCAGCGGCCCGCTGAGCCGCGGCGGCGCCACCGAGACCTTCGACCTCACGGTGAAGAACCCGACCGGCAAGGCCGTCACGTACAAGCCGTGGATGCTCGTCGACCAGACCGGCCCGAGCCGCCTGAAGCACGACGACGTCGTCTTCAAGGTCGACGCGGTGGACGCCCCGGCGACCAAGTCCTCGGTCGGCCAGCAGGACGGCGGCTGGCAGGGCCTGTTCTACCCGGCGACGGCCGGCGGCAAGGAGAGCGGCGCGGGCTTCGACATCCCGGCGAACGGCAAGATGACCTGGAAGGTCACCATCGGTCTCGGCGCGAACTACCCGACCAACGACGGGAACTTCACCTTCACCGCCACCAGCTACAACAACTCGGTGGCGCCCGGCGGCGCGGACTCCCACCTGTTCACGGTCGACCCGCAGATCAAGGCGGGCGAGCTGAAGACCTGGTTCCAGCAGGTCGGCTCCGGCAAGGACGACCCGGAGCAGCTCGCGTACCTGAACCTGAACCACCAGGCCACCGGCGAGGGCACGTTCGACACCGCTCTCGCGACCACCCTGAGCCTGACGCACCCGGGCGAGCAGAAGGCGGACTTCCGCCTCCAGGCCCTGATCGAAGGCCGCTGGCAGGACCTGTCGGGCGAGTACGGCCGCTACGAGCTGCCGCTCATCCCCAAGGGCTTCGGTGCCTCCGCCGGCGTCCGCTCCCTGCCGCTGCGGGTCTGCCTGGGCCTGGACACCCGGCTGACGAAGAAGACCATGATCACGATGGTGGCCGAGACCGGCCACGCCGAGGGCAACACCTACCCCTTCAAGAGCAGCTCGATCGAGTTCCCGCTCACCCCCTCCACCGACCCCGGCCCGTCGGACAAGCCGTCGGACAAGCCCTCCGAGAAGCCCGCCCCGGCCCCCTCCACCACGCCCTCCACCGCCACCCCCGTCGTGCAGCAGGCCGTCGCCGCCTCCACGGGCAACACCGCCGTGACGACCACCGGTTCGTCCACCGGCGCCCTCGCCCGGACCGGCTCCGACTCGGCCACCGGCCTGTACGCGGGCCTCGCCGCCGCCCTGGTCGCGCTCGGCGCGGCCGCCGCCTGGCTCGGCCGCCGTCGCCGCACCGCCGCCTGACCCGTCCCCGTACGACGAAGCGCCCCACCCGAGCGATCGGGTGGGGCGCTTCGCGTACCGCCGTCAGGCGACGGGATCCCGGCGGCGGGTCAGGACGCGGGTGGTGCTCCCGTCGTCCTCCCTCACGTCCCGGACATGGGTGAAGCCGATGCGCTCCAGCAGCGCCAGGGAGGCCGTGTTGGGGTCGGCCACGGTGGCGTGCACCTCGGCCAGCCCGAGGGTCCCGAAGCCGTACGCGACGATCGCCTCGGCGATCTCGGTCCCGAGGCCCGACCCCCAGGCCCCGGGCGCCAGGGCGTAGATGATCTCGTGCCCGCCGGTCTCTTCGGTCCGCTTGATCTCGGCGTGCCCGACCAGCAGGCCGTCCCTGCGCACCGCCCAGACGTCGAAGAGGCCCCCGGCGTAGACCTTCGAGAAGATCCGCCCGAAGAGCGCCCGGTCCTCGGCCTCGGTGGTGGGCCCGTCCCCCATCCAGCGCGAGACCAGCGTGTCCTGGAAGAGAGCGACGAAGCCTTCCTCGTCCTCGGTGACGTACGGCTCCAGGAGCAGGCGTTCGGTGCGCAGAACAGGGGTCGTCACAGGGGTCATGTCCGGCGACGCTACCGGCTCGGCCCGGCGGCCTCACCTGCATTACGGGCCGCCTGACCGGGCCTGACGCCCCGTCCGTCCCCGTGCCCGCGGCGGCCTCACCGCCGCTTGCGCATCGCTCACGCATTCGGCGGCGCCGACCAGGGCTTTCGGGCCCCCTGTGCCCGGCGGTGGAGCGCTGCACAGGCCTCTGAACTGCAGGAACGACCGGCGACGGCGACGGGCTTCGTTCCGGTGGGCTCTTCCTGTCTCTCGTTGACCGCTGTTCACCGTCCCTACCAGCACATTGCGGCGCGGCCTTCCGTCATCCGCGCCACTCGAACAGGACGAGCGACGCATCGTCCGAAGTGGTCTCGCCGCGTGCCCTCTTGAGGGTGTGGGACAGGTCCCGGGCCACCCTGCGGATCCCGTGGTCGGCCTGCTCAAGCTGGTTCACCCAGTCGATCAGCTGCTTCTCGCCGAACTGCTCCTCCCCGGTTTCGTGTTCTTCGATCAGGCCGTCGGTGAAGCAGAGGACGCGGTCGCCAGGCTCCAGCGCCACTGCGCTGACCTGCGGCTGGGCCCCTCCGAAGCCGACAGGGAGGGTCGTGGGGCTGTCCAGACGGCCTACGACGCGGTGCGCGCGGATCAGCATGGGTGCGGGATGCCCCGCGTTGACCCACTGGAGGCGCCCAGTGTCCGTGTCCAGGCGCATCATCTGGGCGGTCACGAAGTGGTCCGGGTCGAACTGCTCCGCGACGGCCCGGTCCATGAAGAGGTAGATCTCGGAGAGTTCGATGCTGATCCGGCGGGCGTGGCGGTACGCGCCGATGGCCACCGTGGCCATCGTGGCCGCGTCGAGGCCGTGCCCCATGGCGTCGACCATGGCGAGGTGGAGGACGTCGCCGTTCAGGGCGTAGTCGAAGCTGTCCCCCGCCACGGCGTAGGCGGGCTCCAGAACTCCGGCGACGGCGACGTGCGGCATCACCATCGACAACGGTGGCAACAGGGACCACTGGATCTCCGCAGCCACGCTCATCGGTTCACCGCGGCGGGTCCGGAAGAAGAGGTCGGTGAAGCCGTTCTTGGTCTGCAGCAGGTCGGCCGCCAGGCCCGCGATCCTGCGCAGGAGGCGGCGGGTGTCGTCGTCGACCCCGTCCAGGGTGACCGCGAGCACCCCCACCTGGTCGCCGCCGTCCAGCAGGGGCAGGTGGACCCGTATGCCGTCGGGCGTCAGGACTTCGACGGGGCGCGACTCCAGGAAGCACCGGCCGGCTTCGGACCGGTCGATGGGCTGCGGATCACCGGCAGCCCCGCCGTCGGCGGGCAGGGGGACCAGCTGTTGCTGTCCGTAGTCCTGAAGCAGGATCTGCGGGTCACGTCCCCCCATGCGGGCCGTCGTCTCCGCAACCAGCGGGCCGACCAGATGGGGTGGCAGCTCGTGCGCCCCGTCCAGGAGCACCCCGAGCAGTTCCTCCCCGAAGCTCTCCGAGCGGTCCGGGTCCGTGCGGCCTCCGACGGTCATCCTGTTGCCTCCAACCAGGCGGCGGGCGGCGTCCGGCTGCACGGGCGGCGTGGCTTCCAGGATGCTCCCCGGCGACCGGGCACGCCACACGGCTTCGATGCTCCGCCCTCAACGGCACTGCCGGGGCGCACGCGGTCGCTGCCGCGCGCGGCCCGGCTCGCATCGGCTGATGATGGGAGTACGGCCGAACACGCGGAGCTGACCATGACGGCGTGGCGTGTCAGGGACTACACCCAGGACGATCTCGAATCGGTGCTCCGAGTCGACGCCGAGAGCGGCACGACCGAAGAGCCACCGCTCTTTCCGCTCTCGGACGCCGTGGCGGCCCTGCAGGCTCTCCACCCGGCGGTGGTGGCCACGGCGGACGACGTGGTGGTCGGTGCCGCGGTGAGCAGGGTGGAGGGTGAGCGGGCGTGGATCTTGCGCATCAGCATGGCGCCCGCCTGGCGGCACCAGGGGCTGGGCAGTGACCTGATCACGGCCTTGGAGCACCGGCTGTTCGCCGGTGGAGTCCGAACGGTGCACGCGGCCTTGCCCGACGGCGAGACCGGTGCCGCCGCCCTGTACAACTGCGGCTTCGGCGCCCGTCCGGGCCTGGTTTTTTTCGAGAAGCGCGGGCGGGTGACCCCGCAGGCGGTCAGCATGCTCGCGTCGCTGGGAGCGGAGCTGCCGCCCGGGGGACTGTGGCAGAAGGTCGCGGGCATGCAGCGGGAGAAGGAGCTCATCGAGCGGCGTCTGGTCCTGCCACTGGCCCATCCCGAAATGGCCGCCCAGCACGGGGTGGAGCTGCCGCGGGCGGTGATGCTGTTCGGGCCGCCCGGAACCGGCAAGAGCACGTTCGCGCACGCCATCGCCAGCCGCCTGCAATGGCCCTTCCTCGAACTGTTCCCCGCCCGGCTGGCCGCCGAGTACGGACTGGCGAGCGGGCTGAACCGGCGCTTCGACGAGATCGCCGGGCTCGACCACGTCCTGGTCTTCATCGACGAAGTCGAGGAGATCGCCGGGACCCGGAGCGGCGCGGACGCGACCGCGGTCGGCGTCGTCAACGAACTGCTCAAGGCGATCGTCCGGTTCCGGGGCCAGGACGGGCGGCTGCTCGTCTGCGCCACGAACGACGTGACCACCCTCGACTCCGCGTTCTTGCGGCACGGTCGATTCGACTACGTCCTGCCGATCGGCCCCCCGGACCACCGCGCGAGGACTGCTCTGTGGGAGAGCTACCTGGCCCGGGCGGGCGCGGAGGCCGACAGCCCGGCGCTGGCGGACGCCAGCGAGGGGTTCACCCCCGCCGACATCGCCCATGTGGCGCGGACCGTCTCCCAAGTCCAGTTCGAGCACACCTTCGACACCGGGACCCGGGCCCGCCCCACCACCGAGGACTACCTGCGCACGATCGCCGAGACCAGGCCCACGGTCAGCGCGGCCATGGCCCAGGAGTTCGCCCAGCAGACCGAGAAGTTCGCCCGCATCTAGGTGTGCTGCCCGGATCAGGCCGGGCCCGTGGCCGTCTCCTCCTCCTCGGCCTCCTCCTCTGCCTCCATGTGCCGGATTCCCTCGTGGGTGAGGGTGACCATCGCCGGGGTGTTGCCGGGTTCCCAGTCGACGGTGATCAGTCCTTCGCCCGCCAGGTAGGTGCAGGCGGCGGCCAGGTCCTGTTCCGGTACGTGGAGGTCGCGCCGCAGCTGTGCTCCGGTGATGCCGAGGAGGCGGTTGCCCTCGACGGCTTCGTACAGGACCCGGAGCACCTGGTCGCGGTAGGTCTTGCGTTCGCGCAGTGTGGCCATGACCGCGTCCTTTCGTGTGGGGGGTGGGGTGGGCTCCGGGGCCGGTCGGGGGCGGGGGCTTGTCAGATCTCGTCGGAGTGTGCGCCGGCGCCGGCGGGGGTCCTGCTGGCGGCCAGCCATGAGCGGGCGGGGCCGGAGGGTGTCGCCGTGTCCACGGTGAGGTGGAGGCGGGTGTTGCCGTCGAGGGCGGGGTAGCTGCGCTGTTCCGCGCCGGCGAAACAGCGGCGGAGCGCCTCCGCGACCGCTCGGGCGGCTTCCGGAGTGTGCGCGATGATCCGGACCTCGGCGTGCCCGAGCGAGGGCAGTGTCTGGGTCTCGATGTACTTCACGTAGGCGTGTTCCCTTTCGGAGTGGGGTGAGGAGGCCGGCGGAGCGGGGCGCCGAGGCGCCCCGACCGCTGCCCCCGGTCGGAGGAAGGTCTGTTCCTCACCGGTCGGCACCCGTGTGGTGGGCTCGACGACCGGTGTCGTCCGGCAGGCCCGGAGGCCTCGGCAGGGGGTCGCTGAAGCGGTAGGCCTCGATCCGCGCGTCGTGCTGGGCGTTCAGCAGGTGGATCCAGCGCATTCCGATGCCGATCATGAGGATGATCACCGCGATGAGGACGACGGTCTCCACGGAGCTCACCTCCAGCCGTTTCCGGACAGCGGCAGGGCGCTTCGGCCCATCGGCTCCCCGAAGGGGGACATGCAGGCCCCGCCCTCGCCCTCCCAAATGTCTTCCCGGCGGCGGGCGTCGCGGATACCGCGCCCGATGACGATTTCGTTGGCCATCAGGACGTCGGCGGCCAGGACACTGCCCGGGATCGCGGCGGCGGCCATCAGCCGGGCCGCGGCCGCGGGCTCGGACTCGGGAGGGATCACCAAGAGGTCCCAGCGGCCGACGGTGTAGGAGAGCAGGATCAGCTTGTCGGGGTCCTGTTCGGTGAACCAGCCCACGTGCAGCACGTGCCCGGCCACGGCAACCGTGCGCGGGACGACCGGCCAGCGGCTGGGGTTCACGCTGACGCGGGTGATGCGCCCCCAGGTCTCGTCCAGAGCGGCGGCGAGAGCGGGGAGCTCGGCTTCGAGGTCACGTGAGTACGGCCACCAGGCACCGTCCAGCTGACCTGCGAGGGTGGTCTTCGGCGTAAGGGACAGGCGGGCCGGGCGCAGGACAACAGCCGGCTGCGCAGCGCGGTCGAGGGTCGTGGTCATGTCGCGGACCCGTCCCCGGACCGTTCGTGAACGGCCCGGTGCAGTGATCGCCGGAAACGACGTCCGCGTGGGAGCGGGTGTGCGAAATACTCCCGGTCCCTTCACCGTACTCCGGTTCGCGATCCAGGAAGCCGCTTCTGACCAGGTATTTTCCGGTTCAGTCGGCGGGAGCGGCGCAGTCGGTTCCCCTCGCCGCACCGTGAGGGTGGGCGGAGTACCGTGAAACGACGGAGACCTTCCCCAGCTCAACAGCCTTTCCGACGCCCCTGCCGGCCGTCGAACGGGGGCCGCCGCACCGCGAGACAGGCGGAATCACCATGGCCGCATCCGACAACCCCGACCCTTTGAAGCTCCTCCCGGACGCGATCCACCAAGCGGTCAAGCCGGGCGCCGCCCTGCTCCGGCTGGAAACCACGCAGTCCCGCCAAGGGCTCCTGGACGGCGCCTGGTGGCCTCGCTCCAGGAACGTCACGATCGAGCTGCCCGCACTGATCACGGCACTGACCGCGCACCTCGGGCCCATCACGCGGGTTGGCCTGGACGCCTCCGCCTGGGGGGACGTCCCGACCCGCCTGGTCATCGACGGCCAGGTCGTGCACCTCGACGCCGACCCCGTCGGCGACGACACCGTCCTCGTCACTCGCGGCCACAACGACCACTTCGCCCTGCTGGTGGTCCCCCCGGACACCACCGCCGACGCCGCCCGCGAAGCGATGGCCCGCGCCGTCCGCGCCGACAACATCACGCAGGCCACTCAGATCCTCATCGCCACCACAGCCGAACCTGAGGACGGCGCCGCCGAGGCGGCGGGCTGACCCCGAGTCCCGAGTGGCCGAGCGGTGCGCCGGTCAGAGCCCCTCGTCGTGCAGGTCCTCTTCGCGCAGCAGGTCGTCCTCGCGGCGGCGCGAGGTCTCCTTCTGGCCGGGCTTGTGTCCCTTCTGGCGGGACGACTTGCCGGGCTGGGGGTGCGCAGGGTCTCCGGGGCGATGGTGTTCCTGCGCCTCGCGTCCCTTGCCCGGTTCCTGGCGCTTGTCCTGCCTACCGTCCATGACGGCGACTCCTGTCGATGCGTGGGGTACGGATTCCTCTCCGACCACGCTGACACGCACCGCGACGGCCCGCATCATGTCGACCGCGAAGCGAGGCACACGGATGACGCCCCTCCCGGTGTGTCAGCGCCGGGGACGGGGACGGGGACGGGAGATGCTGCACAGCCGGCACCTCGACAAGGGCACCACATGGCGACGGAATGACCTGACGGACATGGTCACCCGTCCTGCGCGGCCGGGTACGCGGACTTCGTCGTCTGCGAGAAGCACACGCGCGATCCGCTGCAGCACGGCCTGAAGCGCCTGGGTCGCTCGGACAGGTCTACCGCCAACTCACGTACGCCGTAGCGGCCATAGAGGAGGCACTGGAAGCATCTCCCGTCCCCGTCAAGCCCGCGCAGTAGCCCTGAATGGCGCTCCGTCCCGCAGCGTCCGCTCACGCATCGCTCACACACGGGGCCGGAAACGACTGAGCGCCCCATCCGGCCGAAACCAGAAGGGGCGCTCAGGGCCAGGTCGGAGGGAGTTCCCCCGCCTCGGAGCGGTAGGCCATGTCGGACTCGAACCGACAACCAACGGATTAAAAGTCCGCTGCTCTGCCAATTGAGCTAATGGCCCTCCAGGTGCTCACCCCAGAGCATAGCCGGACCGCGCCGGTCAGCCGATCGGGTATCCGCCGACCGGCCTGTCGCCGTCGGTGCGGTGGGTCCTCCCGGGGGTCTGGGGGCCCGGTCCGAGGGGGTGTTACGCACCATCAGCTTTCGGATACGAGGAAGGGCCCGTCCGCACCTGGGTGCGTACGGGCCCTTCTCAGGGGTTCAGCTCAGCTGCGATCAGCCGTTGCGCTTCCAGCGCGGCTTGTCGTCCCGGCGGCCGCCGAAGCCGCCGGTGGAACCGGAGCCGGAGCCGGACGGACGGTGGTCGTCACGGCGGCCGTACGGGCGGTCACCGCCACCGGAGCGGAAGCCACCGGAGGGACGGTCGTCACGACGGAAGCCACCACCGGACGGACGGTCGCCACCGGAGCGGAAGCCACCGGAGGGACGGTCGTCACGGTTGAAGGTGCCCGACGAGCGGTCGTCACGGTTGAAGCCGCCGGAGGGACGGTCGTCGCGGCGGAAGCCACCACGGTCGCCACCACGGTCATCGCGGTTGAAGCCACCCGAGGGACGGTCGTCACGACGGAAGCCACCACCGGACGGACGGTCGCCACCGGAGCGGAAGCCACCCGACGGACGGTCGTCGCGGCGGAAGCCACCACGGTCGCCACCACGGTCGTCACGGTTGAAGCCACCCGAGGGACGGTCGTCACGACGGAAGCCACCACCGGACGGACGGTCGCCACCGGAGCGGAAGCCACCCGACGGACGGTCGTCGCGGCGGAAGCCACCACGGTCGCCACCACGGTCGTCACGGTTGAAGCCACCCGAGGGACGGCCACCGCGGTCGCCGCCGCGGTCGTCACGGCGGAAGCCGCCGCGGTCGCCACCACGGTCGCCGCCGCGGTTGTCGCGACGCTCGAAGTTGCCACGGTCGTCGCGCTGGGCGCGCTGCTCCTCGCGGCGCTCCTGCGCGGCCAGCTCGGCGGCAGCGGCGGCGGCAGCAGCCGCGACCTCGGCCTCGGCGGCCTCGGCCACCTCGGCGACAGCGGCCTCCGGGTCCTCGCCGCGCTCACGGGCGGAGCGGGCGACCAGGCGGTCGGCCTCCTCGCGGAGCTCGACGGCACGGCGCGACAGACGCTCGAGCTGCTTGGTCAGCTCGGCGACCTCACGCTCGGCCTGCTTGGCGGCGTTGTTCGCGGAGTCGGCCTGGACCTCGGTCAGCGAACGGGCACCGGTGATCTCGGCGACCTCCGGCTCGAAGGCGCCGGCGCCCTGGACGATGTGACGCGAGGCGTCGACGCCCGCGTCCTCCATCAGACGGAAGATCTGGCGGCGCTGGTGCGGCAGGGCGAGGGAGACCACGACACCCGACTTGCCGGCACGGGCGGTACGGCCCGAGCGGTGCAGGTAGTCCTTGTGGTCGCCGGCCGGGTCCACGTTCAGGACCAGGTCGATGCCGTCGACGTGGATGCCGCGGGCGGCGACGTCGGTGGCGACGAGCGCGTTGACGTAGCCGTCCTTGAAGTCGGCGAGGACGCGGGTACGGGCACCCTGCGTCATGCCGCCGTGCAGCGCGTCGGCCTTCACGCCGGCCTCGACGAGCTGCTCGGCGATGCGGTCGGCGCCCAGCTGGGTGCGGACGAAGATGATGGTGCGGCCCTTGCGGGCGGCGATGGCGGCCGTGACCGGCGCCTTGTCCTTCGGCTTCACGACGAGGACGTGGTGCGTCATGGTCGTGACGTTGCCCTGCGCGCTGTCGACCTCGTGCGTGACGGGGTTGGACAGGTAGCGCTTGACCAGGGTGCCGATCTCGTTCTCCATGGTGGCGGAGAAGAGCATGCGCTGGCCGCCGCCGGGGATCTGGTCGAGCAGCTCGGTGACCTCGGGCAGGAAGCCAAGGTCGGCCATCTGGTCGGCCTCGTCGAGAACCGCGATCTTCACGTTCTCCAGCGAGCAGGCGCCACGGTTGATGATGTCGCGCAGACGGCCGGGGGTGGCGACGAGGACGTCGACACCGCGCTCCAGGGCGTAGATCTGGTTGCTCATGGAGGTACCGCCGCAGACGACCTTCATCTTCAGGCCGAGCACGTCGCCGTAGGGCTGGAGCGCGTCCGCGACCTGCATCGCGAGCTCACGGGTCGGCGTGAGGATGATGGCGCGGGGCTTCTTCTTGTCCGTGTGACCGCCGGCCAGCGAGGCCAGGGTCGGCAGACCGAAGGAGAGGGTCTTGCCGGAGCCGGTGCGGCCGCGGCCCAGGATGTCCTTGCCGGCCAGGGCGTCCGGGATGGTCGCGGCCTGGATCGGGAAGGGGGCGGTGACGCCGTTCTGCGCGAGCTTGCGCACGATGCCCTCGGGGAGACCGAGGTCGCCGAAGGTGATCGAGGGCTCGGCGTCGTCGTCGGCGTCGTCGAAGTCGGTGGTCGAGTCCTCGAAGGACCCGTCGGTGTTCACGTCGGCCTCAAGAGCCTCGATGATCTCGTCCGCCTCAGCGGCCTCGATCGCCTCAGTGACCACAAGGGCCTCGGCGTCGATGATCTCGTTGGAGTCGTTCTCGGGCATGACGGAACGGTCAGAGCTGGAAATGGACATGCGAAATGCGAAACCTTCCGGAGTCTCGGCACGCGCCCAAACTCCGTGAATCGCAAATCGACCGCCTCAATGCGGTCAGCCACGGCTAGGGAGAGTACGCGCCACACGGCGCTCTTCGGATTCGGCGCCGGGCAATGGGATCAAACGATCTATAACCATACGCACCCTCCCCGGGGTCTGGCAAGTCAGTCCAGCAGAAACGTCCCTGACCTGCACAAACACCCTCGGGGCAGTCACCGGACCCGGCCCCGACGCAGCCGGCCGGACGCCCGCCCGGCCTAGAGTTCGGGCACCGGCGCGATGGTCGGCTCGGGCTGCGGGGTCGACGGCTGCGACGTGGGTTCCGTCACAGGCGGAGTCGTGGCGGGCGGCTGCGGAGTCGGGCTCGCCGACTGCTGTCCGCCGGCCGCACCGCCCGGGCCGCCGGCTCCTCCCGAACCGCCCGTGGTGGGTTCCTGCGGGCCCTGCCCGCCCGCCCCGCCGCCCGGTCCCGCCGACGGCGCGGGCACCCCCGGCTGACCGCTCGGCGCGCCCGCGCTCGGCGAGGCGCCGGTCGCGCCGGAGGCCTTGCCGTCCTCCTTGGGCCTGCCGTCCTGGCTCCCCGGACCGCCCTTGGCACCGCGCCCATTGCCGTGGACGCCGGAGCCGCGCCCCGTGACGGTCCCCGCACCCGCCTCGGCGCCGCTGCGGTGGTCCCCCGGGGCGGAGGGCCCGGGCTTCGCCGCGTCCTGGCCGATGCTCATGCAGCCGGCCGTCGCCGCGACCGCGAGCGCGGTGACGGCCAGTCGGAGGGAAGCGGACAACTGGCGCACGGGGGCACCTCCGGAGCCTGAAAGTGAACTTTCCGCATGAGCGGGTCAATGTGCCCAACTCCCTTCGGCCCGTGAGGGACACGCCCTCGGCCGAACACCTCAGGCGAAGAGCTGCCGCGCCACCTGCGCGCCGAGCCGTACGGCGCCCAGCCCGACCAGCACGGACGCCACCACGTTCGCCGCCGCCAGGAACCCGTGTCCGCGTTCGGCAAGCCGCAGCGTCTCGTACGAGAACGTCGAATACGTGCTCAGCGCCCCGCACAGCCCGGTCCCCAGCAGCAACTGCAGCTGCGAGGAGGCTGCTCCGGCCAGCGCCGCCCCGGCCAGCACCCCGAGCACCAGGCACGCGCTCGCGTTGACGACGAAGGTGCCCCAGGGGAACGCGGAATCGTGCCGCGCCTGCACCCCACGGTCCATCAGGTAGCGCAGCGGCGCGCCGAGCGCCGCGCCCGCCACCACGAGCAGCCAGTTCACCGGCCGCCCCCGCGACGCCCCCGGGCGGCGACCGCGAGCGCGTACCGCGTGGCCGAGGCCCCCGCCCACACCGCGCCGAGCGCCAGGGCGACCGTGAGCACGGCGTAGGCCGACGCGGTCCCGGCCTCCCCTGCGTCCAGGAGCCGCGAAAGATCCACCGCGTAGGTGGAGAAGGTGGTGAAGCCGCCGAGCACACCGACCCCGGCGAAGGGCCGCAGCAGCGGATGCGGGGACGTCCGGCCGCCCTCGCTGATCAACACCATGAGTACGCCGATCAGCGCGCTGCCGGAGGCATTGATCCACAGGGTCGCCCAGGGGAGGGCCCCGGGCACGGCGGGCCACAGCAGGGAGAGCCCGTACCGCGCCGCGCCCCCGATCGCACCGCCGGCCGCCACCGCCGCGAGCACCCGGCCCTGCGGCTCGGCGCGCTGCGCGGGCACGTGCAGGTCGACGTCCGGATCGATCGCCTCCGCCGCCCCGTCACCGGGAACGGGCGGGAGGGGAGGGACGGGCGGGACAGGTGGGACGGGCGGGCCCGATCCGGTCACCCGTACCCCAGCGCGTGCAGCCGTTCGTCGTCGATGCCGAAGTGGTGGGCGATCTCGTGCACCACGGTGACCTCCGTCTCCGCGACCACGCTCTCCCGGTCCTCGCACATCCGCAACGTGGGATTCCGGTAGATGGTGATCCGGTCCGGCAGCACCCCGGCGTACCACTCGCCGCGGTCCGTCAGCGGGGTCCCCTCGTAGAGCCCGAGCAGCTCGGGGTCGTCGGCGGGCGGTTCGTCCTCGACGAACACCGCCACGTTGTCCATCAGCCGCGTGAGCTCCGGCGGGATGCGGTCCAGGGCCTCTGCGACGAGCTCTTCGAACTCCTCGCGCGTCATCTCCAGCACCCGGCCATTGTCGCTCCGCGGCGGCCCCGTCCCCCGCCCGGGGGAGAAACCGTTTTGGCGATAGCTCACCGGATCCCATATGCTTCTCACGTCCCCGACGCGCTGAGAAGTGCCCGGCGGGCCTTTAGCCCTCATCGTCTAGTGGCCCAGGACGCCGCCCTTTCAAGGCGGTAGCACGGGTTCGAATCCCGTTGGGGGTACGCATTACCGTGTGCAAGACTTGTTCTCGCACACTGCAAGGACCTGTGGAGCAGTTGGTTAGCTCGCCACCCTGTCAAGGTGGAGGTCGCGGGTTCAAGTCCCGTCAGGTTCGCTGAAGCCGGAAACGGTTTCGTGGCTGGGTAGCTCAGTTGGTACGAGCGATCGCCTGAAAAGCGATAGGTCGCCGGTTCGACCCCGGCCCCAGCCACCATCAAGAAGGCCCCGTCCATCGGACGGGGCCTTCTGTGGTTACTCCCCCTCGGCCTCGGCCGGCGGCCGCTCCCGCTCCCGGCCGCGCCACTGCACGACGCCTACGGCCGCCGCCCCGGCGGCGACCAGCCCGAGCAGCGCCCAGTCGGGGACCGCGTCCGCCAGTGAGCCGACCCACTGCTCGACCGCGAACGAGTCGTCCACGTCCAGGAGCCCCGGCAGCGCGCTCGCCCCGTCGTACGCGAGGAACAGCGCCCCCAGGGTGATGAAGAACAGCCCGGACAGCAGCGAGGTGGTGTGCAGCTCGAAGCGGCCGACCCGCAGGGCGCGCCCGCGCAGCCAGCGCCGCCGGCCCAGCTCGAACCGCTCCCACAACAGGGCCAGCAGGAAGAGCGGCACGGCCATGCCCAGGGCGTAGACCGCGAGCAGCAGGCCGCCGTAGACGGGGCTGCCGCTCACCGCGGCGACGGTCAGGACGCTGCCCAGGATCGGGCCGGTGCAGAAGCCGGCCAGCCCGTAGACGGCGCCGAGCGCGTACACCGACAGGGCGGTGGTCGGCCGGATCCGCCCCGACAGCTCCGAGATCCGCTTCGGGGCGAAGCCGAGGCCCAGGATCTGCGCGAGGCCGAGCCCGATGATCAGCCAGCCGCCGGCCAGGACGAGCTGGTCGCGGTTGCTGTGGAAGAACCGTCCGGCGTACGAGCCGGCCGCCCCGAGGGGTACGAGGGTGCTCGCGAGGCCCGCGTAGAAGATCCCGGTGCGCGCCAGCAGCCGCGAGGTGGAGTCGATGGAGTACGCGAAGAAGGCCGGCAGCAGCAGCGCGCTGCACGGGCTGAGCAGTGCGAGGAGGCCGCCCAGCAGGGCGGCCAGGTATCCGATGTCGGTCACTGCTCCGCCGCCCCGGCCTCCGCCTCCGCCTTCGCCGCGGCGATCGCGGCGGTGAAGGTGGCAAGAGGCTGGGCTCCGGCGATCGGCCTGCCGTCCAGGAGGAAGGAGGGGGTGGAGGTGACACCGATGCGGTAGCCCTCCTCCTGGTCCTTCTTCAGGGCCGCCGCGGCCTGCTCGCCGGCCATGTCCGCCTCGAAGCGCTGCAGATCGGGGACACCGGCCTCGCGGGCCAGCTCCACGAGCCGCGGCCCGGCGAAGCCCTTCTCCTTGGAGCCCTCCGCGTACGCCGCCGCGTGGAAGGCGTCGAAACGGTCCTGCTGCCCGGCCGCCCAGGCGGCCTTGGCGGCGGCCTCGGATTCCGCGCCGAAGATCGGGAAGTTGCGCCACTCGATGCGCAGGGTGCCGTCCGCGACGTACTTCTTCACCAGTTCGGGCTCGGTGTCCCGGGCGAACTTGCCGCAGTAGCCGCACTTGAAGTCGGAGTACTCGATGAGCACGACGGGCGCGTCGGCGCGGCCGACGGCGAGCTTGTCGCCGGACTCGCGGCGGGCCAGCGCCTTGAGCTCGGCGGCGGCGTCGGTGCGGGGCGCGGTGCGGGGCGCGGCCACGGCGCCGGAGCCGGAGCCGGCCGGGCCGCTCTCGGCGGGTTTGGTGGCCTGCCACGAGACGACGCCGAGGGTGATCGCGGCGAGGGCGACCCCGGCGGAGATCAGCAGGGGCTTCGTGGAGGTCGTACGGGACGAGGGCATGCGGGTGCTCCAGTGCTGCGGGTGGTGCGGGTGATGTGGGCGGGACCGGTGGGACGACCGGTCGGCCTAGACCCGCATCACGCACAGCTCCAGGGGGTCGGGCGCCGGGCGGCCGGGTCCGCGTACGAGGCCCCGTACGGGCATCGCCGCGGGGGGACCGGCCTCTTCGGGCGCCGACCGGACCGGCGGGACCTGCGCGTGCTCGCCCCGGGCGCGCGTGGGAACGGCGGGCGCAGCGCCGCGCTCGGGGCCGGCGGGCGCGCAGGCGGGCCCGCCCGCGTCGGCGGACACGGCCGCGTGCGGCCGGGCCGGGGCCGAGGCCGGCGTCGAAGCCGGTGCCGGTGCCGGTGCCGGAGCGGGGGCCGAAGCGGATGCCGGAGCAGGGACCGAGGCGAAGGCCGGAGCCGGCGCCGTCCGGTGCGGGGCGACCGCCACCGCCGGGGCCGCGCAGCCCAGGAGTACCGCCAGGACCACGCCGAGCAGGCTCCAGACGTGGCGGGGGCGGGACAAGGTGGGCTGCCTCTCATTCATACGGCCGACGGACTCGTCCCGAAATGGTACGGGTCCACCCGACAAATGCGTTCGCCACCCGGAGGGCCCAGGTGAGATCCTCGATCAGGTATGTCTACTTCCTTCGCCGCCCTGCAGACGCTTCTCGGTGAGATCCCCCTCCGTGACGCGCACCGCCTCGGCCGCCGCCTCGAGGGCGCCCGCCGTATCCGCAAGCCCGAGGCCAAGCAGGCCGTGCTCGACGAGATCGCCGCGGAGGCCACCAAGGCCGCCGCGCGACTGGCCGGCCGTGCCTCGCGGATGCCGGAGATCACGTATCCCGAGAACCTGCCCGTCAGCCAGAAGAAGGACGAGATCGCCGAGGCGATACGCGACCACCAGGTCGTGATCGTCGCGGGCGAGACCGGGTCCGGCAAGACCACGCAGATCCCCAAGATCTGTATGGAGCTGGGCCGCGGCGTCCGCGGCATGATCGGGCACACCCAGCCCCGCCGGATCGCCGCCCGCACGGTCGCGGAGCGGATCGCCGAGGAACTCAAGTCCGAGATCGGCCGGACGGTCGGCTGGAAGGTCCGCTTCACCGACCAGGTGGACCAGGACGCGACCTTCGTGAAGCTGATGACCGACGGCATCCTGCTCGCCGAGATCCAGACGGACCGCGAGCTGCGCGCCTACGACACGATCATCATCGACGAGGCCCACGAGCGGTCGCTGAACATCGACTTCCTGCTCGGCTACCTGGCCACGCTGCTGCCGAAGCGCCCCGACCTCAAGGTCGTCATCACCTCGGCCACCATCGACCCCGAGCGCTTCTCCCGGCACTTCGGCGAGGCGCCGATCGTCGAGGTCAGCGGGCGTACCTATCCGGTGGAGGTGCGCTACCGGCCGCTCCTGGAAGAGGACTCCGAGGATTCGGACCGCGACCAGATCACCGCGATCTGCGAGGCCGTGGACGAGCTCCAGTCCGAGGGGCCGGGCGACATCCTGGTCTTCCTCTCCGGCGAGCGGGAGATCCGCGACACGGCGGACGCCCTGAACAAACGCAGCCTTCGCTTCACCGAAGTCCTCCCCCTGTACGCGCGCCTCTCGCACGCCGAGCAGCACCGCGTGTTCCAGCAGCACACCGGCCGCCGGATCGTCCTGGCCACCAACGTCGCCGAGACCTCGCTCACCGTCCCCGGCATCAAGTACGTGATCGACCCCGGCACCGCCCGGATCTCCCGCTACAGCCACCGCACCAAGGTCCAGCGCCTGCCGATCGAGCGGATCTCGCAGGCCAGCGCCAACCAGCGCAAGGGCCGCTGCGGCCGGACCAGCGACGGCATCTGCATCCGGCTGTACTCCGAGGACGACTTCGACTCCCGTCCCGAGTTCACCGACGCCGAGATCCTGCGGACGAACCTGGCCTCCGTCATCCTCCAGATGACCTCGGCCGGCCTCGGTGAGATCGAGAAGTTCCCCTTCATCGACCCGCCGGACCACCGCAACATCCGCGACGGCGTCCAGCTGCTCCAGGAGCTCGGCGCGCTGGAGATGGGCGAGAAGTCCTCCGCGGAGGGCAAGCGGGGGCAGCGCCTGACGCAGATGGGCCGGCAGCTGTCCCAGCTGCCCGTCGACCCGCGGCTGGCCCGCATGGTCATCGAGGCCGACAAGAACAACTGCGTCCGCGAGGTCATGGTCATCGCGGCGGCCCTGTCCATCCAGGACCCGCGCGAGCGGCCCTCGGACAAGCAGACCCAGGCCGACCAGAACCACGCCCGTTTCAAGGACGAGACCAGCGACTTCCTCTCGTTCCTGAACATGTGGCGCTACGTGCGCGAGCAGCAGAAGGAGCGCGGCTCCTCCTCGTTCCGCCGGATGTGCAAGCAGGAGTACCTGAACTACCTGCGGATCCGCGAGTGGCAGGACATCTACTCCCAGCTGCGCACGGTCGCCAAGGGCATGGGCATCCACGTCAACGAGGCCGATGCCCCCGAGCAGGTCGTCCACGTCTCCCTGCTGGCCGGTCTGCTCTCGCACATCGGGCTCAAGGACACCGACAAGAACGAGTACCTCGGTGCCCGCAGCGCCAAGTTCGCGATCTTCCCGGGCTCCTCGCTCTTCAAGAAGCAGCCGAAGTTCGTGATGTCGGCCGAGCTGGTGGAGACCTCGCGGCTGTGGGCCCGGGTGAACGCCAAGGTGGAGCCCGAGTGGGTGGAGCCGCTGGCCCAGCACCTGATCAAGCGCACGTACAGCGAGCCGCACTGGGAGAAGGACCAGGCGGCCGTGATGGCGTACGAGAAGGTCACGCTGTACGGCGTGCCGATCGTCGCCCAGCGGAAGATCAACTACGGCCGCATCGACCCCGAGGTCTCGCGCGAGCTGTTCATCCGCAATGCCCTGGTCGAGGGCGACTGGCGCACGCACCACAAGTTCTACGCGGACAACCGCAAGCTCCTCACCGAGGTGGAGGAGCTGGAGAACCGGGCCCGTCGCCGCGACATCGTGGTGGACGACGAGACCCTCTTCGACTTCTACGACCAGAAGATCCCCGACCACGTGGTCTCCGGGGCGCACTTCGACTCCTGGTGGAAGCACAAGAAGCGCGAGGAGCCCGAACTCCTCGACTTCGAACGCGCGATGCTGCTGACCGAGAAGGCGGCCGGGGTCACCAAGGCCGACTACCCGGACTCCTGGCGGCAGGGTCAGCTGAAGTTCCGGGTGACCTACCAGTTCGAGCCGGGCGCGGACGCGGACGGCGTGACCGTCCACATCCCGCTCCAGGTGCTGAACCAGGTCACCGACGAGGGCTTCGACTGGCAGATCCCGGGCCTCCGCGAGGAGGTCGTCACCGAGCTGATCCGCTCGCTGCCGAAGCCGATCCGCCGGCACTACGTGCCCGCGCCGAACTTCGCCGGCCGCTTCCTGGACACGGCGGTGCCCCTGCAGGAGCCGCTGCCGGTCACCCTCGCCCGCGAGCTCCAGCGGATGGTCGGGGTCCCGGTCTCGGCCGAGGACTTCGACCTCACCCGGATCCCCGACCACCTGAAGATCACCTTCCGGATCGTCGACGAGCGCCGCAAGAACCTCGCCGAGGACAAGGACCTGGAGGCCCTGCGGCTCAGGCTGAAGCCCAAGGCCCGCCAGGCCCTGTCCAAGGCCGCCGCGGCCACCGCCGAGCGCGCGGGCGGGGAGTCCGTGGAGCGGACCGGCCTGACCGACTGGACGATCGGCACGCTGACCAAGGTCTTCGAGACCCGCCGGGCCGGTCAGCCCGTGAAGGCGTACCCGGCGCTGGTGGACGAGGGCTCGACCGTCTCCGTACGGCTCTTCGACACCGAGGCCGAGCAGCAGCAGGCCATGTGGCTGGGCACCCGGCGGCTCATCCTGCTGAACATCCCGGTGAACCCGGCGAAGTTCGCCTCGGACCACCTGACCAACCAGCAGAAGCTGGCCCTGTCCAGGAACCCGCACGGCTCCATCCAGGCGCTCTTCGACGACTGCGCGACCGCGGCGACCGACCGGCTGATCGCCGACCACGGCGGCCCGGCCTGGGACGAGGCGGCCTTCCGGAAGCTCTACGAGGCGGTCCGCGCGGACCTGGTGGACACGACCGTGCGCACGGTCGGGCAGGTTCAGCAGGTGCTGGCCGCCTGGCAGGCCTGTGAGCGCCGCCTGAAGGCCACCAGCAGCCTGGCGCTGGTCGCGAACATCCAGGACGTCAGGACGCAGCTGGCGGCCCTCGTGCCGGCGGGCTTCGTGACGCTCACCGGGCTGCGCAGGCTGCCGGACCTGATGCGCTACCTGGTGGCCGCGGACCGGCGGCTCCAGCAGATGCCCACGGGCGTCCAGCGCGACACCACGCGCATGGAGAAGGTCCACGAGATGCAGGACGAGTACGCCTGGCTGCTGGAGCAGTTGCCGAAGGGGCGGCCGGTCCCGTCCACGGTCACCGACATCCGCTGGATGATCGAGGAACTGCGCGTCAGCTACTTCGCGCACGCCCTCGGGACGGCGTACCCGGTCTCCGACAAGCGGATCGTGAAGGCGGTGGATGCGGCGGCGCCGTGACCCTTGCCGTGATCGGGTTCGACTGCACCCCCTGAGCTGCGGTACAGTCTGATTCGTAGCCGCCCAGCGGCCGCAAATCTAGGACCTGTGGAGCAGTTGGTTAGCTCGCCACCCTGTCAAGGTGGAGGTCGCGGGTTCAAGTCCCGTCAGGTTCGCAGAAACGTCAGGGCCCGTATCCCTCTGGGGATGCGGGCCCTGACGCGTTGGCGGGTGGCACCGCCCGGGGGGCCTTGGGGGCCGCCAGGGGCCCGTGGAGCGCCCACGTCGCCCGTGAACGCGTCCGGGCACCCCTGCGAGGCTTCCGGGCCGCGTACGAGCCCGCCCCGAGCCCCGCGCCCGCGAAAGGACGCGCCGAGCACCCCGAGCGCACCGCGAGCGTGTGGAGCCGGCGGCGAAACGCGCCGGGGGAGCACCGCCGGGTGCCGGAAGGTGTCGGAGGAAGGCGTCGGAGGACGCCGCCGGGCCGGCCGCCACCGCGAATACCCCGTTCGCATGAGGTGCCTCGCGATGAGCATCCCCTTTACGGGGTGCATTACCGGATATACAAGAGTGATCATCTGTGACGGGAGTCACCGCATGAGTTTTTGAGACTCATACTTTTATCGCACTCATACGCCCGCTCGATAGAATATGTGCAATGGCACCTACCTCGTCGGCGCCCCCACGTGATCCTGAGACGGCCCTGACCTGGGCATAAAAAAGATCGCGCTGGACCCGGCGGAGTCCAGCGCGATCGAACGACCTGTGAACCTGTTGGGGCAGGCTCGGCCGTATGAAGCTATGCAGGTTTCATCGGATTGGGGGACCCGATATAAACCCGGTAAAGCGGGGTGTTTGCGCGACCTCAGGCCTCGCTGCGCTGCTGCGGAATTCCCGCGAGCAGTGCGCGAACCTCGGCCTCGCGGTACCGGCGGTGTCCACCCAGGGTGCGGATGGACGTGAGCTTGCCAGCCTTGGCCCAGCGGGTGACCGTCTTCGGGTCCACGCGGAACATCGTGGCAACCTCAGCCGGGGTCAGCAGCGGCTCGGCATCAGGGGTGCGAGCGGTCATGAGCGGCCTCCTCGGGAGAACCGAACCATCTCGGTTCTTTCCTCTAAATTCTGCACCTTGGCCCGCGGTGCCCGAAATGGACATACGCGGGCCGAGTCGGTTATAGGACGAACGGCTTGTCCTCGGCACTACAACTACACCATCCGTCCAGCCTCGACGGCCAAACCGACGGAATTGCCCTCCGAGGTGTTCATCAGCGGCGGAAGCCGATGGACCGTCCCATAACGGACAGTCACCCCACTGTGACGATCAGTCACAGAGCGATCAGGAGTCGTCAGACCCCCCGTAGAGTGCAATGCCGAGCATTCCGCCCTTAGTTGGGCGGAAGGAACCCTCCCCGGACTCCTTGTCCTATTTTGGCACGAGGGTAGGGGAAGGGCGCAAGGGTGTAGTTAGTGCGGTCCGTCACGCTTGGGCCAATGGCCCGTATCGGGACGTAGGTCCTGGTACTACGTCCCAAATGCCACGATCAGGGCTCTGATCAGCCACTTTTGACCGATCGACCGATACCGGACGATACGTACAGCCCCCCCGACGGTGCGAATAAGTCACACCGACCACTTTCGGCCTAATTCGCGAAAAGTCGCTCCCGGACGGCCCTCCAGCGCTCCGCCAGCTCCCCGTACGCCTCCGTCGCCCCCTCCGTGTCCCCGGCCCGCAGAGCCTCGATCCCCGCCGCCAGGTCCCCCGCCGAGCGGTCGGCCGCCAGCCGGTCCGCCGGCAGCGCGTGCAGCAGCCCGCCGTAGTCCAGCTCGACCATCGAGCGCGGATGGAACTCCTCCAGCCAGCTCCCCACCTCCACCAGCCCGTCGGCGAGCATTCCGTACCCCTCTGCGTCGCGCAGGGTCCGCAGGGCCCGGGCGAGCCGCCGCCGCGCCTGCACCATCGGCGTGCGGTAGCGCAGCCGCTCGCCCGGCACGTACTCCCGCTCCTCGTCGGCCACCAGCACGAACCAGCGCAGCGGAACCTGCCAGACGCCCGTACGGATCCAGGGGCGCGCGTCCGGGTTCCGTACGCGCCAGCGCTCGTACTCCTCGGCCGCCTGCAGGCGCATCCCCGGGGGGAGCGCCGCGTCCAGCACCGGGCGCGGGAACCACTCGACGAGTTCCTGGAGGGCCAGCCAGCCGCGGAGCCGGGTGCGCCAGGGGCAGACCAGCAGCGCCCCGTCGACCACCGTCGTGAAGGCGTCCGCGCTCTCGTGCACCGGCACCCCCACCACCGGGACCCGCACCAAATCCGCCAGTGAGCGGCGCAGTTCGTCCTGGGCGGTCGGGGCATCCCCGCGCCGGGCGTAGTCGGACCAGTGCGCGCGCTCCGGCTCGGCGAAGGCAGCCAGCGGCTCGTAGACGCGCAGGTAGGAGGCGTAAGGGACGGTCGGCGCCGAGCGCGCGGAGGACAGCGGTGGATCGGAGGATTCGCTCACGCTCACGTACTGCCCTCATCCGGGGTCCGGTTCACCTCGGGGCGTCCCGCGACCTCCCGTACTCCGGGAGTGTTTCGATCCTCGGACAGGTCACCTACAGGCGGCCCACAGGTCTTACTCTGCTCCCAGCACGCCCTCCCCCACCCGCAGGGCGGGCGTCTTTCCGCCGCATCTCTTCCATGGGAGTCACCACCGTGACCGAAATGACCGACGGCGTCCTGCACACCCTGTTCCGTACGGAGCAGGGCGGCCACGAGCAAGTCGTGCTGTGCCAGGACCGCGCCACCGGCCTGAAGGCCGTCATCGCCATCCACTCCACCGCCCTGGGCCCCGCCCTCGGCGGTACGCGCTTCCACGCGTACGCCTCCGACGAGGAGGCCGTCCTCGACGCGCTGAACCTCTCGCGCGGCATGTCCTACAAGAACGCCCTCGCCGGTCTCGACCTCGGCGGCGGCAAGGCCGTGATCATCGGCGACCCTGACGTCCTGAAGACCGAGGAACTGCTCCAGGCCTACGGCCGGTTCGTGGAGTCCCTCGGCGGCCGCTACGTCACCGCCTGCGACGTCGGCACCTACGTCGCCGACATGGACGTCGTGGCCCGCGAGACCCGCTGGGCGACCGGCCGCTCCCCCGAGAACGGCGGCGCCGGCGACTCTTCGGTGCTCACCGCCTTCGGTGTCTTCCAGGGCATGCGCGCCAGCGCCCAGCACCTGTGGGGCGACCCGACCCTGCGCGGCCGCAAGGTCGGCGTGGCCGGCGTCGGCAAGGTCGGCCACTACCTGGTCGAGCACCTGCTGGAGGACGGCGCCGAGGTCGTGATCACGGACGTGCGCAAGGAGTCCGTGCAGCGGATCCTCGACAAGCACCCGGGCAAGGTCACCGCGGTCGCCGACACGGACGCGCTGATCCGCACCGAGGGCCTGGAGATCTACGCCCCCTGCGCGCTCGGCGGCGCACTGGACGACGTCACCGTCCCGGCGCTGACCGCGAAGATCGTCTGCGGTGCGGCGAACAACCAGCTCGCCCACCCGGGCATCGAGAAGGACCTCTCCGACCGCGGGATCCTCTACGCGCCGGACTACGTGGTCAACGCGGGCGGTGTCATCCAGGTCGCCGACGAGCTGCGCGGCTTCGACTTCGACCGCTGCAAGGCCAAGGCGACGAAGATCTTCGACACCACGCTGGAAATCTTTGCTCGCGCGAAGGCGGACGGTATCCCGCCGGCCGCCGCGGCCGACCGGATCGCCGAGCAGCGGATGGCCGACGGCCGCGCCGCGCGCGCGGTCTAGGCACTTCCCGGGGCTCTCCTGGTGCGCCCGCCGGGGTGCGGCGAGACGGAACTCACTGCACTTCGGCGGGTCGCCCGCCAGGAAAAGGTTAAAATCGCAGCTGACCAGCGAGGACGGGGCGCCTTGCTGGTTCTGCACCGGGGCGCGTCATGCGGGCGGCGTACCGTATGGCCGCGGAAGCAGGTACCGTTAAACCCCTACGGACGGTCTCTCCATGGAGAGCCCGCTCCGAACCATGAACGCGTGTCAGACTCTGGGGCCGTCGAGCCCCGTCACCGAGGGGGTCGAGCCATGGGGCGCGGCCGGGCAAAGGCCAAGCAGACGAAGGTCGCCCGCCAGCTGAAGTACAGCAGCGGCGGGACTGACCTCTCGCGTCTGGCCAACGAGCTGGGCGCATCGACCGTGGAACCGCTGCCTGTCAGCGAGCCGGTCGAGGTAGACGACGACGAACTGGACGAGGACGACCCGTACGCTCGGTACGCGGACCTCTACAACAGGGATGACGACGACGAGGACGAAGAGTCCGGGCCGTCGTCACAGCGTCGCGGCGCTTGACGCCCTGAGGCGTCTGCACGACAGACAAAAAGATTGAAACCCGGTCCAGGGCATCGCCCCGGGCCGGGTTTCAGTGCTGCTCAGCTCGCGTAGGAACCGGTCAGGGTCGCACCCTCGGTGCGGTCGCCGCGGTCCAGGATCTCTCCCGCGACCCACGCGTCGACACCCCGGTCGGCCAGCGCGGTCAGGGCCACGTCCACCGACTCGGCGGGCACCACGGCCATCATGCCGACGCCCATGTTCAGCGTCTTCTCCAGCTCCAGCTGCTCCACCTGCCCGGCCTTGCCGACCAGGTCGAAAATGGCGCCGGGGGCCCAGGTCGTACGGTCGACCGTGGCGTGGAGGTGGTCCGGGATGACCCGGGCCAGGTTCGCCGCGAGGCCGCCGCCGGTGATGTGCGAGTAGGCGTGCACCTCGGCCGTGCGGGTGAGGGCCATGCAGTCCAGCGAGTAGATCTTGGTGGGCTCCAGGAGCTCCTCGCCGAGGGTCCGTCCGAGCTCCTCGACGTGCTGGTCGAGCGACATGCCGGCGCGGTCGAAGAGGACGTGGCGGACCAGCGAGTACCCGTTCGAGTGAAGGCCGGACGAAGCCATCGCGATGACGGCGTCACCCGTACGGATGCGATCCGCGCCGAGCAGGCGGTCGTACTCGACGACGCCCGTTCCGGCACCCGCCACGTCGAAGTCGTCCGGGCCCAGCAGCCCGGGGTGTTCGGCCGTCTCGCCGCCCACCAGGGCGCAGCCGGCGAGGACGCAGCCCTCGGCGATGCCCTTGACGATGGCCGCGACACGCTCGGGGTGCACCTTGCCGACGCAGATGTAGTCGGTCATGAAGAGCGGCTCGGCGCCGCAGACGACGATGTCGTCCATGACCATCGCCACCAGGTCGTGGCCGATGGTGTCGTACACGCCGAGCTGGCGGGCGATGTCCACCTTGGTGCCGACGCCGTCGGTGGCCGAGGCGAGCAGCGGGCGCTCGTAGCGCTTGAGGGCGGAGGCGTCGAAGAGGCCGGCGAAGCCGCCGAGGCCGCCGAGGACCTCGGGGCGCTGCGTCTTCTTCACCCACTCCTTCATCAGCTCGACGGCGCGGTCGCCCGCTTCGATGTCCACGCCTGCGGCTGCGTAGCTGGCACCGGTGGTCTTCTCTGTCATGACAGGAGAGAGCTTTCGTGTCGTTACTGCGTGTGGTGCCGGGCCCTGGGAGAAGCCTCAAAGACAGGGCCCGGCGCAGGTTGAGCCAGGGCTACGGGCGACGGAGCGCGTCGGCGGCGTCCGTGCCGCCGGCCAGCTCGGTCTCCAGGAGCTGCTTGCCCAGGAGCTGCGGGTCGGGCAGCTCCATCGGGTACTCGCCGTCGAAGCAGGCACGGCAGAGGTTGGGCTTCTGGATGGTGGTCGCCTCGATCATCGCGTCGAGCGAGATGTAGGAGAGGGAGTCCGCGCCCATGGAGGTGGCGATCTCGTCGACCGTCATCCCGTTGGCGATCAGCTCGGCCCGGGTGGCGAAGTCGATGCCGAAGAAGCACGGCCACTTCACCGGCGGCGAGGAGATCCGGATGTGGACCTCCGCCGCGCCGGCCTCGCGGAGCATCTTGACCAGGGCGCGCTGGGTGTTGCCGCGGACGATCGAGTCGTCGACGACAACCAGGCGCTTGCCCCGGATGACTTCCTTGAGGGGGTTGAGCTTGAGGCGGATGCCGAGCTGGCGGATCGTCTGCGAGGGCTGGATGAAGGTCCGGCCCACGTAGGCGTTCTTGACCAGGCCGGATCCGTACGGGATCCCGCTGGCCTCGGCGTATCCGACGGCGGCGGGCGTGCCGGATTCCGGCGTCGCTATCACCAGGTCGGCATCGACCGGGGCTTCCTTGGCCAGGCGCCGGCCCATCTCGACACGCGAGAGGTAGACGTTCCGGCCGGCGATGTCGGTGTCCGGGCGCGCCAGGTAGACGTACTCGAAGACACAGCCCTTGGGCTTCGCTTCCGCGAATCGAGAGGTACGCAGACCGTTCTCGTCGATCGCGATGAGCTCGCCCGGCTCGACCTCGCGGACGAAGCTGGCGCCGCAGATGTCGAGGGCGGCGGTCTCACTCGCGACCACCCAGCCGCGCTCCAGGCGGCCGAGGACCAGCGGGCGGATGCCCTGCGGGTCACGGGCGGTGTAGAGGGTCCCCTCGTCCATGAAGACGAGGGAGAAGGCGCCCTTGACCTGAGGCAGGACCTTGGCGGCCGACTCCTCGATGGTCAGGGGCTTGCCCTCGTCGTCGGTCTGACCGGCGAGCAGGGCGGTGACCAGGTCGGTGTCATTCGTGGCCGCCACCTGGGTGGCACGGCCGTCCTGACGGGGGAGGTCGGCGACCATCTCGGCAAGCTCGGCGGTGTTCACCAGGTTGCCGTTGTGACCCAGGGCAATGGAGCCGTGGGCGGTCGCACGGAAGGTCGGCTGGGCGTTCTCCCAGACGGAGGCCCCGGTGGTCGAATAGCGGGCGTGACCGACCGCGATATGACCTTGGAGCGAGCCGAGAGAGGTTTCGTCGAAGACTTGGGAAACGAGGCCCATGTCCTTGAAGACGAGGATCTGGGAACCGTTGCTCACAGCGATTCCCGCGGACTCTTGTCCGCGGTGCTGCAGTGCATACAGTCCGAAGTAGGTGAGCTTGGCGACCTCTTCACCCGGAGCCCAGACACCGAAGACGCCGCAAGCGTCCTGGGGGCCCTTTTCGCCGGGGAGCAGGTCGTGGTTGAGTCGTCCATCACCACGAGGCACGCTTCCGAGTGTAGGCGAGATCGACCACTGGTCCGAATTGGGGATGGCCGGGAAATGTCACAGCACGGAGGGTGACGGATCCCTTCCGTCTCGCTATCCGGAATGCCCTTGTTGACAGGCGCATGGGCATTCGTACAGGCTCTCGCCCCATGCAGCCTCTCGGTGACCGGACGGTCACCCTCGTCGAGCGCCGGCACGTGGACCTTGTCCGTGTCGCGAGCGCCATCTGTCGCTGTTCTGCGTAGTCACACGCCGCTTTCCGTTCTTTTTCTTTCCTGAGCCCTGCCCCGAGTCCGCCCTGCCGTGCCGCGCGCCGTCCCGCGCCGCCCGGGGCGGGCCGGCAGGCCATGCCTTGGAGTACCTGTGACCTCGTACGAACCCAACCTGTCCCGGCGCGCCTTCGGCGGCGCGGTCGGCGTGAGCGCGGCCGCCGCGGCGGTGGGGCTCGGCGCCTCCCCCGCAGCCGCGGCCCCGGCCGCCGGGGACGGGCAGAACGCGCCCCGGGAGCGGGAGTTCCGGGCCGGGAAGCGGGGGCCGTCCCGCCGTCCGAACATCCTGTTCATCCTCGGCGACGACCTCGGCTGGGCCGACCTCTCCTCGTACGGCTCCCCGCACATCGAGACCCCGAACCTGGACCGCCTCGCCCGCCAGGGCGTCCGGTTCACCGACGCCTACTCGGGCTCCGCGACCTGCTCGCCGACCCGGTTCAGCCTCTACACCGGGCGGTACCCGGGCCGCACCAGGGGCGGGCTGGCCGAACCGATCGCCGACAAGTCGGTGGGCCTGGACCCCACGCACCCGACGCTGGCCTCGCTCCTGAAGTCCGCCGGCTACGCGACCGCGCTGATCGGCAAGTGGCACGCCGGCTACCTGCCCGACTACAGCCCGACCAGGTCCGGCTGGGACGAGTTCTTCGGCAACTTCGGTGGCGCCCTGGAGTACTACTCCAAGCTGGGCCTGGGCGGCGAGTACGACCTCTACGAGGGCGACGCCGAGTACAAGGACCTGCGCTACTACACCCGGATCATCACCGAGCGGGCGAGCGAGTACGTCTCCCGCGACCACCACGGCAGGCCGTGGCTGCTGAACCTCAACTTCACCACCCCGCACTGGCCGTGGATCGCCGACGGGGACACCGGGCAGAGCGCGGAGATCGTGGCGCGGATCAAGGCCGGCGACGGGCGCGCCCTGTGGCACCAGGACGGCGGCTCGGTAGAGAAGTACAAGGAGATGGTCGAGGACCTCGACCGCTCGATCGGCAAGGTGCTGGCGGCGCTGAGGCGTTCGGGCCAGGAGGAGGACACCCTCGTGGTCTTCTCCAGCGACAACGGCGGCGAGCGCTTCTCGTACAACTGGCCGCTGTCCGGCAACAAGGCCTCCCTCCAGGAGGGCGGGATCCGGGTGCCGAACATCGCCCGCTGGCCCGCCCGGCTGGACGGCGGCCAGGTCAGCCACGTCCCGGTGTTCAGCCCGGACTGGACGGCGACGCTGCTGGAGCTGGCCGGGGCGCGTCCCGACCGGGCCCACCCGCTGGACGGGGTGAGCCTGGCCGGATACCTGCTGCGCGGCGAGAAGGTGGCCGAGCGGGACCTGTTCTGGCGGGTGCGGGGGGAGCGGGCGCTGCGCCGCGGCGACTGGAAGTACTACCGGGGCAAGGCGGGCAGGGACCAGCTGTTCAACCTGGCCGGGGACGTCCGCGAACAGGCCGACAGGGCGGCCCTGGAGCCGGCCCGGCTGGCGCAGCTGCGGGCGGCCTGGGAGAAGGTGGACGCCGGCCTCCTGCCGTACCCCGGCTGACCCGGCCCGTCAGGGTCATTCCGCGGCCGAGGCCGCCTTCGCGGTCAGGCCCTTGCCGTCGGGCGCGGAGAGGGTGAGGGTCTCGCCCGCGATCGTCGCGGTGAGCGGGTCGGCGAACAGCGCGGTCAGCGCCCGTTCGACCTCGCCCACCGGGCCCTCGCAGGCCATCCGGGTCGAGGTCAGCGGCCCGAAGGTGACCACGGATCCCGCGACGGTGGCCCGGGCGCTGAACCGGTTGCAGCCCAGGCTGCCGCTCACCGCGAAGTCGGGGGCGATGGTGAACTGCGCCTTCCCTGCCGCCTCGGCGGGCAGGGAGGCCGCGGTAGCGCCGCTGACCAGCGACTCCACGGTCCACCGGGTCGTCGTGAGCGGGGCGTCGGGGACCGCCGGCGTCGAGGTCATGGCGATGGTGCTCCCGTCGGCGGCCTTCAGGGTGAGCCGGTCGGGGCCCCGGTCGATCGTCATCCTGCCCCGGAACACCTTGGCGAAGGCCGTCTCGAACTCCATGTCCGCGCAGGCCATGGTGGTCGAGGCGCCCGGCGTGACGGTCACCGCGGAGGGACCGTCGGAGGCCACCACCGCCGTGAAACCGTTGCAGCCGTAGTTGCCCTTGGCCTCGTTCTCGCCGATCTCCAGGCGGGCGGTCCCGGGCGCATGGAGCGTGCGACCGCCCGTGGTCAGGGACTCGACGGCCCAGGAACCCGTGGGGTCGGGGTGCCAGACGCTCCCCGAGGCCTCTTCCCGGCCGCAGCCGGCCAGGGCGAGGGCCAGTACGCAGGCCAGGCCCGCGGAAGTGTGGACGTGCCGGAGGGTACGCATGCCCCTGGGACGGGCCGGGCGCCGCAGCGGTTCCACCGGGGCCACCACCGCTCAGCTCATCAGGGGGAGCAGCGCCGACAGGTCGGCCCGCTCGCCGCTGGCCCGTACGTGCGCCTCGTCCAGCGCCTCGGCCCATGCCGTACGTCCGGTCGCGAGCCGGATCCAGGTCAGCGGGTCGCTCTCCACGACGTTCGGCGGGGTGCCGCGGGTGTGCCGCGGGCCCTCGATGCACTGGACCACCGCGAAGGGCGGGATGCGCACCTCGACCGAGCCGCCCGGTGCCTTGAGGGCGAGGGCGTCGGCGAGCAGCCGGGTGCAGGCGGCCAGCGCCTGCCGGTCGACCGGGATGTCCAGTCCGGTGGCCCGGTTCAGGTCGTCGGTGTGGACCACCAGTTCCACGGTCCTGGTGATCAGGAAGTCGGCCAGGGTCATGTCCCCGATCCACAGGTCCAGCACCCGGTCGCCCCGGTTCGCCGCGAGGGCCTCGGCCATCCGGGAGGCCGCCCGGGCGTACAGCTCGGACAGCGGGGCCCCGGTCAGGGTCTCCCGGGCCGCTTCGGAGATCTTCCCGGCGAGGGAGGCGGTGGCGAAGGGCCATTCGACGGCCGACAGCTCGGCGACGGCGGCGGGCGGCCGGGCCAGGCCCCCGGCCAGCGAGTCGGCGATCCAGGCGATGTGCCCGGCCAGCTCGGCGACGCTCCAGTCACCGAGCCCGCTGGGCCGTGCCAACTGCTCGGGCCCCAACTCGCCCACGGCGCGGCCGACATGCGCGAACTGCGCGGTGACGGCCGCACGGATCCGGGCGGGGTCGTAGGTACGCGGCTTCTTCCCTCGGGGCGGCATGCCCCGACCCTACTCGGGGGCCGGCGGCGCCGGCCCCGTGCCGCCGCGCCGCTGCGCGGTGTCCGTCGCGTGGGCGGCGTGGGCGGCGAACAGCTCGGCGGGCATCGGCGGGCAGCGGGCCCCGGGCGGCGCTGCCGACGCCACGAGCCCCCGGCCGGAGGAACCGGCCGGGGGCTCGTGGCAGAGGCGATGGGATCAGGCCAGCAGGGCCGGGATCGTCGTCTCGTGGGCCTCGCGGAGCTCGGCCAGGGGGAGGGTGAACTCGCCCTGGATCTCGATCTCCTCGCCGTCCACCACACCGATGCGGGCGACCGGCAGGCCCCGCGCACCGCACATGTCGGTGAACCGGAGCTCCTCGCTGCGCGGGACGGCCACGATGGCACGGCCCGCGGACTCGGAGAACAGGAAGGTGAAGGCGTCCAGGCCCTCGGGGACCACGACGCGCGCGCCGTTGCCGCCCTTGAGGCAGGACTCGGTGAGCGCCTGGATCACGCCGCCGTCGGACAGGTCGTGCGCGGCGTCGATCATGCCGTCGCGCGAGGCGGAGATCAGGATCTCGGCGAGCAGCTTCTCGCGGCCCAGGTCCACCTTGGGCGGCATGCCGCCGAGGTGGTCGTGGACGACCTGCGACCAGGCCGAGCCGCCGAACTCCTCGGCGGTGTCGCCGAGCAGGTACAGCAGCTGGCCGGCCTCCGCGAACGCCATCGGCGTACGGCGGTTGACGTCGTCGATCACACCGAGGACCGCCACGACCGGGGTCGGGTGGATCGCGATGTCGCCCGTCTGGTTGTACAGCGAGACGTTGCCGCCGGTCACCGGGGTGCCCAGCTCCAGGCAGCCGTCCGCGAGGCCCCGGCAGGCCTCGGCGAACTGCCACATGACGTCCGGGTCCTCGGGGGAGCCGAAGTTCAGGCAGTCGGAGATGGCCAGCGGCTTCGCGCCGGTCGCCGCCACGTTGCGGTACGACTCCGCGAGCGCCAGCTGCGCGCCCGTGTACGGGTCGAGCTTGGCGAAGCGGCCGTTGCCGTCGGTGGCCATGGCCACGCCGAGGTTGGACTCCTCGTCGATGCGGACCATGCCCGCGTCCTCGGGCTGCGAGAGCACGGTGTTGCCCTGCACGAAGCGGTCGTACTGGTCGGTGACCCACGACTTCGACGCCTGGTTCGGGGACGAGACCAGCGCGAGGACCTGCGCGCGCAGCTCCTCGGAGGTCTGCGGCCGCGGCAGCTTGCCGGCGTCGTCCGCCTGGAGCGCGTCCTGCCAGGACGGGCGCGCGTAGGGGCGGTTGTAGACGGGGCCCTCGTGGGCGACGGTGCCCGGGGGCACGTCCACGATCTGCTCGCCGTGCCAGAAGATCTCCAGGCGCTCGCCCTCGGTCACCTCACCGATGACGGTGGCGATGACGTCCCACTTCTCGCAGATCTCCATGAAGCGGTCGACGTACTGCGGCTCGACGATCGCGCACATGCGCTCCTGCGACTCGCTCATGAGGATTTCCTCGGGCGAGAGCGTCGCGTCGCGCAGCGGCACGGTGTCCAGCTCGACCCGCATGCCGCCGGAACCGGCGGAGGCGAGCTCGGAGGTCGCGCAGGAGAGCCCGGCGCCGCCGAGGTCCTGGATGCCCGCGACCAGCTTCTCCTTGAAGATCTCCAGGGTGCACTCGATGAGGAGCTTCTCCTGGAAGGGGTCGCCGACCTGCACCGCGGGGCGCTTGGTGGGCTTGGTGTCGTCGAAGGTCTCGGACGCGAGGACCGAGACGCCGCCGATGCCGTCGCCGCCCGTGCGGGCGCCGTAGAGGATGACCTTGTTGCCGGGGCCGGAGGCCTTGGCGAGGTGGATGTCCTCGTGCTTCATCACGCCGATGCAGCCGGCGTTGACCAGCGGGTTGCCCTGGTAGCAGGCGTCGAAGACCACCTCGCCGCCGATGTTGGGCAGGCCCAGGCAGTTGCCGTAGCCGCCGATGCCGGCGACGACGCCGGGCAGGACGCGCCGGGTGTCGGGGTGGTCGGCGGCGCCGAAGCGCAGCGGGTCCACGACCGCGACCGGGCGGGCGCCCATCGCGAGGATGTCGCGGACGATGCCGCCGATGCCGGTGGCCGCGCCCTGGTAGGGCTCGATGTACGACGGGTGGTTGTGCGACTCGACCTTGAAGGTGACCGCGTAGCCCTGGCCGACGTCGACGACGCCGGCGTTCTCGCCGATGCCGACGAGCATGGCGTCGTTCTGGGGGGCCTTCTCACCGAACTGCTTCAGGTGGACCTTGCTGCTCTTGTACGAGCAGTGCTCGGACCACATGACCGAGTACATGGCGAGCTCGGCACCCGTGGGGCGGCGGCCGAGGATCTCCCGGATCCGGGCGTACTCGTCCTCCTTGAGGCCGAGTTCCTTCCAGGGCTGGGAGGCGTCCGGGGTTTCGGTGGCGTTCTTGACGGTGTCGAGGCTCATGCGCTGACCAGCTTCTTCAGGACCGAGGTGAAGAACGGGAGACCGTCGGTGCGGCCCGTCCCGATCAGCGGCTCGACCGCGTGCTCGGGGTGCGGCATGAGACCGACGATGTTGCCCGCGGCGTTGGTGATGCCGGCGATGTCGCGCAGCGAACCGTTCGGGTTGCCGTCCAGGTAGCGGAAGGCCACGCGGCCCTCGGCCTCCAGTTCGTCGAGCGTGCGCTCGTCGGCGGTGTAGCGGCCGTCCATGTTCTTGAGCGGTACGGAGATCTCCTGGCCGGCGGTGTAGTCGCCGGTCCACGCGGTCTCCGCGTTCTCCACCCGCAGCTTCTGGTCGCGGCAGATGAAGTGCAGGTGGTTGTTCCGGAGCATCGCCCCCGGCAGCAGGTGGGCCTCGGTGAGGACCTGGAAGCCGTTGCAGATGCCCAGGACGGGCATGCCGCCCCTGGCCTGCTCGATGATGGTCTCCATCACCGGCGAGAAGCGGGAGATGGCCCCGGCGCGCAGGTAGTCCCCGTAGGAGAAGCCGCCCGCGAGGACGACCGCGTCGACCTGGTGCAGGTCCTTGTCGCGGTGCCACAGCGAGACCGGCTCGGCCCCCGCGAGGCGGACGGCGCGCAGCGAGTCACGGTCGTCGAGCGTTCCGGGGAACGTGACGACTCCGATGCGAGTGGTCACCGTCAGGCCTCGACCTTCACGGTGAAGTCTTCGATGACGGTGTTGGCGAGGAACGTTTCGGCCATCTTGTGGATGCGGTCGAGGGCGGCCTGGTCGACCGGTCCCTCCACCTCGAGCTCGAAGCGCTTCCCCTGGCGGACGTCGGCGATCCCCTCGAAGCCCAGGCGCGGCAGTGCACGCTGCACCGCCTGGCCCTGGGGGTCGAGGATCTCCGGCTTGAGCATGACGTCGACTACGACGCGTGCCATCGGGCACTCCCGTGTGGTGGTTGGTGCGAAGGCGGTTCCATCAGCGTACCCGGCCAAAATTTCTACGCGGGTAGATATCCCGGGGCCGCGCTCACCGCGCCGTTTCGGCTTCACCAACGCTTCGCAAAATCCCCCGGAAAACCACGTGCCCGGCATTGCGGCGGGACACGCGGAGAGAATTAACTGGGCTTCGCAATGCAATGGGAATCGAGGTACAAAGGAATCACTCCGGATTCCGGATGAAAGTTGCATTGCCCCGAAACATCCACACAGGCGACATCACCGCACGTCAGCAGGTGGCGACGTCGCACGAAGGGACCGATATCCGTGGCGCAGCGCGTAGTAGTCACGCTCTCCGACGACATCGATGGCGGAGAAGCGGCGGAAACGGTCGTGTTCGCTCTCGACGGAAAGTCCTACGAGATCGACCTCAATGTGGCGAACGCAAAGAAACTGCGGAAGGGCCTGGCCCCCTTCGTGGCCGCCGGCCGCCGCCAGTCGCGCTCGGGGAAGGCGTACAAGCACACCTCCGTCGCCCCGGACCCGGCGGTCGTCCGCGCCTGGGCCCGGTCGAACCAGCACGAAGTGCCCCCGCGCGGCCGCATCCCGAAGAAGATCTACGAGGCCTACAACGCGGCCCACTGAGCGTCGATTTGCCATGCACCCCCATCCGTCGGCTAGTGTGTGGATCACGCCAAGGGGCCAGGCCGCAGGTCAAAGCCTCCGAGGTCGTGCGGGTGTAGTTCAGTAGCAGAACATCCCTCTTCCAGAGGGAAGGCGCAGTGTGCGATTCCTGTCACCCGCTCTGCATCACTTCCGGACCACTGCTGTGGATCGGGTAGAGTGATGCACGCATCGCCTCACGGCAATGCAGTGCATGCGGACGTAGCTCAGTTGGTAGAGCACCACCTTGCCAAGGTGGATGTCGCGCGTTCGAGTCGCGTCGTCCGCTCTGTATGCAGAAGGCCCCGGTCATTATGATCGGGGCCTTCTTCGTGTTCCCGTAGCCGGATACCCGCGGCCCCTGACAAATGTCATCCCCGGCGGTGACAGCGCGCACTGCCCGCCCGGCCCCGGCGCCGCGAGCCTTGAACCATGACTGACACCGTGATCGAAGCCGAGGGCCTGCGCCGCGGCTATGCAGGAGGGTTCGAGGCCGTACGGGGCGTCTCCTTCTCCGTGGCCCGGGGCGAGATCTTCGCCCTGCTCGGCACCAACGGCGCCGGCAAGACCTCCACCGTCGAACTGCTGGAGGGACTGGCCGCGCCGAGCGGGGGCCGGGTCCGCGTCTTCGGTCTCGATCCGTACACGCGGCGGGCCGAGGTCCGCCCGCGCACCGGAGTGATGCTCCAGGAGGGCGGCTTCCCCTCCGACCTGTCGGTGACCGAGACCGTCCGGATGTGGGGCGGGGTCACCACCGGCGCCCGCCCGGCGGCGGAGGTGCTGGAACTGGTCGGCCTGGCCGCGCGGTCCTCCGTACGCGTCAAGCAGCTGTCCGGCGGCGAACGGCGGCGACTGGACCTGGCACTGGCCCTGCTCGGCCGGCCCGAGGTGCTGTTCCTGGACGAACCGACCACCGGAATGGACCCGGAGGGGCGCCGGGACACCTGGGCTCTGGTCCGGGACCTGCGCGCGCAGGGCACCACGGTGCTGCTGACCACGCACTACCTGGAGGAGGCCGAGGAGCTCGCGGACCGCCTCGCGATCCTCCACGAGGGGGAACTCGTCCTGTCCGGCAGCCCGGCCGAGGTGACCGCGACGCGGCCCGCCCGGATCCGCTTCACCCTGCCGGCCGGGGTGCCCGCGGCCCGGCTCCCGCTGGCACTGCGCGCGGCGGCCTACGGGCAGCGCGTGGAGGTCCGTACCGAACAGCTCCAGGACGATCTGACCGAACTGCTGGGCTGGGCCCGGGAGCAGGGCGTGGAACTGATCGGGCTCGACGCCCGGTCCGCCTCCCTGGAGGAGGCCTTCCTGGAGATCGCGGAGAACCGCCGCAGCGCCGGCGGCCGCACCGAGGACACGAAGGCGGGGACCCGATGAACACGCTCACCCTGAACCCCGGCCGGCTCGCCGCGCTCGGCCGCTCGGAGCTCACCCTGCTGGTGCGCAACCGGGCCGCCCTCAGCGTGGCCGTGCTGATGCCCCTTCTGATGGTGTTCGTCCTGCGCTCCTCGCTCAGCGGGGTCGAGGGCGCCGAGGCCGTCGGAGAGGCCACCTTGACCGGCGGGATCGGCATGGTGCTGATCCTCGTCGTCCACATGAACCTGGTCTCCGCCTACGTCGCCCGGCGCGAGGAGCTCGTCCTCAAGCGGCTCCGCACCGGCGAGGCGAACGACTTGGAGATCCTGGCCGGAACCGCCCTGCCCGCCGCCGTCCTGGCCCTCGGGCAGATCGCCGTCCTGTCCGTCGGCGGCGCGATCGCCCTCGACGTGCGCATGCCGCGCAATCCGCTGCTGCTCGTGGCGGGCGTGCTGGCCGGCATCGTGCTGCTGGCCGGGCTCTCCGCCCTGACCAGCTCCTTCACCCGCACCGTGGAGACCGCGGGCATCACCACGCTGCCGCTGTTCCTGGCCACCGTGCTCGGCTCGGGGCTGTTCATGCCCACGGACTCGCTGCCGGACCTCGCGGCCTCGCTGTGCGAACTGCTGCCGCTGAGCGGGGTGATGTCCCTCGTGCGGGCCGGGTGGAGCGGCGGCTCGGCGGGCGGGGACCTGCTGGGGGCCGGGCTCAACACCTTGGCCTGGACCGTGATCACCGTGTTTGCTGTTCAGAGGTGGTTCCGGTGGGAACCGCGCCGGTAGGGCGAGTCGGGGGACGGGGACCGTGTCGAAGATGACGGGGTGGTGGAAGAACCGCAGCAGTGCGGGGAAGGTCGAGCTGTACACGCGGGGGTCGTTCCACCTCTTCGTGATCCTGGAGGTCCTGTCCTTCGCGCTGACCCCGCTGGCCGCCGCGGCCGCCGAGCAGAACTCAATCGTGGTGCCCACCTCGCTCTTCGTGATGATGTGCGCCCACGCGGCACTGTGCGGCGTGCTGGCCTCCAAGGCGCTGCACTGGGTGGTGGGGCGGCGCGAGCGCCCCACCCGGCTGGCGGTCGCCACCGCCCTCGCGACGGCGGCGTGCGTCCTGGCCGTCCTCGCGCTCCGGGCGATGGACCACATCACCCAGATGACCGTCGCACCGACGCTGGTGGCGGGACTGACCTGGTTCGCCTCCGGTTCGCTCGTCCTGTGCCTGAGGTCGGTGCGGCAGATGTGGTACATCGTGGCGGTCGCGGCGCCCGCCACGGGACTGGCCGCGATCGGCTTCGGCGTTCCGGTCGCAACCGCCTTCGGGTACGCCGTCGGCGTGCTGCTGGGCAGCCTGTTCTTCGGCGCCACCTGCGGGTTCTCCGCCTGGCTGCTGACGACCGTCTACGAGCTCGACCGCTCCCGCGAGGTCCAGTCCCGTCTCGCGGTGGCGGAGGAGCGGCTGCGGTTCGGCCGGGACCTGCACGACGTGATGGGCCGCAACCTGGCCGTGATCGCCCTCAAGAGCGAGCTCGCCGTCCAGCTGGCCCGGCGCGAACGCCCGGAGGCGGTGGAGCAGATGATCGAGGTGCAGCGAATAGCGCAGGAGTCCCAGCGAGAAGTACGGGACGTGGTGCGCGGCTATCGGCAGGCGGACCTGGCGGTGGAGCTGGAGGGCGCGCGCGGAGTGCTGCGAGCGGCCGGAATGGACTGCCGGGTCGACTTCCGGACCGACCGGGAGCTGAACCCCGACGTCCAGTCGGCGCTCGGCTGGGTGGTGCGCGAGGCCACGACGAACGTGCTGCGGCACGGGGACGCGCAGCGCTGCCGGATCAGGCTGACCGCGCCGGACGCCGGCCCGGTGACGCTGGTGGTGGAGAACGACGGGGCACCGGAGGCCCCGGCCGGGCCCCCGGGCTCGGGGCTGGCCGGGCTGCGGGAACGACTCGCGGCCCTGGACGGGACGTTGCAGGCGGGCCTGGTCGGCGACGGCCGGTTCCGGCTGCGGGCGGAGATCCCGGACCGACGACTGCAAGAACTGGAGGTACCGGCGTGAGCCCCGTACGCGTACTGCTCGCCGATGACGAGCATCTGATCCGGGGCGCCTTGGCGGCGCTGCTGGCGCTGGAGGACGACCTAGTCGTCGTCGCGGAGGCGGCCTCGGGTCCCGAGGCGCTGGCGATGGCACGGGCGCACCGGCCGGACGTGGCGGTGCTGGACCTGCAGATGCCGGGGGCGGACGGTGTGAGTGTCGCCACATCCCTGCGGGCCGAGCTGCCGGGCTGCCGAACCATGATCGTGACCAGTCACGGCCGTCCGGGGCACCTGAAGAGGGCCCTGGCGGCGGGAGTGCGGGCCTTCGCCCCCAAGACCGTCTCGGCGCAGCGGCTGGCCGAGCTGATCCGTACCGTGCACGCCGGAGGGCGTTATGTGGACCCGGAGTTGGCTGCCGACGCGATCAGCGCGGGGGACTCGCCACTGACCGCGCGGGAGGCGGAGGTGCTCGAACTCGCGGCGGACGGGGCACCGATCGCGGAGATCGCCGAGCGGGCGTCGCTGTCGCAGGGGACGGTGCGGAACTACCTGTCGTCGGCGGCGACGAAGCTGGGTGCGGAGAACCGGCACACGGCAGTGCGTCTCGCACGCGAGCGGGGTTGGGTATAGTAGTTCTCGCGTTACGGCGCACCTGCGGACATAGCTCAGTTGGTAGAGCACCACCTTGCCAAGGTGGATGTCGCGCGTTCGAGTCGCGTTGTCCGCTCTGTAACGAAGAAGCCCCCCGGTCCTCGGACCGGGGGGCTTCTCTCGTTCCTACGACCAGGACTGGCCGGTCAGG
Organism: Streptomyces sp. NBC_01232; assembly: GCF_035989885.1. Lineage (GTDB taxonomy): Bacteria > Actinomycetota > Actinomycetes > Streptomycetales > Streptomycetaceae > Streptomyces. The sequence continues at coordinate 4,079,746 of NZ_CP108518.1, forward strand.
CGCTCGAAGGCCTCGATGTACTTGGCACTGGTCCGGGCGACGACCTCGTCCGGGAGGGCCGGCGGCGGGAGCTCGCCCTTGCGGTCCCAGCCGGAGGCCGGGGAAGACAGCCAGTCGCGGACGTACTGCTTGTCGAAGGAGGGCTGCGAGCGGCCCGGCTCCCACTGGTCGGCCGGCCAGAAGCGCGAGGAGTCCGGGGTCAGCACCTCGTCGGCGGCGACGAGGGTGCCGTCCTTCGGGTCGAAACCGAACTCGAACTTGGTGTCGGCCAGGATGATCCCGCGCTCACGGGCGATGTCCCGGGCGCGGCCGTAGACGGCGAGGGTGGTCTGGCGCAGCAGCGCCGCCGTCTCGGGGCCGGTGGTGCGCGCGACCTCCTCGTAGGAGACGTTCTCGTCGTGCTCGCCGACGGCGGCCTTGGCGGCCGGGGTGAAGATCGGGGCGGGCAGCTCGGAGCCGTCCACGAGGCCCTCGGGGAGGCCGAGCCCGCAGACCGTACGGGTCTCGTTGTACTCGGCGAGGCCGGAACCGGCGAGGTAGCCGCGGGCCACGCACTCCACCGGGACCATGTCGAGGTTGCGGCAGATCAGGGTGCGGCCGGCCCAGTCGGCGGGGGCGCCGGCGGGCAGGTCGGTGGAGATGACGTGGTTCGGAACGAGGTCCGCGAGCTGGTCGAACCACCACAGGGAGAGCTGGGTCAGGACGCGGCCCTTGTCCGGGATCTCGGTGGGCAGCACCCAGTCGAAGGCGGACATGCGGTCGCTGGCGACCATGACGAGGCGGTCTTGCTCGTCGCGGTAGAGGTCGCGCACCTTGCCGGTGTGGAGGTGGACGAGGCCCGGAACCTGAACCGGCTCGGGCTTTTCGACGAATCCGGACACGGGGTCTCCCTGTGGTTCTGTATGAAGCGCACCCCGATTCTCGCGCACCTGTGTCCCCTCCTGCGGACAGGGGTGGGTCGGTCGCGGGTCGGTCCTAGGTCAGTCGCGCTTGCAGATCCGGTCGAGGAGATTGGCCGTGGCCCGCTGCACCCGCTCGTCCACGTGCCCGGGGCGGTCCAGGGCCGGGGACCACGCGAACGTGCCGGAGGCGAAGACCAGCGCGCCGCTCGGCGCCCGGTAGAGGGAGGTCTCCTGGTGGCGACGGTGGCCCTCGCTGTCGAGGTACGGGGAGTGCGCCAGCAGGATCCGGTCGTCGTGCTCGGGCAGCTGGGTGCGCGGGAAGTAGCGGTCGGCCTCGCCGGCGACCAGGCCGGGCAGCTCGTCGTTCTCGCCGGCGCCGGTGGAGTCCCAGAGCCAGTGCGTGGCGTTGCGCACGATCAGGGGGGCGGGTTCGGGGACCCGCCCGGCGTACTGGATGCCGAGCAGCTGCTGCTCCGGGCGGTCGACCTCGCGCCAGAGGCTGGGGCGGCCCGGGCCGCGCCGTTTTCGGCAGGTCAGGAGCCGGTCGTCGACCCCGGAGGGGGACGGGCCCAGCTCGACCTGCCAGTACATGGTGTTGGCGGAGAGGAAGACGAGCGAGGTGCCGTGGCGGCGGGCGCGCTCGACGGTGCGGCGCATGGGGGCGGACCAGTACTCGTCGTGGCCGGGGAAGACCAGGCCGCGGTAGCGGGTGGGGTCGACGCGGCCGGCGTGCAGGTCGCGGGTGTCGGCGTAGGCGATGTCGTAGCCGTAGCGCTCGGCCCAGCGGATGAAGTCGTAGGCGTGGCCGACGTGCAGGGGCAGGCCCGCGCCGGCGTAGGGGCGGTCGAAGGAAACGGTGACGGCCGCGTCCTGCTCGCCGAGCAGCCGGCCGTCCTCGTCCCAGGCGTGGTAGAGGCTGGCACCGCTGCGGCCGTCCTCCGGATAGAGGTTGTAGGCCTGCCAGGTGATGTCGGGGAGCAGGAGCAGGAGGTCGGCGGGGTGGTCGTCGCGGACCGTGAAGGGGATGTGGGAGCGGTAGCCGTCGGCGGTGGTGAGCACGGCGACGTACGCGCCGACACTCCAGTAGGAGGGCACCTGGAGGCGCCAGGACAGCCACCAGTGGTGGCAGGAGACCGTGCGGTCGGCGGCGAGCGGGGCCGGCTGGACGATGCCGGAGAGACGGGGACTGGTGGTGATCTTGGAGGCTCCGTCGCCGCCGTAGTGGCCGATCCGGTACACGTCGACGGAGAACTGCTGGGGCGGGTCGACGGTGATGTGGAAGTCGATGGCCTCGCCGGGGGCCACCCCGCCGGTCGAGGCGAAGCCCTTGATCTGGCGGTGCACGTCGTCGGCGGTGCGGGGCCCGCCGTTGCCGCGGGCGCGCGGGATCTGGCCGGTTCCGGCCGCCGCGGCGGCCGGGTCCACGTACCAGGGCACGACCTGGCCGGTGTCGTCGAAGTAGAGCTCACTGCCCCGGAACCAGGGCAGGGGGCCCTGTCCGAAGGGGTCGGTCACCGCGTGCGCGAGCGCACCTGACTCCCAACGCCGGATCTGGTCCGCACCCATGACCGCTCCCCTCCCTCGCTCCCCCGAACGGGCGTACATCGCCTCGGAGCACGGCTCACGGCTGAGCTGAGACGGCGTTTTCCGGCACCCGCTTCAGGTCGTCCAGCCGCGACCGGTCCCAGCACATCACATAACGCACGCAGTCCGTCACTGTTCGTCGCGAATTGACGGGACCGGAACATTCACGTCCGGTTGTCCGTGCGAGCCGTCACCCTCCCGAAGGGTCGCCCGGGCCCGCGTCAGACCAGGCGTACCGGCTTCTCCGGGCGGACACCGAGGGCCGAGAGCCAGTCCCGCAGCGGCTCCGGGTTCCCCTCCTCGACCAGGCACAGCACTCGGGGGGCCAGGTCGGAGCGGCGGTCGCCGCCCACCAGCAGGACCGGCCCGTCGAGCCAGTCCAGCCCGGGGGTGGCCCCGGCCGAGTCCACGGCCGCGCAGCACACCATGGCCGTGACGTGGTCGGCCAAGAGGTCCCGGCCGGTGCGCGGCGGCTGGAGCGGGAACAGCGGAACGGCGTCCGCGCCGCGGGCCTTCCCCGCTCCGGCGGCGGGTCCGGCGGCCCGCTCCTCGCGGGCCAGTTCACCACTGAGCCGGCCGGCCAGTGCCTCGCCCGCCGCGCCCTCGCCGCCGAGGTCCGTGAGGTAGCCCAGGACCCGCTCCAGCGTGGGTCCGGCGAAGCCGTCGGCGGTGGGCGCCGGGGAGTCGGCGGCCGCGAGCGTGGCGGGGCCGGCCGCTCCGGCGGATCCGGATCCGGAGGCACCCGGGGCGCCTGGCCGTGCGGTGGCCCCGGCGGGCTTGTTCTGAGCACCTGAGGCGGTCGGCGTGCTGGAGGTGATTGAGGTGCTGGAGGTGTTCGAGGTGCCCGGAGTGGCCGGAATGGCGGATCCGGAAGGGCCGGCGGGCAGCCCCGCCGGGACGGCCAGGGCGTCCAGTGCCGCGTGCAGGCGGCCCGCCTCCGTCCGCCACTTGCGGTCCACGACCTCCTCCGGATACGCCGTCCAGTCGACCGGCGACCAGTCCGGCCCGGCCTCGGCCGGACCGCCGTGGAAGAGCCGCGCAGCCAGCAGCGACGTCGCCTCGTCGATCAGCCCGGGCTGCTCCAGCAGGTCACAGGCCGGGCGCTCGCCGAGCCGCGAGGTGAACCCCTCGGCCAGCCGGTCCCGCCGGGACAGCTCGGTCAGCGCGGAGACCACCCCGGCGTCGAGGTGCGCGGGCCAGCGGCCCATCCGCCAGGCGGGCAGCGCGACCCGGGTCAGCAGCCGGTCCCAGCCCGCATAGGCGAGGCCGACCTGCTCCTGGGCGACGATGCGCAGCCCGTAGTCCACACCCTGTGCACGATCCGAGGCGGCCGCGGCCACCCCGCGCTCCATCTCGGCGGCGTCCGTCCGGCACAGCCGCAGCAGCAGCCGGGCCGGCGCGGCGATCCAGCCGAGGCCGCGCCTGCTGCCCACGTCCACGGCCGCGTCCAGGCCCCGTACAAAGCCTCGCGCGTCGGCTATGTCCGGGTGCGCGGAAGGTCCCGTACCGGCGACGACGGGCGCGAGGACCGCCCGTAGCTCCGCGACGCGCATCCACCACAGGAACGGCGAGCCGATCACCAGCACGGGGGCGGCGCCCGGCTCGGACTCCGGCCCGACGGGTCCGGCCGTACCGGCGGACGCGCGGGCGGCGCCGCGGCGGTGGGCCGCATGCGTGCGGTCCTCCAGCCAGCTGTCGCAGTCCGGGGTGAGGGCTATCGCCGAGGGCGGCGGCACGTCCATCCGGTCGGCCAGGTCCCGCACCAGCCGGTAGAGATCGGGCGCGGCGGCCTCCGAGAGCGGGACCGTCGGCGTCACGGCGGGGCTCGCCCGCAGCACCACGGCGGCGAACGCGCCGCCGACGAGGAGCACCAGGGCGGCGACCACGCAGACGACGAGGGTCACCGCGGGCCAGGGGTCACCGGCCAGCCGGCCCGTCATCCGGGCGGCGACCAGCACCACCGCGAGGGCGGCGGGCAGCAGCCCGACGGCCAAGGCCCTGCTGCGCACGCGCAGCACGGCCAGAGCGCGGGAACGCGCGGACGGCACGCCTGCTTCCATGATCGAACCGGTTCCGGACACGGCCGGACCTCACCCCCTCTGCCCTGCGGCGACGTTGCTCACTCCCCCACTGTGACACCCGCCACCGACATCGCAATGCCGGTGGGCCAAGTGCCGGAATGCTTGGCATCGCACCCTAGTTGGGGCACGCTCGGGCGTCAGGCAGACCGGGTGACGATCACCCGATGGAATGGCTTTGGGTAAAGGTGGATGCGTTCGAACGCGGCCGGATGCAGACGCACGCGAACGCGCCCGCGGGCCCGGCCGCACGAGGTGCGCACCGGGCCCGCGGGTCTGTGAAGCCGCTGGTCAGCGGCCCCCGGCCGCCTTGGCCGCAATATCCGTACGGTGCTGCGAGCCGTCGAGACGGATGCGCGCCACCGCCTTATACGCCTTCGCGCGGGCCTGCGCCAGATCGGAACCGGTCGCCGTCACCGACAGCACGCGGCCGCCCGCGCTGACCACCGTGTTGCCCTCGCGCCGGGTGCCGGCGTGCAGCACGTAGGCATCGGGCTCGTCCTCGGCGGCCACGTCGATCAGACCCTCGATCGGGTCCCCGGTGCGGGGGGTCTCGGGGTAGTTGTGGGAGGCGATGACCACCGTGACGGCCGCGTCCTCGCGCCAGACGAGCGGGGGCAGCGCGTCCAGGGTGCCGTTGGCGGAAGCCAGCAGCACGCCCGCGAGCGGGGTGCGCAGCCGGGCCAGGACCACTTGGGTCTCGGGGTCGCCGAAGCGGGCGTTGAACTCGATGACCCGGGTGCCGCGGCCGGTGATCGCGAGGCCGGCGTAGAGCAGCCCGGAGAAGGGGGTGCCGCGGCGGCGGAGCTCGTCGACGGTCGGCTGGAGGACCAGCTCCATGACCTCGTCGACCAGCTTCGGGTCGGCCCAGGGCAGCGGGGAGTACGCGCCCATGCCGCCGGTGTTGGGGCCCTCGTCGCCGTCCAGCGCGCGCTTGAAGTCCTGCGCCGGCTGGAGCGGGACCACGGTGACGCCGTCGGTGATGGCGAAGAGGGAGACCTCGGGACCGTCGAGGTACTCCTCGATGACCACGCGGTCGCAGCTGAGCGCGTGCGCGCGGGCGACCGCCAGGTCCTCGGTGACCACGACGCCCTTGCCGGCCGCGAGGCCGTCGTCCTTGACGACGTACGGGGCGCCGAAGGCGTCGAGGGCCTCGTCCACCTCCTCGGGGGTGGTGCAGACGTAGCTGCGCGCGGTCGGGACCCCGGCCGCGGCCATCACGTCCTTGGCGAAGGCCTTGGAGCCTTCGAGCTGCGCCGCTTCGGCCGAGGGGCCGAAGACGGGGATGCCGGCCGCGCGGACGGCGTCGGCGACGCCCGCGACCAGCGGGGCCTCCGGGCCGACGACCACGAGGTCGGCGCCGAGTTCGGTGGCGAGTCGGGCGACGGCTTCACCGTCGAGGGCGTCGACCGGGCGCAGCGTGGCCACGTCGGCGATGCCGGCATTGCCGGGAGCGCAGTACAGCGCGGAGACGGCGGAGTCGAGGGACAGAGAGCGGCACAGGGCATGTTCGCGGGCGCCGCCGCCGATGACGAGGACCTTCACGCTGCTCAGCCTAGCCGGGACGGCGCGGTCGGCTTCGTGCGGCCACCCAATCAGGACCGACTACTCATTTGTGTATTCCTCCACAACGGTGGCTCCGAGCTCGCGCACGATCAGGTCGTGTCCGGTGAGGGCGCTGTCGACGAGGTCGGGATCGTCGTCCTCCGCGAAGTCGTCCTCGGGGGCGACCGGCGGGGGTGCCTGCTGTACGGGGGGCTGCGGGGCGGGAGCCGACTGCTGGGGCTGCTGCGGCGGCGCGTACTGCTGGGCGGGCGGCGCCTGCGGGGCGGAGGACTGCTGCTGTTGCTGCTGTTGCTGCGCGGGCGGCGGGCTGTAGGCGGGGGCGGGCGCGGCCGGGGCGCCGTACGAAGAGGTCTGGATCGGGGCCGGGGATCCGCCGCCGATGACAGCCTCGATCTTCCAGTTGACCTGGAACTGCTCGGCCAGGACCGCCTTCAGCACGTCTTCGCTGCCGCTGCTGGCGAAGTTGTCGCGGGCTCCGACATTGGGGAAGCCGAGCTGGAGGGTGGTCCCGTCGAAGCCGGTGACCTGGGCGTTCTGGCTGAGCAGGATCCAGGTGAAGCGGCGGCGGTTCTTGACGGCCTCCAGGACGCCGGGCCACATCGCCTGCACCTGCCCGGCTCCGGCGGCCATGCCGGGGGAGGGGGCGGGGGCTGCGGGGGCCTGCGCGGGCGCGGCGGCCGGCGCGGCCGGCGCGGGGGCGGACGCGGGTGCGGAGGCGCTGGGCCAGGCTCCGGCGGCAGGGGCCGCGGGGGCCTGCGCGGGCGCCGGAGCCGCCGAGGCTCCCGGCCAGGCGCCAGGGGCGCCGCTCCCGGGCTGCGCGGCCCCGGGCCAGGCGCCGGGCGCGGGAGCCGCGGCGGCGGGCGCCGGGGCGGAAGCGGCGGGGACGGGCGCAGGAGCGGGCACCGGGGCGGCCTGCACCGGCTCGGGCGCCTGCACCGGCGCGGCGGCACGCACGGCGGCGACACCGCCGCCGGGACCGGCGGGGGCCATGGGATGCGCCTCGGGCCCGGGCACGTACCCCAGGGCGGGCCCCGCGACCGGCGGCGCGGCGAAGGCCGCGGCGGCGCCGCTGCGCTCCAGCCGGTCGAGCCGGGCCTGGAAGGACCGCTCGTCGTCGAAGGCGGCGGGCAGCAGCACGCGGGCGCAGATCAGCTCCAGCTGCAGCCGCGGCGAGGTCGCGCCCCGCATCTCGGTGAGCCCGGTGTTGACCAGATCGGCGGCGCGCGACAGCTCGGCCGCCCCGAACACGGACGCCTGGGCCTGCATCCGCTCCACGACGTCGGCGGGGGCGTCGATCAGCCCCTTCTCCCCGGCGTCCGGCACGGCGGCCAGGATCACCAGGTCGCGCAGCCGCTCCAGCAGGTCGGCGACGAACCGGCGCGGATCGTTGCCGCCCTCCACGACGCGGTCGACGACCTCGAAGGCCGCGGCCCCGTCCCCGGAGGCGAAGGCGTCGATGACGGAATCGAGCAGGGACCCCTCGGTATAGCCGAGCAGGGACGTGGCCATGGCGTACGTCACACCGGCGTCGGTGGCGCCGGCGAGCAGCTGGTCCATGACGGACATGGAGTCACGCACGGAGCCGGCGCCGGCGCGCACGACGAGCGGCAGCACGCCGTCCTCGATGCTGGCGCCCTCGCGGCCGCAGACCTCGCCGAGGTAATCGCGCAGGGTGCCGGGCGGGACCAGCCGGAAGGGGTAGTGGTGCGTGCGGGACCGGATGGTCCCGATCACCTTCTCCGGCTCCGTGGTGGCGAAGATGAACTTGAGGTGCTCCGGCGGCTCCTCGACCACCTTCAGCAGGGCGTTGAAGCCCGCCGAGGTGACCATGTGCGCCTCGTCGATGATGTAGATCTTGTAGCGGCTGGAGGCCGGCCCGAAGAAGGCCTTCTCGCGCAGGTCACGGGCGTCGTCCACACCACCGTGCGAGGCGGCGTCGATCTCGATGACGTCGATGGACCCCGGCCCGTTCCTGGCCAGGTCCCGGCAGGACTGGCACTCCCCGCAGGGGGTGGGAGTGGGACCCTGCTCACAGTTCAGACACCGGGCGAGGATGCGCGCGCTGGTGGTCTTGCCGCAGCCACGCGGCCCGCTGAACAGGTACGCGTGATTGACCCGGTTGTTCCGCAGGGCCTGCATCAGCGGTGCAGTGACATGCTCCTGCCCGATGACCTCGGCGAACGACTCGGGGCGATAGCGGCGGTACAGCGCAAGGGACGACACGTATACGAGGTTATCCGGGCCCACCGACATCAGCGGCCCGCCGATGCCTCCACAGGGCGCCCGGAACGCAAAGCGCCCCCCACGCACCCGCCAGAGCCCACTTACCCTTGCTGCCTTCCGGCCCTGGGGGAGTTGGGTGAGATAGCGCCACGTGAGGGGCTGGCCCCACCCTAGCGGATGGAGGGCCCAGGAATCGAGCCGGACCCCGACCTGCCCTCCGCCCGACGATCACGTTCGCGAGCACCCCTCAACGTCTTGTATTGTTTGCGGCGGAGGATTCGCCTAGTGGCCTAGGGCGCACGCTTGGAAAGCGTGTTGGGGGCAACCCCTCACGAGTTCGAATCTCGTATCCTCCGCCAGTGCCTCACCGGGCACGATGTCGAAGAGCCCCACCGCTTGCGGTGGGGCTCTTCGCGTTCTCCGTCCCGGTTTCCGGAACGTGCCCAAGCGACCGCCGAGGACGACTCCTCCGTCATCCATCGATCTCCGTGCAGAGCACCGGGTGGAAGAACGGTCCTCGTGGATGTCCCCACCCGAATCCCGGCCGGGTTCCGGGCCGGTCGGGCGCAGCCCCGCGGCCCGTGAACACGTCATAGCGCTCGCGGGCCGCCCGGTCATCGGCCCGCAGCCGGGCGTCCGACCCGTGGCGACGCACCACCGCTCCTGGCACACCGCCCAGGTCTTCCACGGCACTCCGCGCCCCGGCACCGGTCTTCCCCGAAGCCGATCCCGCAGGGACTCGGGCAACCACCCGCAGGTCGGCCCTCGTACTCCCACGGGTTGAGCAAGACGGCGCCGGTCCGGGCCGCGCGCCCCGAGCAGCAGGAACCTTCGGGGGGCGGGGCTTCTCAGCCGTGGAAGCCGAGGGCCAGGGCGACGACCGCCGGGGCCGCGTAGATCACCGGGAAGGCGACGTGGGCGTAGGACTTCGCCCGGAGCACCGTGATCACGGCCCCCGCGAAGTACAGGGCGATCCCGACCGCCGCGGCGATGCCGGCCGCCGGTACGAAGAGGCCCGCCGCCAGGCCCGCCGCGCCCGCGGCCTTGGCGACGCCGAGCCAGGTCCACCAGGAGCGCGGAACCCCGTACTCGGTCAGCGGCTCGACGACCCACGCGGCCCCGAGGAACACCGAGACGGCCGAGAAGCCGACCATGACGGCGCCGATCAGTGCGAAAACAACGGCAGTGGTGGACATCCGGCACTCCCCTCGGGCGGGCGCCGGTGCGGACTCGCTCCGGTCGGTTTCCCGCCTGCTTCACTCCACTGACCCGCCCCGCCCCACCCGTGTGACAGCCCGGGCGAAAAAGATTCCGCCCGGGCTCAGGGTCCGGTCCGAGGTGGGGGAGGGCGCGGGCCCGGTGTCAGCCGAAGGTCGGCATCTCACCCACCGTTGTCGACAAGTCGATCACAGCGAAGGCGGCGCCCTGCGGGTCGGTGACCGCCGCGAACCGGCCGAAGGGGCTGTCCATCGGGCCGAAGTGCAGCTTCCCGCCGTGCTTCTGCGTCTTGGACACCGCCTCGTCGCAGTCCGGCACGCCGAAGTAGATCTGGACGTACGACGGGATCTCGGGCGGGAACTCGTCGCCCATGCTCATCCGGCCAAGGACCGGCGTCCCGCCGCCGCCGACGCTGAACACCTTGAAGTCCATGTCGGCCGTATGGGGGTCGTCGCCCGCGTCCATCTGCTGGGCGCTGTAAGGGAAGACCTTCGGCAGGAACCCGTCGGCCTTGGCCGGCTCGCGGGTGAAGACCTCCGCCCACGCGTACGAGCCCGGCTCGCCCATCTTCTCGAAGCCCTTGTGCTCGCCCGGCTGCCAGACGCCGAAGACCGCGCCACTGGGCTCCTTCGCGATCAGCATCGTGCCGAAGGCGCCCACCTGCATCGGGCCCATCAGGACCTCGCCGCCGTTCGCCGTCACCTTCTCGGCGGTGGCCGCCGCGTCGGGCGATGCGAAGTAGAGGCACCACTGCGAGGGCGCGTCGGCCCCCGGCATCGGCGGGACGACGGCCGCGACGGCCTTGCCGTCGGAGTAGGCCTGCGTGTAGTTGCCGTACTCGCTGCTGGCCTCGCCGAAGGTCCAGCCCAGCACGTCCGCGTAGAAGGTCTTGGCCCCTTCCACGTCGGCGAACATCGCGTCCACCCAGCACGGAGCGCCTTCGGAGAACTCAGACATGATCGATCGACTCCTCGTCTCGTACCTGTCGTCGTCGTAGACGGTCGTACTCACGCTAGGCGCGCGGTGCGGCGACCGCGCGGGGAGCGCCCCCGCGCGGGACGCTGGAGCCATGGACAAGGACATCACCATCCGGCTGGCACAGCAGCCGGAGGCGGACGCGCTGCTCGGCCGGAGCCCGCTCGCCGCGCTCGTCGGAATGCTGCTGGACCAGCAGGTGCCCATGGAGTGGGCGTTCTCGGGGCCCTGGACGATCGCCCAGCGGCTGGGCGCCGACGATCTCGACGCGCACACCATCGCCGCGTACGACCCGGAGGCCTTCGCCGCCCTGCTCTCCGAGAAGCCGGCCGTCCACCGGTATCCGGGGTCGATGGCGACGCGGATCCAGCAGCTGTGCGCGTACCTCGTCGAGCACTACGGCGGGGACGCGGAGGCGGTCTGGGCCGATGCCGGGACGGGGCAGGAACTGCTGAAGCGGCTCAAGGCGCTGCCGGGCTTCGGGGAGCAGAAGGCGCAGATCTTCCTGGCCCTGCTGGGCAAGCGGTTCGGCGTGCGCCCGACGGGCTGGCGGGAGGCCGCGGGCGGCTACGGCCCGGCGAACGTCTACCGTTCGGCGGCCGACATCACGGGCCCGGAGTCCCTGGCGAAGGTGCGGGCGCACAAGCAGGAGATGAAGGCCGCCGCGAAGGCCGCCAAGGCCGCGGGCGGCGCCTGACAGCCGGCCCCCGGCCCGCCTACGGCCGCAACCCGCCCGGCCCTGCTCAGCCATCCGCCCCGGTCCTGCCTCGGGATCCCCCCGCCCCCGCTGCCGGATTCGCCCCGCCCCTGCTCCGGTATCCGTTCCGGTCCTGCTCAGCCCGTGGGGCGGGCCGGAATTGACCGGCACCACCGGGTCCTGATTGACCCCCGATTCCGGTCGATCATGCCCGTAGATTGGTGGACATGACAGAGATCGCGACCCGCGCCGCCACCGCCGAAGCCATTTACGACGCCCCGGGCAGCCTCATCACCCTGCTCACCGACACCGCCGAGCTCACCTGCAACACCGCCACCTTCGACGAGGGCGCGGCGGGTGCCCCGGTGCACTTCCACACCAAGGCCACCGAGTTCTTCCACGTCACCGCCGGAAAGCTCGACATCCTCGTCGACGACGAGATCCACACCCTGGGCGCCGGCGACTTCATCGCCGTCCCGCCGGGCGTCAAGCACGCCTTCGCCCCCGCGGCCGGCCACACCGCCGCCGTGTTCGTCGGCTTCACCCCGGGCATGGGCCGGTTCGACTACTACCGGCTCCTCGGCCGGGTCAACGCGGGCGAGGCCACCGTGCAGGACATCAAGGACAGCTCGGCGACCTACGACAACCACTACGCGGAGAGCCCCGTCTGGAGCGGCCGCCGCCGCAGCGCGGAGCCGTAGACCACGTCCGCGTCGAGGCGGCGCAGTTCCTCCGCGATCAGTTCCGCGCCGCTGCGGATCTTCAGTGCCACCTTGCGGTCCGGGCTCCCCGGCAGGCTCAGGGTGGCGAGCACGCCCGCGGGCCGGTCCACCCGTATCTCCCCGCCCGTCGTGTGCAGGGTGACCCTGGTGATCACCGGGCCCTCGCTCGCCACCCGGGCCACCATCACCCCCAGCCGGTCCTCCAGCCAGCGCGCCAGCAGCTCCGCGCTCGCGTTGTCCGGCTCGCTCTCGACCGTCGCCCCCGTGACCGGCAGCGGCTTCTGGTCCAGGGCTGCGGCCAGCAGCGACCGCCACGACGTGATCCGCGTCCAGGCCAGGTCGGTGTCGCCGGGCTGGTAGCCGGTGGCCCGCTGGTCGAGCACCCCGACCGTGTCGAAGGCGGCCGCCGCGTCCGTGATCCGGCGCTGCGCGAGCGCGCCCAGCGGGTCACCCGCCAGGTCGGTGGGGGCGTCGGCCGGCCACCAGGCCACCACGGGCGCGTCCGGCAGGAGCAACGGCAGGACGACCGAGCCGGCGTGCTCGGTCAGCGCCCCGTGCAGGCGCAGCAGCACGATCTCCCCGGTGCCGGCGTCCGAGCCGACCCGCAGTTCTGCGTCGACGCGGTTCGCGCGGAGCTTGAGCGGGCCGCGCGAGGTCCGCTTGATGACCGCGATGATGCGGCAAGGGTGCTCGCGGGAGGCCTCGGAGGCCGCGCGCACGGCGTCGTAGGCGTTCTCCTCGTCGGTGACGATCACAAGGGTCAGCACCAGCCCCATGGTCGGGCTGCCTATCGCCCGGCGGGCTTCGAGCAGGGCCCGGTTGACCTTGCTGGACGTGGTGTCGGTGAGTTCGGTCCGCATGGGCCAGAGTCTGTCACCGCGTCACCGCCGCTTGCGCGCCGTACCGAAGATCGAGCGGGAGATCTCCCTCCCGAGTTGAGTGCCGATCGAGCGGGCCAGGGAGCGGAACAGTCCGCTCCCCACCACCTGCTCGGCCAGCGAGGGATCCGGCTTCGGGGCACTGCGCGCGGTGCGCGCGGCTTCCTTCTCCGCCGCCGCGGCCTGCTTCTCGGCCTCGGCAGCAGCCGCGGCGGCCTCCGCCTGCGCCTCCGCGGCGGCCTGTTCGGCGCTGATCCTCTCGTACGCCGACTCGCGGTCGACCGGCTCCGCGTAGCGCGACCAGAGCAGCGAGGACTTCACGGCCCGCTCCAGGTCCGCCGCCTCGATCGGCCCCATCAGCGACTGCGGGGCGCGCAGCCGGGTCGCCGCGACCGGGGTCGGGGCGCCCTTCTCGCTCAGCACGGTGATGACCGCCTCGCCGGTCCCCAACTGCGTGAGCAGCTCCTCCAGGTCGTACGCGGAGTTGGGGAAGGTCTTCACGGTCGCCTTCAGCGCCTTGGCGTCGTCGGGAGTGAAGGCGCGCAGCGCGTGCTGCACCCGGTTGCCGAGCTGGGCGAGCACGTCCGCCGGCACGTCCTTGGGGGTCTGGGTGACGAAGAAGACGCCGACGCCCTTGGAGCGGATGAGCCGGACCGTCTGGGTGATGGCCGCGAGGAAGGCCTTCGAGGCGTCCTTGAAGAGCAGGTGCGCCTCGTCGAAGAAGAAGACGAGCTTGGGCTTCTCCAGGTCGCCGACCTCCGGCAGGTCGTTGTAGAGGTCGGCCAGCAGCCACATCAGGAAGGTGGAAAAGAGCTGCGGCTTGTCCGAGGCCGCCGGGAGTTCCAGTACGGAGACCAGCCCGCGCCCGTCCGCGGCCGTACGCAGGAACTCACCGGTGTCGAACTCGGGCTCGCCGAAGAACTCCGAAGCGCCCTGCTGCTCGAAGGCGGTCAGCGCCCGCAGGATCACCCCGGCGGTCACGGTGGACAGCCCGCCGATCCCCTTCAGTTCGGGCTTGCCCCGGTCGGAGACGAGGAAGGCGACGACCGCGCGCAGGTCCTTGAGGTCGATCAGCTCCAGGCCCTTGGTGTCGGCGTAGTGGAAGATCAGGCCGAGGGACTGCTCCTGCGTCTGGTTGAGCTGGAGGACCTTCGACAGCAGTACCGGGCCGAAACTGGTGACCGTGGAGCGGACCGGGATCCCGGGGCCGATCCCGCCCAGCGAGTAGAACTCGCACGGGTATCCGGTGGGCTTCCACGGCTGGGCCACGTCCCGGGCCCGTTCGTCGATCCTCCCGTCGGCCGTTCCGGGGGCCGAGATCCCCGAGATGTCCCCCTTGATGTCGGCGAGGAAGACGGGGACCCCGCCCGCCGACAGCTGTTCGGCGATGAGCTGGAGCGTCTTGGTCTTGCCGGTTCCGGTGGCTCCGGCGACCAGTCCGTGGCGGTTCAGCATCGCCAGGGGGATGCGGATCTGACGGTCGGGCAGGCACGCGCCGTCCCAGAGGAGGGCCCCGAGGTCGAGCGCGGGTCCGGTGAACGCGTACCCGGCGGCGATCTGTCCGGCCGGGCCGCTCTGGTCCGCCGGAACGGCGGGGTCGGTGCTCTCGCTCATGCATCACTCCCCAATTGGCACTGTTCGCCACTTTTGCACCACCGCCGCGAGGCTGCGCCCGCACGCACCGGCCCGGTAGGCTTTCCGTGTGATCTTCAAGCGCATCGGAAGCGGACGGCCCTACCCCGACCACGGCAGGGAAACCACCCGGCAGTGGGCGGACGTCGCGCCGCGCCCGGTCCGGCTCGACCAGCTCGTGACGACCAAGGGCCAGCTGGACCTCGAAACGCTGCTCGCCGAGGACTCCACCTTCTACGGCGACCTGTTCGCGCACGTCGTGAAGTGGCGGGGCGACCTCTACTTGGAGGACGGGCTGCACCGCGCCGTGCGCGCCGCCCTGCAGCAGCGCCAGGTGCTCCACGCGCGCGTCCTCGAGATGGACTGACGCTTCGCGTAGATTGCGCCTTTCGGGTCACCATTGACCTATCAGCAGATCATTTAGTAGGCATCGACACCGGGCCGCACTACGCTGCGCCCATGAGCATGCTCACTCCCCCCGGCATGGGCGGAAAGTACCGCGTCACGGGGACCGCCTATCCCCGTATGAGCCGTAAGCGGAGTCGTTCACGGATCGTCCTCGCCGTGCTCGGCTCGATCCTGGCGCTGGCCCTGGTCGGCTACGGGGCCCTGCAGCTCATCGACGTGTTCCGGGGCGACAGCCCCAAGCGGAACACGGCTGCGGGTGCCAAGGACTGCCCGACGACGCCTCCCGGAACCGCGGCCAAGGGCGGCCCCGCCGCCGCCTCCACCGCCTCGGCCGCCGCGAAACCGGCGGTCGTGCTCCCCCCGCCGGGGGAGATCACGGTCAACGTCTACAACGCGACTCCGCGTGCGGGTCTGGCCAAGGCCGTCGGTGACGAGCTGGCGAAACGCGGCTTCGTGATCGGCAACGTGGGCAACGCCCCGGCCACCTTCGACAAGCAGGTCCCCGGCACGGGGATACTGCTGGGCTCCCCCACGACCGACAAGGCCGTCTTCTCGGTCCTGGGCACCCAGCTCGCCGGCACCACCCAGCAGACCGACACCCGCGAGAGCGCGGACGTCGACCTGATCCTGGGCGACGCCTTCAAGGAGCTGAGTACGAAGGAGGACGCGGACAAGGCGCTGGCCCTCCTGGCCAACCCCCTGCCCGCGCCCAAGAACTGCTGACGCGCCGTACGGCCGTACGGTCCGCCGTACGGCTCGTACGGCCCGTACGGTCCGTCGTAGGGCTCTGCTACTCGGCCGAGCCGTACATCCGGTCGCCCGCGTCACCCAGGCCCGGCACGATGTAGCCGTGCTCGTTGAGCCGCTCGTCCACCGCGGCCGTCACCACCGTCACCGGCGTGCCCGCCAGCTCGCGCTCCATGATCTCGACGCCCTCGGGCGCGGCCAGCAGCACCACGGCCGTGACGTCGTCGGCGCCGCGCTTGATCAGTTCCTGGATCGCCGCGACCAGCGTGCCGCCGGTGGCGAGCATCGGGTCGACGACGTAGACCTGGCGGCCCGAGAGGTCCTCCGGCATGCGCGTCGCGTACGTGGAGGCCTCCAGGGTCTCCTCGTTGCGGACCATGCCCAGGAAGCCCACCTCGGCGGTCGGCAGCAGGCGCACCATGCCGTCGAGCATGCCGAGGCCGGCACGCAGGATCGGGACGACCAGCGGGCGCGGGTGCGAGAGCTTCACGCCGGTGGTCGGGGCGACCGGGGTCTCGATGTCGGCCTGCTCCGTGCGCACGTCCCGGGTGGCCTCGTACGCGAGCAGGGTCACCAGCTCGTCGGCGAGCCGCCGGAAGGTGGCGGAGTCGGTGCGCTTGTCGCGCAGGGTGGTGAGTTTGTGCGCCACCAAGGGGTGATCGACGACCTGCAAACGCACAACATCCTCCAAAACTCAGCCTGCGACCTGCAAAAACGGTCGCACGACGCGACCTGCACCCAAAAGGCTACGCGCTGACGCGGCCCGTTCGCGTCCCCAGCGACGGCCGCGCCCGCCGCTTCCCTGCGGATGCGACCCGCGCGGACGCCCAGCAGGCTGGACAGATGAGCAACACACCGGTGATCGCGGCCGTCGACGGATCGGACCACAGCCTCAGGGCCCTGGAGTGGGCGCGGGCCGAGGCCGTCCGGCACGGCAGCGGGCTGCTGGTCGCCCATGTACTGCCCGACCACGCCCAGTTGTATGCCGGGCGCCGGGCATCGCTGCACGACTCCTCGCAGCCCGCGGAATTCGCCGACCCCGTCCGCGACTGGATCCTGGCCCTGCTCGGCGACGGCTCCCGGCTGCCCGAAGGGGTCACGTACGAGGCCCTGGAGGGCTCCGTCCCCGAGGCCCTGCGGGTGATCGGGTCCCAGGCCCGGGTCCTGGTGATGGGCTCCCGGGGCCGCGGCGGCTTCGCCAGCCTGCTGCTCGGCTCGAGCAGCCGCGCCGTGGCGAGCACGGCCGCCTGCCCGGTGGTCGTGGTCCCGCACGCGGAGCGCAGCGCCGAGGCCGACGCCGACGCGCAGCAGTCGGCCGGGCGGGTGGTGCTCGGGCTGCACGCCGCCGAGACCCCCGACGACGTACTGGCCTTCGCGTTCACCGAAGCGGCCGTGCGGGGGACCACCGTCCAGGTGGTCTCCGCGTACGCCATCCCGCCCTCGCCGACCCTGATGATCGACAGCCCCTTCGCGGTGATCCCGCCGGAAGGACTGGCCGACGGAGGGGACGGCGTACCGGCCGAACGGGAGATGCTGCGGTCCCAGACGGAGCGGCTGGCACCGCTGCGCGAGCGGTTTCCGGACGTCCCGGTCGAGCAGGCCGCCGTGCCCGGGGACCCGGCGGGCCGGCTGGTCACCGCCTCCCGGGCGGCGGCACTCGTCGTGGTGGGCCGCCACCATCCCCGGCGCACCGCGATGTCGCTGCCGATCGGCTCGGTGGCCCACGCCGTACTGCACCACGCGCACGGTCCGGTGGCCGTGGTCCCGACCCTCAAGGACGACTCCTGACCTGCGGCGGGTGGCATCAAACGGCCCGTCCGGGGGAAGGTGGGTGCAGGGGGGACGACCGGACCAGCCCAGGGTGGTGGCCGATGCCCGACACGCAGCCGAACGACGATGCGCCGGAGACCGCGGCGCAGCGCCGAGCACGCCGCGCGCAGTTCCTGCGCGACCTGATGGAGGCGCGCGAGCTGCGCGATCGCGTCCAGCCCCGCCGCGCCCGGGCGGCCCGAATGCGCCAGCAGATGCGCATGCGCACCTTCCGCTGGTGATCGCCCGGTTGCCGTCCGGCAATCCCCGGTGAGCCGGAGCATTCCGGCCCCGCGGGCCGGATCCGGCCCGGCAGGCGTGTGCGGCGCGGCCGCCGGCCCCCGTCGCCCCCGGCCCCGGCACGCCGCGACACGACGGCGACACGACGACGACACGTCCGGGCCGCACCATCCGCCCCACAGCCCTCGCCACGGCCCCGCCGCCCCCGCGCCGCAACCCCGCACGGCCCCTGCCGGGGTACGGCGCGGCACGACGCAAGCGCGGAAGACCTCTCGCAAAGCCGCTGTTTCTGCCACGATGCCGATTGGGCGGGGTACGGGCGGCGAGCAGCACGGCCGCTTTGCCCCAACCTCCGGCCGGGGGGACCTCCAACCGGCATGTCTAAGACCAGTGGGAGAGTCACGGTGTATTTCGCCGCACTGCTCGCGCGCACCGAAGACGGGTGGGAAGCGAGCGACATGGAACTCGACGACGTCGAGTCCCTCAGTGATCTGATCGATCTCGCCCGGTCCGCCGCTGTCGACGACGACACGGTGGTCGCCCTCATCGAGCAGGAGGACGCCTGGTTCGGCGTCGTCCGCGTGGACGGCGAGGAGGACCCGCGGTACTTCGTGTCGAACGCCTCCGCGGCCGCCCGCAGCTCCTACGGCTCGATGCTGACCAAAGAGCTGCTGGGCAGCGACGAGGAGGACGACGAACTCGACGAACTGGACCTGGACGGCACCGAGGACGGCGAGGAGGATGCCGTCGCCGCGTTCACGGACGAGGACGCCGATGAGGACGAGACGGGCGGGACCGGTGCGGAGCCGGTACCGGCCGGTCCGCTCGGTGACCCCCTGCTGCTGGACGACCTCGGGGTGACCAACAAACAACTGATGACCCTGGACGGGGACGCACTCTCGGAGATCGCCGATTCCCTCGGCGCCACCGAGGTCCTGGAGGCCGTCCGCTAGTGCTCCCTGCGAACACCGACGATCCCGTACGGGACCCGTGGCGGGACTCCATGCGCCTGGCGCTCCAGGAGGCCGCCCGGGCGGTGCCGGCCGGCGATGTGCCGGTCGGCGCCGTCGTGCTGGGCCCGGACGGGAAGGTCCTCGCCACCGGGTACAACGAACGCGAGGCGACCGGCGACCCCACGGCGCACGCAGAGGTGCTGGCATTGCGCCGGGCGGCCGCCGAGCTCGGGGAGTGGCGGCTTCCGGGGTGCACCCTCGTGGTGACCCTGGAGCCGTGCGTGATGTGCGCGGGCGCGCTCGTGCAGTCCCGCGTCGCCCGGGTCGTCTACGGCGCGGACGACGAGAAGGCGGGCGCCGCGGGGTCGCTGTGGGACCTCGTACGGGACCGCAGGCTCAACCACCGCCCCGAGGTGGTCCGCGGCGTCCTCGCGGACGACTGCGCACGGCAGCTGACGGACTTCTTCCGCCACCTCTGAGCCGGAGCGGGCCGGAAAAAGGCCTGCGTACGGCCGCTGCGACGCCACCGGACCCACCGATTTCGGCGGATGGGGGTCCTTAGGCTAGGATCCATCTCGGTAGTGTGTCCGAGTGGCCGAAGGAGCTCGCCTCGAAAGCGAGTATGGGGCAACCCATCGGGGGTTCAAATCCCTCCACTACCGCTTCGACCGAGAGCCCCGCCCCGCAAGGGTCGGGGCTCTCGGCGTATTCCGATCGCCTCTCCGGAGGACCCCGCGTGACCGCCCGCCCCCTCGGCCGTTGTCACGGCATGACCAAGACCCAGCGCATGCTCGCCGCCATCGCCCTCGCGGGGGCCGCCGCGGGCCTCGCCGCACCCGCCGCCTCGGCCGCCCCGATCTCCCCCCTCACCCTTCCGGACCTGCCGGCCGCCGCCCCGGGGATGCCGGCCGGGGCCCAGCCCGCATCCGTCCAGGAGATCGGGTCGCAGCTCAGCGCCGGTGCGAACCAGCTCAACGCACTGATGGAGCTGCCCAACCACCTGGCCCCGGTCATCGCACCCGTACAGCCGCTCACGGACCTGGCCGGCGGCCTCGAGTAGCTCGCGCAGCTCCCGAGCGCTCCGTCTTCCCGTCTTCCCGTCTTCCCGTCTCTCCGGCTGCTCCCCGGCTGCTCCCCGGCTCCCCGGCTCTCCTTCGAGGCTCCCGAGCTCCCGAGCTCCCGCAGGTCCGGGCGCTCCCGCAGGCCCGGGCGCTCCGGGCCGGTGCGGGGCAACGCGAAGAAGGCCCCGACCGGGGTCGGGGCCCTCGACGGCCGGGACGGGGGAAGCGGCATCGGGGGGACAAGGCCGCTTCCCCCGATGAGGACGGACCGCCGGTCCGGGCCGCGGTCAGGGGGAAGCTCGCGGCCCGGACCCCGCAGAGAGGCCCTGTCCCTCACCCACCGGTTTCCTGCCAGAACCGGTGGGCTCACACCAATCCTGCGGCCACCGCACCCGCCCGCCCCACGGCAAAGGGCCCGGAAGACCGGGCCATTGGTCCTTAAAGGACAGGTGAGTGCCCAATCCTGACCGGTTAGACTCACCCGACTTGCAAGGACCGGTTGGGGAGGCCGCCCGCACGTGGACACCAAGAAGCTCATCACGGGTGCCCTCACCGTGTTCGTCCTCTTCGTGATCATCACCCAGCCGAAGAGAGCGGCCGAGATCGTGGAAATAGGCTTCCAGGGGATATCGGATGCCGCCTCCGGCATCGGCGAGTTCATGACCGAACTGGTGCGCTGACCCGTACGCTGAAGCGGTTCCCGGACTTCCGGCCCCCCATCCGACGGGTGGGGGGCTTTTTGCATACCCACCACCAGGCACAATGCCCCGATATGCCCAACTTGCCCTCAACACGGCGATATACGGTGCTTGCACACAGTGCACATCTCTTGTGATGCTATGACCGCTTTTGATGGAGAGTTGACTGAAGGGGTGGCGTGACCGTGCCGGCCAGTACTGCACCTCAAGTGCCACCCCAGCAGGACCCCCAGGTGCCCCTCCAGTCGGAGCCCCAGCGGGAACACCGCCAGGAGCCCCTCCAGGAGCCGCCCGAGGAGCCCCCGGTCGCGCCGAGACCCCCGAGCAGGGGCGCGGACACCCGGGCCCTCACCCAGGTCCTCTTCGGCCAGCTGAAGGGCCTGGAACCGGGCACCAGCGAGCACAGCCGGGTGCGCGGGGCCCTCATCGAGGCCAACCTCCCGCTCGTCCGGTACGCGGCCGCCCGCTTCCGCAGCCGCAACGAGCCGATGGAGGACGTGGTCCAGGTCGGCACCATCGGCCTGATCAACGCCATCGACCGGTTCGACCCGGACCGCGGCGTGCAGTTCCCGACCTTCGCGATGCCGACCGTCGTGGGCGAGATCAAACGGTACTTCCGCGACAACGTCCGCACCGTCCACGTGCCGCGCCGCCTCCACGAGCTGTGGGTCCAGGTCAACGCCGCCACCGAGGACCTCACGACCCTCCACGGCCGCACCCCGACCACCGCCGAGATCGCCGAACGGCTGCGCATCTCCGAGGACGAGGTGCTGTCCTGCATCGAGGCCGGGCGCAGCTACCACGCGACCTCCCTGGAGGCCGCCCAGGAGGGCGACGGCATGCCCGGACTGCTGGACCGCCTCGGCTACGAGGACCCGGAACTGGCCGGCGTCGAGCACCGCGACCTCGTCCGCCACCTCCTCGTCCAGCTGCCCGAACGCGAGCAACGGATCCTGCTCCTGCGGTACTACAACAATCTGACGCAGTCCCAGATCAGCGTGGAACTCGGCGTCTCCCAGATGCACGTCTCCCGCCTCCTCGCCCGGAGCTTCGCCCGACTGAGATCCGCAAACAGGATCGAGGCGTAACCGGAACGAGTGGAGATCATTCACACGTTTCCCGACAGATCGGGCTGATCGCCCTCTGACCTCGTCTGTCGCTGGAGATATATGTCGACATGGCGCTACAGCGCGTTGCCGACATGTGACATTCTGCGTGAACCGCGTTTGCCGCAGCCCCGCCTCCGGTATTCAGGTGGAGGCTGCGTTCCTCCGACGGACGCGCCGTACGCGACCGTCCGCGACCTCAAGGGGGTGGCATGTCCGTAGACCAGGGCAGCTCCAAGGTGCTCACGCTCGTCAAGAGCGCGCCAGCGCCGACAGCACCTGTAGCGTCCGACCGCTCGGAAGCCATCGACACACGCACCCTCTCCCGCTCCCTCTTCCAGCGACTTGCCGCCCTGGATGCGGACAGCCCCGAACGGGCGTACGTACGCGACACCCTGATCGAGCTGAACCTGCCTCTCGTGCGCTACGCGGCCGCTCGGTTCCGCAGCCGCAACGAGCCGATGGAGGACATCGTCCAGGTCGGCACCATCGGCCTGATCAAGGCGATCGACCGCTTCGACTGCGAACGCGGCGTCGAGTTCCCGACGTTCGCGATGCCGACCGTCGTGGGCGAGATCAAACGATTCTTTAGGGACACCTCCTGGTCCGTCCGCGTCCCGCGCCGGCTCCAGGAACTGCGCCTGGCGCTGACCAAGGCCAGTGACGAGCTCGCCCAGAAGCTGGACCGCTCGCCGACCGTCCCGGAGCTGGCCGCCGTACTCGGGGTCTCGGAGGAGGACGTCGTCGACGGCCTCGCCGTCGGCAACGCGTACACGGCCTCCTCGCTCGACTCGCCCTCCCCCGAGGACGAGGGCGGCGAGGGCTCGCTCGCGGACCGCCTCGGGTACGAGGACACCGCGCTCGAGGGCGTCGAGTACCGCGAGTCCCTGAAGCCGCTGCTCGCCAAACTCCCGCCCAGGGAACGGCAGATCATCATGCTGCGGTTCTTCGCGAACATGACGCAGTCGCAGATCGGCGAGGAGGTCGGCATCTCCCAGATGCACGTCTCCCGGCTGCTGACCCGCACCCTCGCGCAACTGCGCGTGGGCCTCATCGGGGAGTGATCAGGCGCCTCTCGCTTCTCAATTGACGATCCGTCAGGAAAACTGGCGGGATGCGAAAGGGATCGCGAGCGGCCGTCGCCACCACCCTGCTCGCCCTGTGCTGCACGGCCGCCGCCGGCCTCACCGGCTGCGGCGGCCCAGCACGGGACGGCTACGTCGCCGTGGGCGCCGCGGCCCCGGGCCCCGAACGGGGCGCGGGGGAGAACGTGGCGCCGCGGGGTCCGGTGGAGTTCCAGCAGCTCGGCGGCTCTGACGCGGCGGGCGGATCCACCGCGTCCTCCGAGACCGCCCCTACGACGACCGGTCCCGCGGGATCCGGGCCCCCTGGCGGCTCCACCCCGGGCGGAGCCACCACCACCGGCCCCGGCGGCTCCGCAGGAACCCCCGGAACCCCGGCAGGGCCGGGCCGGACCCCACCGGCCCCCGGCACACCGGACACGCCGACCGGGCCCACCGCTCCGGGCTCACCGGGCACGCCGACGAGCCCGCCCACCGGTCCGGGCGGGCCCGGCACGACCCCGCCGGCTCCGCCCGCGTCCACGCCGGCGCGCCTGACGCTGTCCACACCGGTCAGGGCGGCCGCGGCCGACCGCTGGTGCGAGCGGGTCACCGTGACCTTCACCAACACCGGCACCACTGCGGCTCGTTCGGGCACGGTCAGCTTCGCCACGCACATCATCGGCGCGCTCGGCGTCGACTGGGCCACGATCACCACGACCCAGCCCCTGCCGGCGCCCCTGGCGGGCGGGGCCTCAAGGACGCAGACCTACACGGTGTGCGTGGAGTCCTGGCGGGTACCGCTGGGCATGCACGTGGACACCCGGAAGGTCACTGCCACCTGGAGCTGAGGTGTCCGGGCGGCGCGCAGGAACCGCCGGGGCCCCGACCGGCCCCCTGTCCGGGCCCGCGTGCGAGGCTCCGCCCGGGCCTCCGTGCGGGGCTCCGTGCGGGGCTCCGCACGGGCCTGCGTCCGGGCCCTGTCAGATCAGCATCCAGGCGGCCACGCCGATGACGAGGACGAGCGCGAGGACCAGCCCCGCGATCACGGCCGGGCTCGACCCGGACCGTCCCTGCTCCGCGCGGCGCTGCTGACGGGCTCCCGGACCCGCCTGGCGGGCCGGCGCGGCCTCCTCGACGAAGGCCCGGAACATCTGCGTGCTGCCCGCGGGGTCGTAGTTGCCCTCGGGGACCTGTGAGTTGTGGTTGTCAGCCATGGAGCAGGACCCTAGCCGGTTTTCCGATTCCTTTACCGCCCCACCCCCCAGATTCATTTGCCTGTAGCAACCATCCGCTTCTAAGGTTGCCTCAAGCAACGAGATGGGGGACCCGGTGACCGCGCCGACCGCGCCGACGACTCAGTGCACTCCGGCCGACTCGGCCACTCCCACCACCCGAGCCACTCCCTACGCGGAGCTGGCCCGCCAGCTCACCGGCATCGGCGCGGTCAAGCGCGAGCTCGCCCGCAGCCTGCCCCCGGACTGCCCGCCCGGCGCCGCCGCCGTCCTCACCGTGCTCGACCGGCACGGGGAGATGCGGCTGAGCCGGCTGGCCGAGTTCATGGCGGTCGACATCTCCGTGACCAGCCGGCACGTCACGCACATCGCCGACCGCGGCTGGATCGAGCGCGAGACCGACCCGGGCGACGGACGCTGCCGGATCCTGCGGATCACCCCGACCGGACGGGCGCTCCTCGGCGAGCTCGGCGCCCGGTACACGGCCTCGCTGGAAAGAGCCCTCCGCGACTGGTCGCCCCAGGACATCGACGTACTGAACACCCTGCTGGCCCGACTCCGATCGAGCTTCTAGACGAAGGAAAGACATGGCCCAGTCGGAGACGACGACCGACAACCACCCGCCCACGTCCATGGCCACACAGGTGACCATGACCCACCCCCAGATCATGAAGGCGCTGTCCGGGCTGATGCTCGGCATGTTCGTGGCGATCCTGTCGTCCACGATCGTCTCCAACGCCCTCCCCCAGATCATCAGCGACCTCGGCGGCACCCAGTCCTCGTACACCTGGGTGGTCACCGCCGCCCTGCTGTCGATGACGGCGGCGACCCCGCTGTGGGGCAAGCTGTCCGACCTCTTCAGCAAGAAGCTGCTGGTCCAGATATCCCTGGTGATCTACGTCCTCGGCTCCGTCGTCGCCGGCATGTCCCAGAACACCGGCACGCTGATCGCCTGCCGTGTGGTCCAGGGCATCGGCGTCGGCGGCCTTTCCGCCCTGGCGCAGATCGTGATGGCGGCCATGATCTCCCCGCGCGAGCGCGGCCGGTACAGCGGCTACCTCGGCGCGGTCTTCGCCGTCGCCACCGTCGGCGGCCCGCTGCTGGGCGGTGTCATCACCGACACCGAGTGGCTGGGCTGGCGCTGGTGCTTCTACGTCGGCGTACCGTTCGCGGTCATCGCGCTGATCGTGCTCCAGCGCACCCTGCACCTCCCGGTCGTGCGCCGCGACGTCAAGGTCGACTGGCTGGGCGCCTTCCTGATCAGCGGCGCGGTCTCGCTGCTGCTGATCTGGGTCACGCAGGCCGGCGACTCCTACGAGTGGATCTCCTGGCAGACCTGGGCGATGACGGGCGGCGCGCTCGCGCTCGGCCTGCTCTTCGTCCTCGTCGAATCCCGCGCGAGCGACCCGATCATCCCGCTGCGGCTGTTCCGCAACAAGACCATCACCCTGGCCTCCGCGGCCTCCCTGTTCGTGGGCATCGCGATGTTCTCGGGCACCGTGTTTTTCAGCCAGTTCTTCCAGTTGGCCCGCGGTGAGTCCCCGACGATGTCCGGAATCCTCACGATTCCGATGATCGCCGGCCTCTTCGTCTCCTCCACCCTTTCCGGTCAGGTGATCACCAAGACCGGTAGGTGGAAGGCCTGGCTCGTCTCCGGCGGCGTGCTGCTGACGGCCGGCCTGGGTCTGCTCGGCACCTTGCGGTACGACACCCCGTACTGGCACATCGCGGTCTACATGGCGGTGACCGGCCTCGGTCTCGGCATGATGATGCAGAACCTGGTCCTCGCCACCCAGAACCAGGTGGCCCCCGAGGACCTGGGCGCGGCCAGCTCGGTCGTCACCTTCTTCCGTTCCCTCGGCGGCGCCATGGGCGTCTCCGCGCTGGGCGCGGTCATGGCGAACCGGGTCACGCACTACGTCCAGGAAGGCCTCGCCGCGCTCGGCCCGAAGGCCGCGGCCCTCGGCCACGGCGGCACCGCCGGGGGCGGGATCCCCGACCTCGACAAGCTGCCCGCGCCGATCCGCGAGGTCATCGAGTCCGCGTACGGGCACGGTGTCGGCGACGTCTTCCTCTACGCCGCCCCGTTCGCGCTGCTCGGACTGGTCCTGGTGGTGTTCATCAAGGAGGTCGCCCTGCAGTCGAAGCCGGCGGCCCACGCCCCGGCGGCGGCTTCGCACGAGCCGGCCCCCGCCGAGGCCGTCATCAAGGCCTAGCCGGAGCCCGGCCGGCCGGTGCCTTGGCCTCGATGCCCGCGATCAGGACGTCGAGCGCGAGGCAGAAGTCGCCCTCCGGCGCCCGCCGGACCGTCCCGCCGCAGCCGTGCAGGAACTGCGAGAGGGCCAGGTGGGCGCCGGTCCGTGCGGCGTCCACCAGGCCGGTGGCGTCCAGCAGCCGCTGGAGGGCGGCGTCGAAGGCCCGCGCGTGCGGGCCGATGTTCGGGTACGCGGCGGTGAGCGGAGCCACCCACGGGTGGTCCGTCAGCACCCGCCGGTAGCCACGGGCCAGCGCCTGCAACCGGCCCGGCCAGCCCGCCTCGTCACCCTCCACGGCACCCCCGGGTGCGCCCTCCGTCGCCGCGGCCGGCAGTCGGAGCTCGCCCAGGGCGCTGTCGAGGGCGAGTTCGAGCAGATCCTGCTTGGTGTCCACGTACCAGTACAGGGACATCGCGGTCACCCCGAGCCCGGCGGCCAGCCGCCGCATCGAGAACCGGGCCAGCCCTACGGCGTCGAGCAGCCGCACGGTGGCGGCGGTGATCCGTTCCCGGTCCAGCCCGGAGGGTGCCTCGCTGCGACGTCTGGCGGGTGCGGCAGGCCTGGCGGTCAGCCACACGCTGGTCCGGGTCTCGCCGGGATCGGCCGCGGTCACCATGCAGGCACCCTCCTCACGACAGGTGGATCAGTCCGGAATGCCCGGTCCGCCCTCTTGATGCTAGGGGGTGTCCTGCCGATCGGGCCGGATCAGGGAGCGGGTTCTGGTGCCGTGCATCGCAAGGCGGACGAGGGAGTCGATGCGGAGCATCGACGACCGAGGACAACGCGGCGAGGCGCGGCACCAGGGCACGCGAGCCCGGCGTGATCGGCAGGACATCCCCTGGGGGTGTCCTGCCGATCGGGCCGGATCAGGGAGCGGGTTCGGGTGCGGTGGGGCCGGATCAGCTCGTCGGGGCCGTCAGGTCGTAGAAGGTCGCTCCGCCGACCGTGGACGCCTTGAAGGTGGCCTTGATCCAGGTCTCGATGTCCGAGCTCGTTCCCCCGCCCGGGCCGCCGCGACCCCCGCCCTGGCCGCCGCCACCGCCCATGCCGCCCTCGGGGGTGCCGGCTGCATCGGTGCTCGTGCCCTGGCCGATGAACCAGTGGATCTTCCCCTCCCGCACGTACTTCTGGAACTGCTCCAGGGTCGGCGAGGGGTCACTGCCGTTGAAGCCACCGATCGGCATGACGGGCGCACCGGAGGCCAGCTGGTAGCTCGCCGCGTTCTGGGAGCCGATGGCTGCCGCCGCCCAGGTGTAGGAGCCGGCGTCGGTGGTGAGGGCCTTCTTGGCCTCCGCGCTCACCCGGGCGCCGTTGAGCAGGCCGCCCGGACCGCCCTGGCCGCCGCCGAACCGCTCGCCGCCGCGTCCACCCGTCCCGCCTTGACCCTGGCCCTGGCCCTGCGGCGTCCCGCCCTGGCCCTGCCCTGCGCCCTGCTGACCGGCGCCCGGCCGGCCGTCATTCCGCTGCCCACCCGGACCGCCCTGGCCGCCCTGGCCGCCCTGGCCGCCCTGGAGCATCTCGCCGGGACCGCCCGCACCGCCGGGTCCACCGGGGCCGCCCATCATCCCGCCGGGTCCGCCCCGGCCGCCCGCCACCGCCGGGCCGGCCGTCACGATCGAGCCGGTGTGCCCGGTGCTCACCGTGGTCAGGCAGTACGCCAACGGCCCGGCCAGCGCCGCCGCGAGGCCCAGCCCCGCCGCGGCCTGCAGCATCCGGCGCCCGCCCCGCGCGGCGAACGGCAGCGCGAGCGCTGCGAGCAGCCCGCCCACCAGGACCGCCCAGCGCAGCCACGGCAGGTAGCCGGTGGCCCGGCCGAGCAGCACGAACGACCAGACCGCCGTCAGGGCGAGCGTGCCGGACAGGGTGACCGATGCCGCCCTGCCGCCCCGCTCCTCCCACAGCACGGCGACGCCCATGCCGATCAGCGCGGCCACGAACGGCGCGAGCGCCACCGTGTAGTACTCGTGGAAGATGCCCTGCATGTAGCTGAAGACGACCGCGGTGATCAGCAGCGAGCCGCCCCAGGCCAGGAAGGCGGCCCGGGCCATGCCGTCGAGCGAGTCGGTGGCCCGGCGGGCCCGCCAGGTGACCACCAGGCCGGCCACCAGCAGCACCAGGGCCGCCGGCAGCAGCCAGGCGATCTGCCCCCCGATGTTGCCCGAGAAGAGCCGGTCGATGCCGGTCTCTCCCCAGCCGCCGCCACCGCCACCACCGGCGCCTCCGCGACCACCGCCGCCGACACTGCCGGTCTCGTTGCCGTTGATCCGGCCGAGGCCGTTGTAGCCGAGGGTCAGCTCCAGGAAGGAGTTGTTCTGCGAGCCACCGATGTACGGGCGGGAGGAGGCGGGCCACAGCTCGACGATGGCGACCCACCAGCCGCCGGCCACCACCATCGCGAGGCCCGCCAGCAGCAGCTGGCCGAGCCGCTTGCGCAGCCGGGTGGGCGCGCAGACGGCGTACAGCAGGGCCAGCGGCGGCAGGATGACGAAGGCCTGCAGGGTCTTGGTGAGGAACGCGAAACCGACGGCGACCCCGGCCCAGACCAGCCACTTGGTGCGGGCCCCGTCGAGGGCGCGCAGTACGCAGTACACGGTGACGGTCAGCAGCAGGGTCAGGAGCGCGTCGGGGTTGTTGAAGCGGAACATCAGCGCGGCGACGGGCGTCAGTGCGAAGGCGGCGCCGCTCAGCAGCGCGGCCCCGGGACCGAACTGGCGGCGCACCGCGGCGTAGAGCACACCGGTGGTCGCCACGCCCATCAGCGCCTGCGGGGCGAGGATCTGCCAGGCGCCGAGCCCGAAGAGCCGGACGGACAGCATCATCGGCCACAGGGCCGCCGGGGGCTTGTCGACGGTGATGGAGTTCCCGGCGTCGGAGGAGCCGAAGAAGAAGGCCTTCCAGCTCTCGCTGCCCGCCTGTACGGCGGCGGAGTAGAAGGAGTTGGCGTAGCCGGAGGAGCCCAGGTCCCACAGCAGCAGGGCGGCGGTGGCGATCAGCAGTCCGGCGAGGGAGGGGAGTTCCCACCGGGGACGGTCGACCGCGCGGCGGCCGGTACCGGCGCGGGCCTCGGGGACCGGGAAGAGCGAGGGTGCTGCCGTGGTCATCGGATGTCGTCCTTCACGTTCACGGGAGTGTCGCGCCGCTCGGGGAAGACCCAGGCGCGGAAGAGCAGGAAGCGCAGCACGGTGGCGGCGAGGTTTGCGGTGATCAGCACGGCCAGTTCGGTGCCGTGCGCGGGATCGGCGGTGGCCGCTCCGAGCGCGGCGAGGGATCCGCTGGTGAGGGCCAGCCCGATGCCGAACACCACGAGGCCCTGGGCCTGGTGGCGTACGGCCCGGTCCCGGCCGCGCACCCCGAAGGTGAGCCGGCGGTTGGCGGCGGTGTTGGCGATCGCGGAGAGCAGCAGCGCGGCGCCGTTGGCGAACTGCGGGCCGGTCCCGGTGCGGAAGGCGGAGTACAGCAGCAGGTAGAGCACGGTGGACAGCGCGCCGACGGCGCAGAAGCCCAGGAGCTGGCGGGCCAGTCCGCCCTCCACCCCGGGCAGCGCGGCGCGGTCGCGCGGATCGTCGCCGAAGGGACGGGCGAGCCGGTCCAGCGGGAGGGCGCCGACCGCCAGGGCCCGGCCCACGCGCCAGACGCCTTTGAGGTCCTCGGTGGCGGTCCGGACGATGTGGACGGTCGAGTCGGGATCGTCGACCCAGTCCACCGGAACCTCGTGGATCCGCAGCCCGGCGCGTTCGGCGAGCACGAGCAGTTCGGTGTCGAAGAACCAGCCCGTGTCCTCCACCAGCGGCAGCAGCCGCTCGGCCACCTCGCGCCGGATCGCCTTGAATCCGCACTGTGCGTCGCTGAAGCGGGCGGCGAGGGAGGAACGCAGGAGGAGGTTGTAGGCGCGGGAGATGAACTCCCGCTTCGCTCCGCGCACCACCCGCGAGGACCGGGCCAGGCGGGTGCCGATGGCGAGGTCGGAGTGGCCGGAGATCAGCGGCGCGACCAGCGGCAGCAGGGCGTTGAGGTCGGTGGAGAGGTCCACGTCCATGTAGGCGAGGACGGGGGCGTCAGAACCGGACCACACCTGGCGCAGGGCCCGGCCCCGGCCCTTCTCCTCCAGCCGGGTGCTGCGTACGCCGTCCAGTGCGGCGGCGAGCCCTTGCGCGACCTCGGGCGTGCGGTCGGTGCTCGCGTTGTCGGCGACCGTGATCCGGAAGGGGTAGGGGAAGGTCCGGCTGAGGTGCTCGTGCAGTCTGCGGACGCACGGGCCGAGGTCCTTCTCCTCGTTGTAGACAGGGATCACCACGTCGAGGACGGGCTCGCCGGGCACGGGCGCGAGGGGCGCCCGTGCCGGAAGGGCCCCGGGAGAGGTGTCGGTTCGCATGGTCCGACACTCGCCGGGCGCCCTGTCACCGCTGTGTGCTGAGCCTGTGCCCCGCCTGTGAGTCCGCACGGCCCGGCTGCGCGTGCGGCAGCAACACCTCGAAGCAGGTCCGTCCGGGCTCGCTCCGTACGCCGACCTGCCCGCCGTGCGCGGTGACCACGGCCTGGACGATGGCCAGCCCGAGTCCGGTGGAGCCCGCGGCGCGTGAGCGGGAGGCGTCACCGCGGGCGAAGCGCTCGAAGACGCGGGGGAGCAGGTCGGGCGCGATTCCGGGCCCGTCGTCCTCGATCCGCAGCCGGACTGCGGATGTTTCACGTGAAACATGGGCGGTGATGGTGGTGCCCGGCGGGGTGTGCGTACGGGCGTTGGCGAGCAGGTTGACCAGGACCTGCTGGATCCGGGCCGGGTCGGCCCTGATCGGTGCGGGCTCGTCGGGCAGGCTCAGGCGCCAGTGGTGCTCGGGCCCCGCGGCGCGGGCGTCGCTGACGGCGTCGACGACGAGCGGGGCCAGGTCGGTGTCGGCGTCGGCGGTGGAGAGCTGGCGGCCCGCGTCGAGCCGGGCCAGTAGCAGCAGGTCCTCGACCAGCCCGGTCATCCGGGTCGCCTCGGACTCGATCCGCCCCAGGGCGTGCCGGGTGTCGGGGCCGGGCTCCTCCCGTCCCCGGCGGGTCAGTTCGGCGTAGCCGCGGATGGAGGCCAGCGGGGTGCGCAGCTCGTGGCTGGCGTCGGCGACGAACTGCCGGACCCGCATCTCGCTCTGCTGGCGGGCGGTGAGCGCGGAGGAGACATGGCCCAGCATCCGGTTGAGGGCCGCGCCGACCTGGCCCACTTCGGTGCGGGGGTCGGCCTCGGCGTCCGGGACCCGCTCGTGCAGGGCGGGCTCGCCCTTGTGCAAAGGAAGTTCGGAGACCCGGGTGGCGGTGGCGGCCACCCGTCGCAGGGGGCGCAGGGCGACCCCGACCAGGGCCTGTCCGGCGAGCGAGGCCGCGATCAGCCCGGCCAGGGTGACGCAGAGCTCCACCCCGATCAACGTGCGCACGGTGGAGTCGACATCGCGCAGCGGGAAGCCGAGTGCGAGGCTCCCGTCGGGGGCGGTCCGCACCCGGTAGCTGCCGAGTCCCGGAAGATCCGTGTCCACCGGTCCGGGCGTACCCTGCGCGGCCTGCCGGGCGGCCCGGGCCAGGGCCTTGCCCTGGGCCTCGGTCAGCGGCGGAGCCTGGTCGGCCGACCATCCGTCGACCCGGGCATTGCGGGCGGTCCCGAGGACGTTCCCGTCGGGGTCCAGCCGGATCCCGGCGGCGTCCAGCGGGCTGCCGGGAGCCATCACGAAGCCGGCGCTGTTCTCCCGGGCCGGCTTCCCGCCGGGTGCCCGGACGGCCATGGTCACGGAGGTCTTCAGCTGCTCGTCCAGCTCGGTGACCAGGTACGAGCGCAGGGCGAAGGTGGTGACCGTCCCGATGGCCGCGCCCACCACGGCGATCAGCGCCACCGCCGAGACGACGAGACGGGTGCGCAGCGACCAGGGCCGGCGGCCGCGCGGCCGCCGCTTCGTACGCAGGGCCACTACCCGGCCGACTCGGCCGGCTCGGCCGGCTTGATCAGGTAGCCGGCACCGCGCCGGGTGTGGATCATCGGGAGGAAACCGGGGCCGCTCTCCAGCTTCCTTCGCAGGTAGGAGATGTAGAGCTCGACCACATTGGCCTGGCCGCCGAAGTCGTAGGACCACACCCGGTCCAGGATCTGCGCCTTGCTCAGCACACGCCGCGGGTTGCGCATCAGGTAGCGCAGCAGCTCGAACTCGGTGGCGGTCAGGTGGATCTCCCGGCCGCCCCGCACCACCTCGTGGCTGTCCTCGTCCAGCCGCAGATCACCGACGGCCAGCACCGATCCGCCGCGCGCGGCCTGCGCCGCTCCCGACCGCCGGACCAGTCCGCGCAGCCGGGCGACGACCTCCTCCAGGCTGAAGGGCTTGGTGACGTAGTCGTCGCCGCCGGCGGTGAGGCCCGCGATGCGGTCCTCCAACGAGTCCTTGGCGGTCAGGAACAGCACGGG
The DNA here is from genome assembly GCF_035989885.1 of Streptomyces sp. NBC_01232. Taxonomy (GTDB): domain Bacteria; phylum Actinomycetota; class Actinomycetes; order Streptomycetales; family Streptomycetaceae; genus Streptomyces. Next base: position 4,112,218 of record NZ_CP108518.1, read on the forward strand.
GACCTGGGGGATCTCCCGGCGCAGGCGCCCGAGGACGGCCAGGCCGTCCATGTCGGGAAGCATGATGTCGAGGACGACCACGTCGGGCCGGAACTCCCGCGCCGCCCGCACCGCACCCGCACCGTCGCCGGCGCTGCGGACCTCGCAGCCCTCGTAACGCAGGGCCATGGACAGCAGCTCGGAGAGCGAGGCCTCGTCGTCGACGACGAGCACCCGGCAGGGTCCCCCGTCGGGCCGCACCAGGGCCGCGGGGTGATGGATGGACGTGGACGCATGGGAGGTGGTCGTCGCAGTCATACCGGACACGCTGTCCGGTGCCTCTGAGAGCGTTCTTGTGCCTACCTGTGAATTTCCTGAGAAAGGAAAAGGGCGGCCCGGGCGTGCGTCAGCCGTCGAGGCGGAACAGCCGTGCGCCATTGTCGTGGCAGACCGCCCGCAGCCAGTCGTCGCCGAGGCCGAGCCGTTCGAGGGCGGCGAGCTGGTGTTCGTAGGGGTAGGGGATGTTCGGGAAGTCGGTACCGAGCAGGATCCGGTCGCCGAGGTCCGCGAGCCGTCCGAGGTCCGCGGGCGGGAAGCCGCTGATCCGCTCGGCGAAGTCGGTGAAGGCCATGGTGGTGTCCAGGCGGACCTCGGTGTACCGGTCGGCGAGATCGAGGAAGTCGGCGTACTCGGGCATGCCCATGTGGGCGATGACCAGCCGCAGCCCCGGATGGCGGGCCAGCAGCCGCCCGACCGGCTCGGGTCCGGTGTGCTTGCCGGGGACGGGCCCCGAGCCGCAGTGGATCACGATCGGGATGCCGGCCTCGGCGAGCAGCCCCCAGACGGGGTCGAGCCGGTCGTCGTTCGGGTCGTAGCCGCCGACCTGGAGGTGTGCCTTGAAGATCCGGGCTCCGGAGTCGACGGCGTGGCGGACGTACGGGGCCACGCCCTCCTCCGGGAAGAAGGTCGCGGTGTGCAGGCAGTCGGGGGTGCGGGCGGCGAAATCGGCGGACCAGGAGTTGAGCCAGGCGGCCATCGCCGGCTTGTGCGGGTAGAGCATGGCGGTGAAGGCCCGGACCCCGAACTCCCGCAGGAGCGCGACCCGCTGCTCCTCCTCGTGCCGGTAGGTGATGGGCCACTCGACGCCGGTCAGCGGGCCGATCGCGTCGAAGTAGTCCCACACCTTGTCCAGGACCCGCCCGGGCATGAAGTGCGTGTGCACGTCGACCAGTCCGGGCAGCCCGAGCCGCTCCCGGAAGGCGCGGACCGCCTCAGCCGTTGCGGACAAAGCCATGGCTCCGCTCGACGGTCGCGACGTGCAGGGTGTAGCTCTCGTACCAGTCGGCGCGCCCCTGCTTCATGGCCGCCCGGTGCTCCAGGTCCTCCCGCCACACGGTGAGGGACTCGTGGTCGCGGAAGTAGGCGACGGTGATGCCGAGGCCTCCGGGGGTACGCGCGGACTCGTATCCGAGGAAGCCGGGATTCGCCCCGACGATCTCGTTCATCCGCGCGAGCGTCTCGGGGTATCCGCTGTCGTCGGCGGTGCGGGTGTTGCTGAAAACGGCGATGACATAGGGCGGTTCGAAAGCCGCCACCGGCTGAATGGTCATGTCGAACACCCTCGGCGGAGCGCCCCCGGCATGTCCACCGGAAACGGCTCCGGAGGGCCAAAGGGATCCAAGTTTTGACCATGCCCGCCGCGGGACGCGCGGCGGCCACGAGGGTCAGAACAGGCCGTCCTGTTCGACCGGAGCACCGCCGGCGGACGGGAGCTGCGCCATCGGTACCGAGGTCGCCGCCTCGTCCGCCGGGACGGTGAGCTCCCAGCCGGCCAGCAGCCGGGTGTCCACCACGAGTCCGTCCGCGAGGTGCAGATCGGGACCGGCGGCGCCCACGAGCCGGCCCACGACGGCCCCGCCGGGCACCATCTCGGTGAGCACCCGCGCGGGCCCGTCCGCCCCGAGCAGCTCGTCCAGCCCGAACACCCCCGCGTGGTCGGTCACTTCGCAATCCACCCGCTCCAGCGAATCCGGCCACCCGGACAGGGCAGCCGCCCGCGCGTGCAGCTCGGCGACCTCCCGCGCCCGATCGGGCGCGGCCGGCAGCCGGGCCCGTACGGCACGCTTACGGGCGTACGCGATCCGGTCGGGCACCCCGAGCGCCGCCCGCAGCAGCTCCTCGGTGCGCCGGGTGGCCATCAGCGGACCGCGCCCGAGCCAGGCCCATGCCACCGCCCCCTGCTCCAGCAGGCGGGCCGGGCCGCGCTCCTCGGCGGTGATCCCGACCTTGACCATGCCGGGCCCGAACCACGCCAGATAGACCCGGTAGGTACGCGGATCGGCGGCATTGGTGTCGGCCGCCACGGAGAACGACCGGTCGAGGCGGGCGCATTCGGGGCACTGCGCGTTCCCGGTGCGGCCCGGCACGGTCTCCGCGGTGGGGCAGGCCGTGCGCTTGCCCGCCCGCCACACGCCGAGGCAGTGGCGCTCCCCTCGGGCGGCAAAGGCGATCCGCTGCCCGTACGCGAGCTCGCTCGCCCGCTCGCCGCGCCCCTCCCCGTACCACCCGATGGCGGGGCGGCCGTCCTTCCACCGGATCCCGGTGCACCACCAGGTCACAGCGGGAGCGGCCTCTCGAAGAAGGTGTCCAGGACGACGGTGGCGTGCGTACCGCTCACGCCGTTGATCGCGTAGAGGCGCCGCAGGACGTCCTGCAGCTGCTCGGTCGAGGCCGTACGCACCTTGACCAGCACGGACGCGCTGCCCGCAATGATGTGCGCCTCCTGGATCTCGGGGATCGCGGCGAAGTCGGCGCCCGACTCGCCCATCCAGGCGTTGGAGTCGACCATCACGTAGGCCAGGACCCCGCTGCCCACGGCGGCCGGGTCGACGTCGACGGTGGTCCGCCGGATCACCCCGCGCTCGCGCAGTTTGCGTACGCGCTCGTGGGTCGCCCCCGCCGAGAGTCCGACGGCCGTGCCGAGAGCGGCGTACGACTGGCCGGCGTCCTGCTGCAGGCGCAGGACGAGCGCACGGTCGATGTCGTCCACGCAATCTTCCTCTCCTGGGCCTGTCGGCCCTTGCGAAGACGGTACCTGATCCTGCAATCTCACCATCAGACCGAACAGGATTCGGGAATACTCCTCCAGGGGGAATCATGTCTGCCATAGCCGACCTCACCTTGTACGAGATTCTGGACGAGCGTTTCCAGACCGGCCGCTGCGCCAACGGCGACGCCCGGCTGGATCGGCTCTACGACGACTGCCGCTGGGCGGAGGGCCCGCTCTACCTGCCCGCCTGGCGGCAACTGGTGTGGAGCGACATCCCCAACGACCGGATGCTGCGCTGGGACGAGGCGACCGGCGCGGTCTCGGTCTTCCGCTCCCCGGCCGGCCACTCCAACGGCAACACCGTGGACCGTGAAGGCCGCCTGATCACCTGTGAGCAGGGCAACCGGCGCGTCACCCGCACCGAGCCGGACGGCAGCCTCACCGTCATCGCCGACCGCTTCGACGGCAAGCGGCTCAACAGCCCGAACGACGCCGTGGTCCGCTCGGACGGCTCCATCTGGTTCTCCGACCCGGACTTCGGCATCACCAACGACTACGAGGGCCACCGCGCGCCCAGCGAGATCGGCGCCTGCAACCTCTACCGCGCCGACCCCTCGACCGGTGAGGTCCGGCTGGTCGCCGACGGCTTCCTCGGCCCCAACGGCCTCGTCTTCTCCCCCGACGAGAGCGAGCTGTACGCCGCGGACACCCGGGCCGGCCACATCCGCGCCTTCAAGGTCACCGAAGACGGCACCCTCACCGGCGACCGGGTCTTCACCACCTGCCCCGGGGTCGACAACATCCGCTTCGACGACGAGGGCCGGCTGTGGGCGGCCGCGATGGAGAACGGCGTCCGGTGCTACGCCGCCGACGGCACCCTGATCGGCCGCCTCCGCGTCCCGGAACCGGTCTCGAACATCGCCTTCGGCGGCGCCAAGAACAATCGCCTCTTCATCACCGCCACCACCTCCCTCTACTCCTTGGTGATGTCGGTGACCGGCCTCCCCCGCGTCCTCTGAGGAACGGGCCGGCCGTCCCCTCCTCCTATCGGGCGACGAACTGCGTCAGGATCGCCTGCACCTCGTAGATGTCGACGCCCTTGGTGAAGGTCTTCTCCACCGGCGCCGAGCTGCCGGATATCCAGATCTTGAGCTCGGCGTCGAGATCGAAGTGCCCGGCGGTCTCGACGGAGAAGTGCGTGATGCTCCGGTACGGGATGGAGTGGTACTCCACCTTCTTGCCCGTGAGCCCCTGCTTGTCGACGAGCACCAGCCGCCGGTCGGTGAACAGGATCGTGTCCCGGATCAGCAGGAAGGCCGCATGCACCTGCTCCCCCTGGCCCAGCAGCCGCGCGTAGTCCCGCTGTGCCGACACAGGGTCGACGGTGTGCGCGTTCCCGAACAGTCCCATGAGTGCCCCCGTTTTCCGGCTTCGAACGATCTTCAGAAACCGTACCGAGGCAGACCCCTCGTCCACGTCCCCCGCCAGAGCCATCCCACCCCTGACATCCTCCGGGGGACCCCGTCCCCATCAAGGAGGAGACGGGAGTCGTCAGGACATACGACAGAGGGCCCCAGGATTTCTCCTGGGGCCCTCTGTCCTGCTGTGCACTCGGCAGGATTCGAACCTGCAACCTTCTGATCCGTAGTCAGATGCTCTATCCGTTAAGCTACGAGTGCTTGGGCTTCTCGGGGTTTTGCGCCCCGTTGGCCTTGCGAGAACAACAATACATGGACCTCGCCGGGACGCGAAATCCATTACCCATACCGCTGCTGACCTGCGGAAACGAGCCGGATGGAGATCATCCGGATGGGCTCGCGCAGACGTCGCGGCCGACCGGATTGCCCCGGAAACGCATCGAAGCCCCGGTCCGTCAGGACCGGGGCTTCGATGAGGTGCGGAGGCGGAGGGATTTGAACCCTCGATGGGGTGTAAGCCCCAAACCGCATTAGCAGTGCGGCGCCATAGACCGGACTAGGCGACGCCTCCAGCACACCCTCGCGTACGAAGGTGCGTGCAGATGATGACACAGGCGCAGGGCCCCTCACCAATCCGCTCCCACGGTACTAGGCAGGACGGGCGGAGGGCAAAGCCTTAAAGCAGCCGCGGCACGCAACGTCGGCGGGCCCCGCGTCGTTGGGCAGGCGTACGACGTACGGACGACCTGGAGTGCCCCATGCTGCGTCTCGCCGCCTTCGCCGTCACCTCCGCCCTGGCCGCCGCGGCGGCCGGGCCGCTGCCCCCGCTGCCGCTGGGCCGGCTGCTGTCGCCACCCGACCGCCTCACCATCGCGATGGCCGACACGGGGAACCGTCAGTTGGACCGGGAGTACCGCCTCGAATGCAATCCCGTCGGCGGCGACCACCCGCAGTCTCAGGGCGCCTGCGCCCGGCTGGACCAGTTCGCCGAGGAGGGGAGGGACCCCTTCGCGCCCGTCTCCAAGCGGCAGATCTGCACCATGCAGCACGGGGGCCCCGCCACCGCCCGGATCACCGGTACCTGGAACGGCCACAAGGTGGACGCCACGTTCCGGCGGACCAACGGATGCGAAATCAGCCGCTGGGACGAGTTGGAACCTCTGCTTCCGAGTGGGCGTTCCTGACCTGGGAGGATGCGCAGGATGTGCGGTATCCGCCACACATCGGCCACCCCACCGCGGGCCTGTGGCCTTAGACTCCTCCCGTGACTTGCCGGTAGTTGTGGTCAGGGAGGAAGCTCGTCGTGAGCAGCAGGCCATCCCGAGGCGCTGCTCGCCTCGCAGCAATACTCGACGCTCTTCCGGACGCGCTGTTGCTCGTCAACGCCAACGGCACTGTCGTCAACGCCAATTCGATCGCCCTCGAGGTGATGGAGAGCCCCGGCACCGGGCTGGTCGGCCGCGGCGTGCTCGATCTCCTGCCCGAATTCGACTCCAAGCTGATCCCCGGCTCCATGCGCCGGCCCGGCGAGGACGAGGGCGGCCGTGCGAAGCCCAAACGGATGATCGCGCGCCGCACCGACGGCTCCGAGTTCCCCGTCGAGGTCACCAGCGCCCATCTCGACGGGCGCGACGCCTACCGCGAGCCGCAACCCTCGTACACCGGTGACGAGCTGCTGATGCTCGTGGTGCGGGACCTCTCGCAGACCGTGGACACCGAGGCCGAGCTGGCGCGCTCGCAGCGGCAGACCGAGATGATCCTGCGCGCCGCCGCCGAGGGCGTCGTGGGCACCGACACCGACGGGCGGGTGGTGCTGGTCAACCCGGCCGCCGCCCAGATCCTCGGCTACCGCGCCACCGACCTCGGCAACCGCGAACTGCACGGGCTCGTCCAGCACTCCCGCGCCGACGGCTCCCCCTTCCCCTTCGAGGAGTCCCCGCTCGCCGACACCCTGCGCAGCGGACGCAAGCACCGCGTCCGCGGGCAGGTGCTGTGGAACAAGGCCGGACAGCCGGTCTCCGTCGACCTGACCACCTCGCCCGTACGGGACGGGGAGCAGCTCGTCGGCGCCGTCATGACCTTCACCGACCGGCGGCCCTACGACACCCTTGCCGCGCGGCACGCGCAGCTGATGGCCGTCCTCGGCGAATCCCTGCGCGGCCCGCTGGACGAGCTGCGCGGTGAGCTGGCGACGCTGGCCGCCGACGACGCAGGACAGCTGTGGCCCGAGGCCAACCAGCTGCTGCACCACCTGGCCGCCGGGTATTCGCGGATGACCACCCTGGTGGACAACGTCCTCGGCTACCAGCGCCTGGACTCCGGCAGCGACCGGCTCTCGAAGAAGAAAGTCCTGATCAACACCGTCGTCACGGCGGGCGTCGACGGCGCCGTCGAGCTGATCGGCCCGGGCCGCGCGCAGTTCGCCGTCCACGCGCCGACGATCGAGGCCGAGGTGGACGGGGACCGGATCGCGACCGCGCTCGCCCACCTGGTCGCGGACGTGGCCGGGGTGGACGCCACCGGCAAGACCCGTCAGGGCAGCGGGTACAGCGACTCGACGATCGTGGTGGCCGCCGCGCAGCGCGGTGACGTCGTACGGATCGAGGTGCGCGGCCCGTACGAGGGCGGGAACCCGGTCCACGAGCCGATCGTCCGGGGGATCGTGGCTGCGCACGGCGGCGTCCTGCAGACGGTGGAGGTTCCGGGCGCGCCCGGCGGGGCGTACGTGCTGGAGCTCCCGCTCGGCTCGGGTGCCGGGACGGTGACCCTGCCGGAGCCGGTGGAGGAGCCTCCGGCCGGTCCGACCACGGACGGCTCGGGGACCGCCGGCGGCGCCGCTCCCGGCAAGGTCTCCGGCGGCCGGCGCGGCCGGCGCGGCGTGGATGCCTTCCTGGACGACGAGGTCACCGGCCCCGAAGCGGCTCAGGCGGCGCAGGCCGGCCAGGGTGGTGGCGCGCTGGCGCTGCCGTCCGGGCGGCGGCGGGCCGGCGAGGTGGGCGAGGTTTCCGACTCGGGCCCCGAGCTCGCGCAGTCCCCGGTGAACCCGGCTGGACTCGGCACCGGCCGTCGGCGCGGCCGGGCCGGTGACGGCAGCGGCGAGGCCGAGGGCTCCAGCGTCCAGGCCGGTCAGGGCGGGCCCGGGCGGCCCGTGCCCCCGCAGGGCACCGCCCTGCCCGCACTGCCGCCCGTACCCGCCGTGCCCCCGGTTCCGGTGACGGAGCATCCCGCCGGCCGGCGCCGCGCGCTGGGCCCGGCCGGTCCGGCGCAGCCCGGTGGCCCCGTCCCCGCGACCGGGCTCGGGCCGACGCCCGCTCCCGCGCGGCCCATCGCCCCCGAGGGCGGCTTCGCGTTGCCCGCCGGCCCGACCCCGGCCACCCCCGCCGCCGGCCCCGCTCCTGCCGGGGCCGATACCGACGCCGACGCCCAGGCCGGGCGGCGTGGCCGCCGCGTGCTGGGTTCGCCCGCCGAGCCCGAGGCGCCCGCCGCGCAGCCCGACGAGTCCGCCGAGAACCCGACCGGCCGGCGCCGCGCGCTGGCCGGCGCCCCGGCGTGGCCGGTGCCCTCGGCCCGTACCGCTCCCGAGGACGAGGCCTCCGGCCAGGTCGCGGTCCCCGGTGCGCGCCGACCGCAGGACTCCCCCGCGGAGGCCCAGGCCGCGCAGCCGATCAGCGTGCGCGCCCTCGGCACCCTCGGCCAGGGCATTTCCGTGGACCCGGGCGGTTCCGGCCCGGCCGCCGGGTCCGGTTCGGCCTCCGGGTCCGGCCGCCGCCGACGCCTCTCGGAGCCCGCCCCGCAGGGCCGGGCCTTCGCCATAGGAGCGCCCGAGGCGGGCGCCGACGAGGGTCCCGAGCCGCTGGACGGCCCGGGCGGCGCCGTCGAGGTGGTCAACCGGCCCGTGCCGCGGCCCGTTGACGACGAGCTGCCCCCCGAGCCCCTGGACAACCCCCGCCGACTGCTGGTGTGGCCCGCGCCCGACGTGCAGACGCAGCAGGCGCTCAGCGACCGCGGCTACCGGCCGGTGATCGTGCACTCCCGCGAGGAGGTGGACGCGCAGATCGCCGCGTTCCCCGCCGCGCTGTTCGTCGACCCGCTGACCGGGCCGATCACCCGCACCGCCCTGCAGTCCCTGCGCCAGGCCGCGGTGGCCGCGGAGGTCCCCGTACTGGTCACGGCCGGGCTGGGGCACGCCACGCGCGAGGCGGCGTACGGCGCCGATCCGGCCGTGCTGCTGAAGGCGCTGGCACCGCGCGACAGCGAGCAGCACCCCTCCCGGGTGCTGCTGATCGAGGAGCACGACGAGATCGCGACCGCGCTGACCGCCGCCCTGGAGCGGCGCGGCATGCAGGTCGCGCGGGCGGGTGCCGACACCGACGCCGTGGAGCTGGCGACGCGGATGCGGCCCAACCTGGTGGTCATGGACCTGATGCAGGTACGCCGTCGGCGGGCCGGGATCGTGGACTGGCTGCGCGCCAACGGGCAGCTGAACCGCACCCCTCTGGTCGTCTACACGACGACCGGCATCGACCCTGCCGAACTGCCGCGGCTCGCCTCCGGCGAGAGCGTCCTCTTCCTCGCGGAGCGGGCCACGACGGCGGACGTCCAGGGCCGCATCGTGGACCTGCTGGCCAAGATCGGCACGAACTAGTAATCCTGGGCCGATGGCCATCACCAACACGAGCGAGCACACCGTCCCCGCCGACAACGGGGAGGTGAACCTGCTCATCGCGCGGCAGGTGGAGCCCGGGCACGAGGAGACCTTCGAGGCCTGGGCCCACGGGATCCTGGAGACAGCCGCGGGCTTCCCGGACCACCTCGGGTACGGGCTCTTCCGTCCCGCGGCGGAGGGTGGGCCGTGGTTCCTGGTCCACCGTTTCCGCAATCAGGCCGCGTTCGAGCGCTGGCAGGACTCCCCGGAGCGGGCGCAGTGGTTCTCCAACTGCCTCGGCCACCACCACACGGAGATAGCCCGCCGGGAACTGCACGGCATGGAGACCTGGTTCGCCAAGCCGGGTACGACCCGGCCCGCGCCGCCGCGGTGGAAGATGGCGATCAGCTCGGGGCTGGCCATCTTCCCGATCTCGCTGATCGGCAACGCGGTGCTCGGGCCGTACCTGGTGGATCTGCACTTCGTACTGCGCACGGCCGCCTTCGCCGTCGTCTTCAGCACTCTGATGACCTACGTGGCCATGCCCGCGGTCAGCAAGCTGCTGCGGCCGTGGCTCACGCGGGGATAGCCCCCGGTCGTCAGTCGAGCTTGGTGACGTCCAGTGCGCCGTCCGCGTACTGCTTGCGGATCACCTTCTTGTCGAACTTGCCGACGCTGGTCTTGGGCACCGCCTCGATGAACGTCCAGCGCTCCGGCAGCTGCCACTTGGCGATGGTCCGGGCGAGGAACTCGCGCAGACCCGCGTAGTCCACGGCCGCGCCCTCCTTGAGGACGACCGTGGCCAGCGGGCGCTCTCCCCACTTCTCGTCCGGGACGGCGACGACCGCGGCCTCAGCGACCTCTGGGTGCGCCATCAGCGCGTTCTCCAGCTCCACACTGGAGATCCATTCACCGCCGGACTTGATGACGTCCTTCGCACGGTCGGTGAGGGTGAGGTAGCCGTCGGCGCTGATGACGCCGACATCGCCGGTCTTGAGCCAGCCGTCCGCGCTGAACTTGTCCTCGGGCCGGAAGGGTTCACCGGCCGCACCGCCGTAGTAGGAGCTCGCGATCCAGTTGCCGCGTACCTCCAGCTCGCCGGCCGACTCCCCGTCCCAGGGCAGGAGGTCACCGCCGGGGCCGACCAGACGGGCCTCGACGCCCGCCGGGAAACGGCCCTGGGTGATCCGGTAGGGCCACTCCTCCTCGGCACTCAGACCGGCCGGAGGGTGCGCCATCGTGCCGAGCGGGGAGGTCTCGGTCATACCCCAGGCGTGGCAGACGCGGACGCCGAGCTTGTCGTACGCCTCCATGAGGGAGGGCGGACAGGCCGCGCCGCCGATGGTGACCTGCTTCATCGAGGTCAGGTCGCGCGGGTTGGCGGTGACCTCGGCCAGCAGCCCCTGCCAGATGGTGGGGACGGCTGCCGCGTGTGAGGGCTTCTCCTGCTCGATCATCTCGGCGAGCGGGGCCGGCTGCAGGAAGCGGTCCGGCATCAGCATGTTGATACCGGTCATGAAGGTGGCGTGCGGCAGCCCCCAGGCGTTCACGTGGAACTGGGGGACGACGACGAGGGTGGTGTCCTTGTCGGTCAGGCCCATCGACTCGGTCATGTTGACCTGCATGGAGTGCAGGTAGATCGAGCGGTGGGAGTACACGACGCCCTTGGGGTCCCCGGTGGTGCCGGAGGTGTAGCACATGGCGGCGGCCTGGCGCTCGTCCAGCTCGGGCCAGTCGTAGGTGTCGGAGCGGCCCGCGAGGAGCTCCTCGTAGTCGTGCACGCGGACGTCGAGCCCCTCGAGCCCCGAACGGTCGCCGGCACCGGATACCACGACGTGCTCGATGGTCGGCAGGTGCGGCAGCAGCGGCACGAGCAGGGGCAGCAGGGTGCCGTTGACCAGGACGACGCGGTCGACGGCGTGATTGACGATGAAGACCAGCTGCTCAGGAGGGAGCCGCAGGTTGAGGGTGTGCAGGACCGCGCCCATGGAGGGGATCGCGAAGTACGCCTCGACATGCTCGGCGTTGTTCCACATGAGGGTGGCGACCCGGTCGGTCTGCTGCACTCCGAGCTCGTCGCGCAGCGCGCCGGCGAGACGGGTGGCGCGGGTGCCGATCTCGGCGAAGCTGCGGCGGTGCGGCTCAGCCTCCCCGGTCCAGGTCGTGACCTGGGACTTCCCGTGGATCGTCATCCCGTGTCGGAGTATGCGGGTGACGAGGAGCGGTACGTCCTGCATGGTGCTGAGCAAAGCGTCCTCCCGGTGAGCGCTGCGGCGCTGCGGCGGCTACGGATGCTGCCGATTCTGCGCACGTACCGGTCGGCATGTCACTACCCGGGAGTAGAAACCGCTACGTGTTTCACGTGAAACATCCCCTGACGTCCCCAGGTTTCACGTGAAACATCCGCCGTCTCACCGGACCGGCATGAGCTCCGGGTCCTCGCGGAGCTTGCCCAGGGCGCGGGAGACCGCGCTCTTGACCGTGCCGACCGAGACCCCGAGCAGCTCCGCGGTCTGCGCCTCGCTCAGGTCCTCGTAGTACCGGAGGACGACCATGGCGCGCTGACGGTCGGGCAGCCGGGTCACCGCGCGCCACATCGCGTCGCGCAGTGCCTGCGCCTCGGCGGGGTCGGAGGCCGGGGCCGCCTCGGTCTCCGGCAGCTCGTCGCATACGAACTCGTCGACCTTGCGCTTGCGCCACTGGGAGGTACGGGTGTTGACCAGCGTCCGCCGGACGTAGCCGTCCAGCGCGCGGTGATCCTCGATGCGGTCCCAGGCCACATACGTCTTCGCAAGGGCGGTCTGGAGCAGGTCCTCCGCATCGCACGGGTTGGCGGTGAGGGAGCGCGCAGTGCGCATCAGGACCGTGCCGCGGGTCCGGACGTACGCCGAGAACGACGGGTACGGCGTCGGATTCGAGGCGAGCGGGCACACAGGCGTGGTCATGTCTCCACGCTAGGAGCGCCCACCCGCCATGGGATCGGCCGTAGGTGCCGATGGTGGATCCGTCTCAGGTTGTAGGCGCAGGGCCGTCCCCACCCCCTGAAGGTGGAGGGGTGGGGACGGCCCTGGTCCCGGATCTCAGCCGTCGGCGCCCAGGATCAGCCCGGAGGTCGGGACACCGGTACCGGCTGTGACAAGTGCGCGCGCCGCCCCCGCGACCTGGTTGACGGAGGTCCCGCGCAGCTGGCGGACGGCCTCGGCAATGCCGTTCATCCCGTGCAGGTATGCCTCTCCGAGCTGGCCGCCATGCGTGTTGATCGGCAGGGCGTCCGCGGCCACGAAGTCCGCGGCCTCACCGGGCGCACAGAAGCCGAACTCCTCCAGCTGCATCAGCACGAAGGGGGTGAAGTGGTCGTAGAGGATGCCGACGTCGATGTCCGAGGGCCGCAGCCCGCTGGTGCGCCACAGCTGGCGGGCGACCACGTCCATCTCCGGCAGCCCGGTGAGGTCGTCCCGGTAGAAGGAGGTCATACCCTCCTGGCGGCGGCCGGCGCCCTGAGCGGCGGCGGTGATCACGGCGGGCGCGTGCCTCAGATCCCGGGCGCGCTCGGTCGTGGTGACGACGACGGCCTGGCCGCCGTCGGTCTCCTGGCAACAGTCCAGCAGCCGCAGCGGCTCCACGATCCAGCGCGAGGCCGCATGGTCGGCCAGGGTGATGGGCTTGCCGTAGAAGTACGCGGCGGGGTTGTTCGCGGCGTGCCGGCGGTCGGTGACGGCGACGTGCCCGAACGCCTCGGGGGTGAGGTTGTAGGTGTGCAGGTAGCGCTGTGCGGTCATGGCCACCCAGGAGGCGGGGGTCAGCAGCCCCCAGGGGAGCGACCAGCCGAGCGCCGCCCCCTCCGCCGAGGGTTCCCGCTGCTGGACCCCGGACCCGAAGCGGCGCCCGGAGCGCTCGTTGAAGGCGCGGTAGCAGACCACGACCTCCGCGACTCCGGTGGCGACGGCGAGGGCGGCCTGCTGGACGGTGGCGCAGGCCGCGCCGCCGCCGTAGTGGATGCGGGAGAAGAAGGACAGCTCCCCGATGCCGGCCGCCTGGGCGACCGTGATCTCGGGGCTGGTGTCCATCGTGAAGGTGACCATGCCGTCGACGTCGTCGGGGGTGAGCCCGGCGTCGTCGAGGGCGGCGTGCACGGCCTCGACGGCGAGTTTGAGCTCGCTGCGGCCGGAGTCCTTGGAGAACTCGGTGGCTCCGATGCCGGCGATGGCTGCGCGGCCGCCGAGCTCGTCGCGGGTGCGGACGCTCATGCCGGCACCTCCGCGGTGACCGTTCCCGATACGTGGTGGCCGAGGCCGTTGGCGCCGACGACCCGGATCTCGACGGTGGTCGCGGGCACCGCGGTGGTCCCGGATACGGCGGTGGTCGCGGATACGGCGGTGACGGTGCCGGTGAGGGTCATCGTGTCGCCCGGGTAGTTCGGGGCGCCGAGTCGGATGGCCACCTTGCGCAGGACGGCGCGCGGCCCGAGGTGGTCGGTGATGTACCGGCCCACCAGCCCGTTCGTGGTCAGGATGTTCATGAAGACGTCCGGGGAGCCCTTCTCCTGCGCCAGCGCCGCGTCGTGGTGCACGTCCTGGTAGTCGCGGGAGGCGATCGCGCCCGCGACGATCAGGGTGCGGGTGACCGGAATCTCCAGCGGCGGCAGCGTGTCGCCGACGTTCATGCCTGTTCTCCCTCGGCTGTCGAAGCGAACGCGGATGCGGATACGGGTGCGGGTGCGGGCGCTGGTGCAGGCGCGAGCGCGGATGCGGGGGACGCGGCGATCGTGGCCCCCAGCTCGGCCAGCAGCTCGCTGCCGCAGCCCAGGTAGGCGTCCAGTTGGCGCCCCCACAGGAAGTGCCGGTGCACGGGGTGGTCCAGGTCGGCGCCCATGCCGCCGTGCAGGTGCTGGCCCGCGTGCACGACCCTCCTGCCCGCCTCCGAGGCCCACCAGGCGGCCGTCAGCACGTGTTCCTGCGCGGGAAGACCCTGGTCGAGGCGCCAGGCCGCCTCGTAGGCGGTGACCCGGATCGCCTCGGTGTCCATGTACGCGTCGGCCGCGCGCAGCATGACTCCCTGATGGGTGGAGAGCGGCCGGCCGAACTGCTCACGGGTGGAGGTGTACTCCACCGCCCGGGCGAGGGAACCCGCGCAGACGCCCGCCTGGAGGCCGGCGAAGGCGGTGCGGGCGGCGGCGAGCGTGTCCTCGTACGCGCCGTCGGACCCCAGCCGTTCGGCCTCGGCTCCGGCCAGGGTCAGCCGGCCCGCCGACCAGGGGGCGGTGGTCTCCACGGGGGAGGTCCCCACGCCGGGCGCGTCGGTCCGTACGAGCCACAACGCCCGGTCGGCGTCCGGGACCAGGACGTGCGTGGCGTCGCGCAGCCAGGGCACGGCGGGGGTGGTCCCGGTGAGCCGACCGCCCTCGGCGGTGATCCGGCCGCGCGATGGGAAGGCGCCGGTGGCCACCGCCTCGCCCGTGCCGAGGGCGGGCAGCAGGCGGGCGCGCTGCTCGGGGCTGCCGTGCGCGGCCACGGGGAGGATCCCGTACACGCAGGTGGCGGCGTACGGGACCTGCGCCGTGGTGCGGCCCTGCTCCTCCAGCAGCAGGACCAGCCCGAGCAGACCGATCTCCTCGACCGCGGCGGTCAGCCCGGCCGTGGTGAGGGCCTTCCACAGGTCGGCGTCGCTGCCGGTGCCGGCTTCGGAGAGGCGTTCATGAGTGGCCAGGTCGGAGAAGATGCGGGCGGCGAGACCGGCCGCGGCGGCCTGTTCCTCGGTGGGACGGAAGTCCATCAGCCCTCACTCCCGCGGAAGACGGGGAGTTCGAGATCGTCGTCGACGCGCAGGAACTCCAGCTGAACGGGGAGGCCGATGCGCACCTTGTCGTAGGGCACACCGGTGATGTTGCTGATCATCCGGACGCCTTCGGCGAGCTCGACCAGCGCGACCGCGTAGGGCGGGTCGAAGGCCGGGAAGGGCGGATGGTGCATGACCACGTAGCTGAACACCGTGCCCGCGCCGGAGGCCTCGACGGTGTCCCAGTCCGGGCTCGCGCAGGCGTTGCAGCCGGGGAGCCACGGGAAGCGGAGCGTGGTGCAGGCGGTGCAGCGCTGGATCAGCAGCCTGTGCTCCCGCACTCCTTCCCAGAACCACTGGTTGTCTTGGTTGATCACTGGGCGGGGACGCTGCGCCGGTGGCCGCTTCTTCGACGGCCCGGCGGCGGGCACGTACTTGAGGATGCGGAAGCGGTGGGTGCCGGCGGGCTCGCCGTCCGCCCGGACATCCATGCGGGTGGTCACGAAGTGGCCGGTGCCCAGCTTGGTCGTCTTGCGGGGCGACACGGACTCGATGACGGCGTCGAAGGTGATCGCGTCGCCGGGGCGCAGCGGGCGGAGGTATTCCTGCTCGCAGTCGGTGGCGACCACGGAGGTGAAGCCCGCGCCGTCGAGGAGCCCGAGGAGCTCGTCATAGGCGGAGGAGCGGTCCGCGTGGCCGGAGAGGCCGCCCATCGTCCAGGCCTGCAGCATGGTGGGCGGAGCGATCGCGTCCGGCCCGGTGTAGGCAGGGTTGGCATCGCCCATCGCCTCGCACCAGTGGCGGATCATCGGCTCGTTGACCGCGTCCTTGCCCCGGCCGCCGGTGGCGGCCGGATGCCCCTCGAAGGCCGTCAGCAGCGTGTGGAACCGGGCTGCCTCCTCCGCCGCGTCCACGACCGCGTCCGCGTCCGCCGTCATCGCTTCCTCCCCTTCATCCCGAGCCGCATCATGGCGACGATCTCCCGCTGGACCTCGCTGACCCCGCCGCCGAACGTGTTGATCTGGGCGGCCCGGTTCATCCGTTCGAGCTCGCCGCCCGCGAAGGCCGCGGGCCCGCGGATCAGGGCCTCCTCACCGACCACCTCCTGGCACATCCGGTACACCTCGACGGTGGACTCGGTGCCGAGGAACTTCACCCCGCTGGCATCACCGGGGGCCAGGGCGCCGCTGCCCACGTCCTGGACGAGGCGCCAGTTGAGGAGGCGTACGGCGGCCAGTCGCGCGCGTGCCTCGGCGAGCCGGGACTGCACCCAGGGGAGGTCGGCGGGCCGGTCGCCGGTGGCCGGATCGGGGGTGCGGGCGTGGTCGAGCGCGTACGCGTAGAAGTCCTCGGCCTGCATGCCGATGGCGGCGAGGGCGACGCGCTCGTGGTTGAGCTGGTTGGTGATCAGGCCCCAGCCGCCGTGCTCGGGACCGACGAGATGGCCGGCGGGGACGCGGACGCCGTCGTAGTACGTGGCCGTGGTGGTGAGGCCGCCGACGGTGTGGATCGGGGTCCAGGAGAAGCCAGTGGTGTCGGTGGGCACCAGGATGATCGAGATGCCCTTGTGCTTGGGCGCCTCGGGATCGGTGCGGCAGGCGAGCCAGATCCAGTCCGCGTTCTGGGCGTTGGAGGTGAAGATCTTCTGCCCGTCGATGAGCCAGTCGTCTCCGTCGCGGACCGCGCGGGTGCGCAGGGCAGCGAGGTCGGTGCCGGCTTCGGGTTCGGAGTAGCCGATGGCGAAGACGATGTCACCCGCGAGGATCCGGGGCAGGAAGTAGGCCTTCTGCTCCTCGGTCCCGTATTTCATCAGGGTCGGGCCGACGGTGTTGAGCGTGACCATGGAAACGGGGGCGCCGGCCCGGTAGGCCTCGTCGAAGAAGACGAACTGCTCGTCGGCGCCGCGGTCCTGGCCGCCGTACTCGACGGGCCAGCCGAGGCCGAGCAGCCCGTCGGCGCCTATGCGGCGCAGGAGTTCGCGCTGACGGACGGGATCGTCGGGGCCGCCGTCCGGCAGCAGATCCTTGAAGTACGCGCGCAGTTCGGCGCGCAGCCGCAACTGGCCTTCGGTCGGGGCGAGGTGCACGGCGCAGGCCTCCCGGCATCACATCATCGAGGGAACCTGACTGTCCGTCAGATTCACCCGTGGTGTCAAGGTCGGGAGAGGAGCCGGCTCGGGGGCTCGGGCAGGCGCCGGGAGATGCGCGAGGGCGCCTGCGCTACCGGACCCCAGCCGGTCCGGTCGCACAGGCGCCCTCAAGAATCTGAGCGGCTCAGGCCGCGGCTACCACCAGGGGTGGAAATTGACCGCCACGGTGGCGTTGGACTGGTCGATCGCGGTGAAGGCCGAGCCGTTCACCTGCGCGGTGTTGCTCTGGTTGGAGGCCCCGGAACCGGTGGCCACCTGCTGCGACGTGGACGAGTTGCCGTTGTTGTTGCCTCCCACACCACTGCCGACGATGCCGGCGACGCTCGCATTCGATCCGTCGTTCGCGAAGGAGCCGTTGTCGGCCGACGCCACCCCGCCCAGGAGAGCTACGGCGAGAGGGAGCGCGGCGACGGCGGCGATGACGCGGGCGGTACGGATGCTTGCCATGTCTTTGTCCTCCAGAAAACCGAAATGGGACTTACTCCAAGGCAGTTGGCCGACCGCCTCGGTCGTTCCGTGTGGTGACGACGTCGCGAATCCAGAGTTGCCCACCGAATCCCCGGCGAACCATCACGGAGTCCCCGATTCCCCCGCAAGTATGACCAACATCGGATAAACCTCATTTGCACCCCCGAAGCTCCAGGTCAGCACCCTGGGATCGACCGAAACCGGCGCCGCACAAGGGCCGAAGCGTTCCGCCAGAACGGCCTGTCCCGGACATGCCGAAAAGGGCCGCGCCGTCCGGGAACCCCACCGTCTCCCGGGCCTGCGGCCCTGCAATGCCAAGCTTCACGCCCCCTGCACGCCCCGGCGCAAGCCGGGGTGACCCATCCGTGCCCCGCTCCGGGGGCACCACCGCGCGGCGCGATCCACGGTCGCAACCGACCGGGCTCCAGCGCCTACTCGTACTTCTGCTTCTCCTACGGGTTCTACTGCTGCTTCCGGCTCCGCTGCCGGCTTTGCGGCTGCTTCCGGTTCCACTTCTGGCGCCACTGGTCCAACTGATCCTGATGGCCCTACTGGTCCTGCTTCTGGCTGCAGCTTCTGGCTTCAGCTTCTGCCCGGCGGCGGCACATACACCCGCGAACCGGACCGTACGACTGCGACTGCGACTGCGACTGCGACCAAGGGATACGGGGTACGGGGCTACGCGGCCAGCCCGAGTGCTTCCCGGGCGGCGCCGGCGGTGGCTGCGGCGGGCACTGCGACCGGGGCTGCCGGGGCTACGACCGGGGCAGTGGTGCGGGCAGCGGTTCCGGGACCGGCACCCATGGCATCGGCGGTGGTGGAGCGTCGGACGGAGGGGGTCTTGCCGTGCGCCTCGGCGCGGATCCGCTGCTTGATGGTCGGCGGGAGCGAACCGCCCCGCATCATCGCCCGCCAGGTCCGCCGGGCCACTACGGCCGGCCGGCGCACTGCGGTGGCCGCGGTGCCCGCGGCGGAGGGGGCCGGGGCGGAGGCCGGAGCGGCCTTACCCGCGAGACCGAAGCAGGAGAGGAGGGCCACGAGAGCGGCGAGGACGGAGGTCCAGATCGACGTGAGGATGGTGCGGTGAGCCATGACGAGGTGCCTCGATTCACGATGTTCCGACGGGCGGATCTGCATACATTCGTCATGATGTGGCCGCAACCGCACCGACCCCATCGCCCGCGCCGATCTTCCGACAAACACCACTCGGAAGGCCCAAGGCAGCGGTTCGGCGTCCAAGAAGGCCCCGGAAGGAACGCCGCAGACTGCGGGCAGGGACAGGGGCAGGGGCACGCCCGTCCCGTGAATGTGTGACGCGCGCCTCATGCAGCGCACGGGGTCGAGCGGACACTACGCAGTGTGGAACAGCAGCTGTTCGCCGAGATCTACGATGCGCACGCGCACGCCGTGTACGCGCATGTCGTCCGCATGACTTCTGACCGGTCGGGGGCGGAGGACATCGCCTCCCTCACCTTTCTCGAAGCCTGGCGGCTCAGGGCGACGCTCGGCGAAGCCACGAGGCAGAGGCTGAGGCCGCGCTGAGCGCCCTGGGCCGGCTCCGGCGTACCGACCGCGAGGCCATCGTCCTGTCCGTATGGTCCGGCCTCAGCCACAGCGAAGTGGCAAAGGCCTGCGGCGTCGCGGAATCCACCGTTCGCTCCCGGTTGTCGCGGGCGCGCGCCCGCCTGCGCAAGCTCACCACCGACCATCTGGCTGCGGAGCCAGCCGCAGGGCGTCCGGCCACGTCCCGCACCGCACGCGAGGGACACCTCCCTGTCCGAGGTGCCCGGGGGCGGGGGAAGGATGGAGGCGTCCCCTACCGACGAGTCTGCGGAACACTGGCACTCGGTCGATGGGTCGGCAGGAACGACGACGCGCACCGTGCGAGGGTCCGAGACACTCCCGCCCGATGGCCGGCCCACTCTGAACGGCCCCACTTACCGGTTTCTCGAAACGCTTCCGACCGACCCGGACGCGCTGCTGCACCTGATCTACGAGGACACCCAGATGCAGCAAAGCCCCGGCTCCGGTTCGACAACGGGACCCGATCAGCAGGCGTTCGTCGCCATCGGTGACTTGCTGCGGAGGTTCCAGGCACCGCCCGGTCTGAGTGCGGCGCTCTACCGTGCGGCGGCCCGCATTCCCGGCGTGGTTCTGGTTCCGGACTCGAAGGACGCTGTGGGCCGAACGGGTGTCGCTGTCACCCGGGTCCACGACAACGAGCGAACCGAGTGGATCTTCGACAAGCAGACCATGCGGCTCCTGGGCGAGCGGACCATCGCCCTCGGGGACAGCGACTGGGGCAAGGCCGGAACGGCAGTGACCTCCGTAGCCATCGTCGCGCAGGCGATCACGGACCGTCCCGGGCAGCTGCCGCAGGGTTGAGCCGGCAAACGAAAACGGCTCCTGACCATTTGATCCTGGTCAGGAGCCGTTCACCTGCGGTGGGTGTGGGATTTGAACCCACGGTGACTCGCGCCACGACGGTTTTCAAGAGGGTTCCGCCCCAAGAGGCATGCGCCACTCTGACCTGCACAGGAGTGGGGTAAGACGGGCCCAGGCATCCCTGCTGGCCCATACATGGCCCACGAGTCCCATGCATCGACGTGTGCAAGCCGCCCGGCAACTCACTTCGCTGGCTTCTGGGCATGCTCGGGCTGGCCTCACTTGCCGCGTTCGAGTATGCGCAGCACTTCTCGGGCTCTTTGGCGTGCTCGCCTTGCTTCGATGGCCAGGTTCTGCAGCTGGTCAGGCTCCTTGCAGCAGGCTCTCCAAGGCTGGTTCGGCATGGTCGCCGGCACTTCGTCCGGAAGTAGGTTGCCCAGCCCCACCTCGGAGGGGATCGCGTGCCCTTCTGGGAACCGCTGCATCCAGCCACGGGGCCCGCCTCGGGTCGCCCTGATGTGCTCAGGCCAGTAGTACGGGGAGTGGCCGCGATACTTCTGCACCCACTGCCACGGACCGAACCGCCCGGGCAGCTCACGCCACTGCACCCCGGTCCGCACCCGAGGCAGAACCCCATTGATCACCTGCCCGTACGCCGTCACCTGCGACGGCCCGCTCTCCGGCGTCGGCCGGATCAGTAGACGCTCCGTCGGTCGTGTTGCTCGCCAATCGGCTTTTGATCACCGCACACTGAAGTTCTTCAACGCAGCCCGTCGATGAAGGGGAGCCCGGATGGCAAGCCAGCCCATTCTGTTGTTTGACGGAGACTGCGGTTTTTGCAGCAGAACAATCGAGCTTGCTCGGCGCATTATTCAGCCGCGTGTGCAATTCGTCCCCTGGCAGTACGCCGACCTCGCCGCCCTGGGTGTCACCGAAGACAGAGCCGACCGCGAGGTCGTTTGGATCAGCCCGGCCGGCGGCAAGGTCTACGGGGGACCGCGCGCCCTGTCCGCCGTGCTGATGTGCGGACGAAGGCGCTGGTGGTGGCTCGGGCTCGCCCTTCGGCTGCCGCCTGTCAACTGGATGGCACGTGGCATCTACCAGGTTGTCGCGAAGAACCGCCATCGCCTGCCAGGCGGCACAGCCACCTGCTCTCTCCCTGCCCACATGCGAGGGAACCCGGACCGTTGACCCCTACTTCGGTGAGGGCTGCGGCGGTACCGCAGCGGGTACTGCCCCGACCGGGGCTCCCGCTCCCATGCCGCGTGTGCGCTGGATCGTGCGCCGCCCCAGCCGTCCCAGGGCCTGGTAAAAGCGATCCGGCAGGAATGCGGCGTCGGCGACGATCATCGCGCCGGAGAAGAGTGGCAGTCCCATGAGCACCGCAATATTCACATGCATGCCCAGCAGCAGAACCAGGACCGGGTATTTGAACCTGCCGAACAGGACGAACGGAAAGGCGACCTGCACCAGCACCGTCAGGTAGCCGAAGACGGCAATCAGCACGTGATGGCTGGCGATCATCTGGGACAGCTCGGGCCAGGGCCGGAACAGGTCGATGTTCAGGACGTAGTGGAGGGCGGTGCCGTCGCCCCACTTGGGGCCCTGCACCTTGTACAGGCCCGCGCATCCGTAGAGGAAACAGACCTGGGCGGCGATGACGAACATGCCGCAGTTATGCAGCACGGTGGTCAAGGTGATGCGGGCGTCGCTGAGATGGTGCCGGAGATCGCCGCCCCGCGGGCCTGCCGTCTTGCCCGCCGACGCCTGGAGCCGGGTCCGGCGGGCGTCGAGGGACCAGCGCCGGCCGCACGCGGTGAAGACGAGATAGACAGCCATGAGGACCATGAGATTGTCCCCGCCGTCCGCCATGAAGATCGCCCTGGCGTGGAACGACAGCACCACGACGGCGAACAGCACGGACATCGCCCGCGTCCGCCAGCCCAGCAAGAACAGCGCACACGTGACCAGTGCCACGGCGTAGCAGACCTCGAAGTACACCTGGCTGTCGGACAAGGTGAGGACGCTGGCCCACCCGCTCTGGTCGAACATTTGCCTGGCGAGCGTGGGCGTCCACGGTGAACCTGGGCCCCACATCTCGTTGCGGTGTGGAAACTCGCGGAGCAGGAAGACGAGATAGAGCAGCCCGTACCCGATGCGCAGCACCGCCACCGCGTACAGGGAGAACGGCCGTTCAGTCAGGAGGACGAGGAGTGCATGGACGCGGTCGAGTACGCGCTGCGGCATGCGTACGGCTGTCCGCTCGATGGTGCGTTCGGACGCTGGGGGCGCCGCGATCGGTTCCAGTTCAGTGCGTTCCATGCGAGGCCACCTTCCACCAGGGCAGCTGCCGGATTTCGGCCCGCGTCGATGCCGCGGCGGCCGGGCGGAACCCACCCGCCTCACCGGGCGCAGCGATAGGCCGTGAGATCACCCGCAGCTGAATGGAATCGAAGGTGCCGCCGCGTTGGGCGGCGACGCGATCCGCTGCGATGTTGCGCAGATACTTCTCGATCATCAGAGCCCGCTCCGAGCGCGGCTGGTTGTCGCCGCCGTGCGATTTGAGGTACGAATTCCAAGCCTGTCGAAGCATGTTCTGTGCTGTATGACTCGGAAAGACGCTGTGCTTGACGGCGGAATCGTCCTCAGCACTCAGATCGATCCAGCCACTCACCTGTACGGTGCCGTCCGGCTCTGTCTGCCTGACCCTCGCCGAGATCTGCCGGTTGACGGACTGCGGATTCGGGGCGAAGAGCCGCCAGTTCTGCTCGAACACGGGCCGGACCCAGGAATTAACCTGCTGGCTGTACGCATTCGAGATGGCGTTCCGAGGCGCCACGTACAGAAAAACCAGGAGTACATGGACCAGGGTCACTGCCAGACACAAGGCCACTGCGGCACCCGTTCCAGCGCTCAGCGGGCGGGGTGGCCCTGAAATCCCACGCGGGCTATCCGTTCCCCTGCCGCTGTCCTGCGTTTCCGGCTCAGCGCCGGTCTGCTGCGGATACTTAATAGTTGTCGACTCAGCACCGCTCAGCACGGCCCCACCCGGCCTTTCCATCCTGACTGCTCGCACCTACTGCTCCTGCTTCCGCGAGTGGCGCGCGGCGGAATCGATGACGATCCGCCGCGCGCCACCCGTCTTACATTCAGTGCGGACAGTGCGCTACGTGCACCTCGCTCACGGCGTGCTTGTCCGGCCAGTGGTGGCCGGGCTTCTGCGGCTTGTCGTGGTGGCCGGGCTTGCCCGGCTTGTGGTGGCCGGGCTTGCCCGGCTTGTGGTGGCCCGGCTTACCCGGCTTACCCGGCTTGTGGTGGCCCGGCTTACCCGGCTTACCCGGCTTACCGGGGTAGTCGCAGTCGTCGTGTCCGCCCGTGACATCACCGGTCGCGGCGTCACCGGTCGCGGCGTCACCGGTCGCCGCGTCACCGGTCGCGGCGTCACCAGTCGCAGCATCGCCAGTCGCGGCGTCACCGGTCGCGGCATCGCCCGTGGTCGTGGTGGTCGCAGCGTCACCCGTCGCAGCGTCACCGGTCGCGGCATCGCCCGTGGTCGTGGTGGTCGCAGCGTCACCCGTCGCGGCATCACCGGTCGCGGCATCGCCCGTGGTCGTGGTGGTCGCAGCGTCACCCGTCGCGGCATCACCGGTCGCGGCATCGCCCGTGGTCGTGGTGGTCGCAGCGTCACCCGTCGCGGCATCACCGGTCGCGGCATCGCCCGTGGTCGTGGTGGTCGCAGCGTCACCCGTCGCAGCGTCACCGGTCGCGGCATCGCCCGTGGTCGTGGTGGTCGCAGCGTCACCCGTCGCAGCGTCACCCGTCGCGGCATCGCCCGTGGTCGTGGTGGTCGCAGCGTCACCCGTCGCAGCGTCACCCGTCGCGGCGTCACCCGTCGCGGCATCACCGGTGGTCGTGGTGGTGGTGCTTTCGCACTCCGGCCTGGTGATCAGGTTGTTATTCAGCGTCACGGCCGCGGTGCGGGCCAGCACCCGGCCCTCGACGGTCGCTCCACTATTGACAGTGATCGCGGTGAGCGCCATGAGGGTGCCCACGAAGGTGGAGCTGGATCCGAGCGTTGCCGATTCGTCGGTCACCCAGAACACGTTGCACGCCTGGGCGCTGTTTTGGAGGACAATGCTGCTCCCGGATGCCGTTGTCAGGCCGGCAGGAACCTTGAACACCCAGACAGCATCGGGGTTGCCCTGGGCATCCAGGGTCCAGACACCGTTGACCAGGAGACCGGACTCGACGGCGTAGGTGCCCGGGAACAGCGTGGGAGTCACGGGCGCCGCGGAAAGGTTGAATTCCGTGGGTTGACCGAAGGCGTCGTCGTACGCCGTGCCAAGGGCGGCCTTCGCTCCTGCTGCCGCCGCGCCTGTGTAGATCGTCCCACC
This sequence comes from Streptomyces sp. NBC_01232, assembly GCF_035989885.1. Classification (GTDB taxonomy): domain Bacteria; phylum Actinomycetota; class Actinomycetes; order Streptomycetales; family Streptomycetaceae; genus Streptomyces. The sequence goes on from NZ_CP108518.1 coordinate 4,136,480, forward strand.
CATCACCGTCCCTGGCGGGAATCCGGTAACGGCCGTACCCGGAGATACACCGACGTCCCCGGTTACCACGGAATTACCTTCGTTGGTGACCGTCGAACCGGCCAGTACCGCGAAGGTTTCCGCAGTACCCAGCTCGACAGCTGTTGCTGCATTTGCTCGTGTAGGCGTCACCGCCAACACGGCAACGGCGAGCAGCAGGGTGAGTACCCCCGCGATCCAGGCCGTCATTGTGCGCCGTTGCGGCGCATCGGACATGTTGAGTGTCATCGAGGAGCCAACTCCTGTGGGGGGTGGTGGCGTCCGGCGTTCCTCGTCTAACGGAACCGCCTCTTGTCGACGGCATATTACGCAGGTACCTAACCCTCGGTGACGATCCACTCGGGTGATGTCGCCGGAATCAATCAATATGTACCAAGGAACGTACGATATAAATGGCAATCAGGCGGCTCGTGAAGCCCTCCCCGCAGAGGCGGCTGTAGGTGTCGTCACGGTGAGTGACCGTTCTGGTGAATCATGAAGCCCTGCCGGGTGGGTCAGCACACGCCGAGATCACCGGGACACCTCTCCCGTCGAGGGACCTTGAAGGCGCACGACCAGGCAACCTGCTCGCCGCGTGGAGGCCGATCGCGAACGCAACGACGGTCTCGTCGGCGGTGTACCTCGTGCGGTGAAGTTCCACCACACAGACGCCACCCCGGCTAGCGGGCCGCGTGCCTTAGCGCGCGTCGCTGCCGAGCGCACTGAGGACGGTCGCCGAACGTACGTCGTAGACCAGGTGCGGCTCATCCGCCTTGGGCGCCTCGAAGCGGCCGGCGTGGCGTCGCAAGTCGTCCTCGCTGAAGTACATGGAGTTCGGATCGTCGAAGGTCTGCTGATTCCGTTCGTCGATGCGCTCCCACAGCTCGTCGTGGGTGGCGGGCAGATACACGAGCGTCACCGCTGCCCCGGCCTGTTCGCCGATACGGCGCCACTCCTGGCGCTCGTCGACGGTCCAGAACCCGTGATCCATGACCACGTCACGGCCGGCGCCGAAGGCGGTGCGCAGCTCAGCCGCGATCTCTTCGAGGATGGGGCGCTCCCTGACCTTGCACTCCCCTCGGGGGAAGTCCCGCCCGTAGTGCCCATGGGCGCGCCAGACCCGTTCGTCAGGACAGAGGCGCAGGAACCCGCGGAGCTCCAACTCGTGGGCGAGCGTGGTCTTCCCCGAGCCCGGGAGGCCGGCCATCAAGACCAGTCGGACCGGGCCGGTTCGCCCAGCGAGCGTCCGCATGATGTGCGCGATCTCAGCCTTGCCGTCGGGCGGCAGGGTGCCGAGACGCTGGGCGGTCAGGAGAGCGCTCAGACGTTCCTCGGCCACGTGGACGAGGCGTCGTCGAGGAGCGGGTCGGTCATTCGGCGGACTCTTCCTTGGCCCAGCGGCAGCCGGGGCCTCCCAAGTCGACGCCGTACTCGATCGTCATCCCGCTGGTGTCGACGATCCGGACGGTCAGGACGATGACAGCGGCGCGTGTGTCCTCGGGAATCTCGAGCGACCCGGCGTCGGCGGGCGTGGTGGTCCGGGCCCACATGGTGCTGAAACGCTTCGAGACCGGGCGCCCAGTGTGCCGCGTGATCACGTCGATCGAAGTGCCGCCGCTCGAGGTCGACTTCCGATACGTCCCGAACCCTGAGCAGGCAGCCGAGCTGATCGCTGCGGTACGACAGCTCAGCACACGCGGCGAGCAGATGGCGGGGTTCTTCGGCTGCCTGTACTACGCGGCGATGCGGCCTTCCGAGATCGCCGCGCTGCGCAAGGCCGACTGCCGACTGCCGGAGACGGGACGGGGCGAACTCGTTCTGGGCGGTAGTCGCCCCGAAGTCGGCGCCGGGTGGACTGATGACGGGCAGTCCTTCGACCAGCGCGGCCTGAAGCACCGTGACCGGCGGGCAACGCTCTCGGTGCCGATCCCGCCGATCCTCACCGTGATGCTGCGGGAGCACATCGAGCAGTTCGGGGTGGCCGCCGACGGCCGGCTGTTCCGGGCAGCCCGAGGTGGGCGAGTGCGGTCCACGGAGTACTGCGAACTCTGGGACGCCGCCCGAGTCATGGCGCTGTCTCCGGAAGAGGCCGAGTCCCCACTGGCAGACGTGCCGTACTCGCTCAGGCACGCCGGGGTGTCCCCATGGATCAACTTGGGGGTCGACCCGGTGGAGGTTGCCCGCCGAGCCGGGCACAGCCTGACGGTCCTGTTCCGGTTCTACGCCAAGATCCTCAGGGGCCAGCAGTCCCGCGCGAACGAACTGATCGAGCGCGGCCTCAGCGGCGGGTAAGCCCTCGATCCTGGCCCACAGATGGCCCATACGCGCTGGTCAACAGCGGGATACGGGTGGACCAGGGTGAGACAGGGGGAGCAGAGAGGGCGGGTACCCGGTTCGGGTACCCGCCCTCTGACCTGCTACTTCTCTGACCTGGCGGTGGGTGTGGGATTTGAACCCACGGTGACATCGCTGCCACGACGGTTTTCAAGACCGTTCCCTTAGGCCGCTCGGGCAACCCACCTGGCCGGTACAGAGTACCGGCCAGGTGGGGGTGGCGTGGGCGAGTGTGGGGGTCAGGACGTCTGGGCCTTGTCGTAGGCCGCCTTCGCCTCGTTGCCGAAGTACGGGCCGTACATCCGGTTCGGCAGGAAGGTGTAGCCGAAGCTGTTCACCGAGACCTGGGTGCCCAGGCCCGTGGCCTCGTTGAAGTCCTGGAACCAGGGGCCGCCGCTGGAGCCGCCGGTCATGTTGCAGGCCAGGCTGTGGTCCTTGGTCAGCAGGAAGTCCTTGCCGCTGTTGCCGCTGCAGTAGACCAGCTTGGTGCCGTCGTACGGGGCCGCCGCGGGGAAGCCGAAGGAGTACATCTTCTTGTTGTAGCCGCCGTTGAAGAGGAGACCCTGGGCACCGACGGTCTGGCTGAGAGTCTGGCCGTTCAGCGGGGCCACGACGCCGAGGCCGACGTCCATGTTCATGTCCTCGCTCGCGGCCCACTTGTCGGTCGCGAAGGTCTTGGTGGCCGACCACTGCCCGTAGGGCGCTGAGCCGTTGTTGTAGGCGGGGACGAACACCCAGTTCGTGTGCCAGGCCCCCTGGTACTTCACACAGTGGCCGGCCGTCATGACCGTGCTGCCGTTGGCGCTGGTGACCGAATCTCCGGAGCAGGAGGCGGTCCGATCGCCCATCGTGAAGAAGACCCGGCCCGAGGTCTTCACGACGGCACCGGCGCCCGTCCAGGCGCCGCCCGCCTGCGGGAACGCCGTGGGGGACACCGCAGCCGTCGGGGCGATGGCCGTGGGGGTCGCCGATGTGGCGACCGGGGTTCGGGCCGCTCCGGGGACCGCCGTCACATCGAGCGGGGTGGCGCTGCGCATCCGCTCGGCGGTCCAGAAGCCCTGGGTGTGCTGTTGCCGGAAGGACGCGGGGGCGTCCGCGGCGAGCGAGGGGGTGGCCGCCGTCAGGGCGCCCGCGACCAGGGCGCCGGCCGCGAGCAGGACGGACAAGGCCGTGCGATGACGATTCACGCATGACTCCTTCTGCCGTGCCCGGGCCGGGTGGCGACACCGGGCAGGGTGGGGGTGAAGAGCGGTCGGTGCGGATCGGCTGTGCGCGGTGCGTCGTGCGTCGTGCGTCGTGCGTCGTGCGTCGTGCGGAATATCGGGGGCAGAGTGGCACGAGCACGTCGCAATGTCAGCGGGCAGTCGGAACGTTCGGTCGGTTCCGGCCAGGAAATGGCCAACTACCCGCCGTTGCAGGGTCATACGGTGAGCATCACGCCCGCGTAGGAAACCCCCGCCACCACCACCCACGCCCCGAGTCCCAGCGCCGCGGCCCGCCCGCCCGTGCGGGCCAGCGTCGGCAGGTGCACCGCGCTCCCCAGCCCGAACAGCGCCGCCGCCAGCAGTGCCTCCTGGGCGGTGTGCGCCCACTCCAGCGCTACGTCGGGCAGTACGCCGGTGGCGCGCAGCGCGGCCGCGGCCAGGAACCCGAGGACGAACAGCGGCACCGGCGCCGGCCGCCGGCCCGAGGCGGTGCGCACCCCGCGCCGCCGGGCCCGTACCGAGAAGGCCACGGCCGCCACCAGCGGGGCGAGCAGCGCCACCCGCATCAGCTTCACCAGGACGGCCTCGCCCAGGGCGTCCGGGCCCGCGGTCTGCGCGGTGGCCACGACCTGGCCGACGTCGTGGACCCCGGCGCCGACCCACCGCCCGAAGGCGAGGTCGGAGAGTCCCAACGGACCCTGGAGGAGGGGGAGTACCGCTATGGCGAGCGTGCCGCACAGAGTGACCAGGGCCACCGATGCGGCCACGTCCTCCTCATCACTGCCGGACACCTCGCTCACCGCGCCGATCGCCGAGGCGCCGCAGATCGAGTACCCGGTGGCGATCAGCAGTGGCTGATCGCCGGGGAGGTGCAGCCTGCGGCCCAGCCAGAGGGTGCCGAAGAAGGTGGCCGCGACCACACCGACCACCATCGCCACCGTGGCCCATCCCAGCCGGAGCACCTGCTCCAGTCCCAGGCCGAGGCCCAGCAGGACGATGCCCATCCGCATCAGCCGGCGGCCGGCCAGGGAGAGGCCGGGCCGCGCGGCCGCGCGTACGAACGTCCGCAGGCCGGGGAGGTGTGCCACCGCGATGCCCAGCACCACCGCTGCGGTCAGCATCGGCACGGCGGGCACCAGGCGATGGAGGCACCATGCGATCAGCGCACCGCCCGCGGCCATCGCCAACCCGGGCCAGGGAGTGGGTGTTTCACGTGAAACATGCCGGACCGGCGCGCCCTGCGGGCGGTGGAGGAGGGCCATCAGTCGACGGGGAGCGTGTAGACGCGACGGATGCTGGTGCCCAGCCGGGAGACGTCGGCGCCGTACACGTGCACGGATATCGCCTTGGTCGTACAGGAGTTGCGCACCTTGTGGATGTCACCGGGCGGGGCGAACCCGCAGACCTCCCCCTGGGCGTTGACCACGTCCTCGGTGGCCACCAAGCGGGCGGGGCCGACGCCGGGCGCGAGCCGGAAGCGCCGTTCGCTTTCCTCGCCCTGGTGCACCCCGGCCACGCACCACGACACGTGGTCGTGGATGCAGGTCTCCTGCCCGGGCAGCCAGACCAGTGCCACCACCGAGAAGCTGCCGTCGGACTCGGCGTGCAGGATGTGCTGCCGGTACCGCTCCGGGTCACCTTCCTGCTGCGCCGGGGTCAGCAGGTCAGGGGCACCCAGGTGCGGGGCGAGCCGTTCGCCCACCAGGTACGCGGTGAGGTCGGGAGCCAGCCCCCGCTCCACGACCGTGCGGATCTCACTGACGAGGGCGGCCATCCTCGTGGTGGTTCGGGCCGGCGTGGTGGTGGTCATATCGGCAGCGTGCTGCCGTCGTCCCATCACGTCCAACGACAGTTATTACCTGAAGTCCCAAGCACCGCTTATGGATCGGCCGGACCGGTCAGCAGCCGACCCGGTTCCCCGCCACCTGCTTCAGCGCGTCGAGCACCACGGACGTCGCCGGAACCCGCAGGTGGTCCCGGTAGACGTACGCCGCGATGTGCCGGCGCGCGGCGGGCTGGAGGGCCCGGCCGCAGACCCGGTTCAGCGAGAGGGAGGGCAGCACCAGCGCGGGCATCATCGCCACGCCCAGCCCCTGTGCGACCAGGCTCTGCACCACCAGGTTGTCGTCCGTGGCGAAGCGGATGTCGGGCACGAAGCCCAGCTCCGCGCACTCGTGCAGCAGGTTCGCACGGCAGCGCGGACAGCCCGCGATCCACCGCTCCTCGGCGAGGTCGGCCAGATGCACGGCGCGGCGCCGGGCCAGCGGATGCCCGGTCGGGAGCAGCACCGTCAGCTGGTCCTCCAGCAGCCTGACCTCGGCGACCTCCTCCGGAATCTCCTCGTGCAGACCGGGATAGGTGAAGGCCAGCGTGATGTCGCACTCGCCGCGCTCCAGCCGGCGCAGCGACTCGGGAGGTTCCCCTTCGAGCAGTTCCACCTGTATGCCCGGGTGGTCCTTGGCCAGGCCGCTCAGGGCCTCGGGGACGAGGGTGACATTGGCGCTGGGGAAGCCGCACAGCCTGACCCGGCCGGTGCGCAGCCGGGCGTACGCCCTCAGCTGGGCCTCGGCGGCGGAGAGGTTGCCCAGGATGGTCTCGGCGTGCCGGCACAGGGACTCCCCGGCCTCGGTGAGCTGCATCTTGCGGCCCACGCGGGTGAACAGCGGGGTCCCGACGGCGCGTTCGAGCGCCTTCATCTGCTGGGTGATGGCGGGCTGGGTATAGCCGAGTACGCGGGCCGCGGCCGAGTACGACCCGGAGGCGACGACCGCGTGAAAGGTCCGTATGTGCCGAGAATCGAACACCAGCGAAGCATAAGCGGACGTTGGAGGGGCCGTAGGCGGATTCCCGCCTACGGCCCCTCCTCTTCGGGTCGCCGCCGCGACCGGTGGTCCTACTTGTCGCCGACCCGCGAGCCGAGCGTGATGTCGACCGTGGTCGGCTTGCCGCCGCGCAGGTAGGTCAGCTTCACGGTGTCGCCGGGCTTGTACGTCCAGATCATGCTGATCAGGGTCGGGCCGCTGTCGACCGGCTTGCCGCCGAACTCGGTGATGACGTCGCCGGGCTTGAGGCCTGCCTTGCCGGCCGGGCCGTTCGGGTCCACCAGTTCATTGGCGGCCGCGCCCTGCTCGGAGATCTTGGCGCCCTCGGACTTGGCCTGGAGGTCCACGGAGACCGAGATCACCGGGTAGACCGGCTTGCCCGTCTTGATCAGCGATTCGGCGACGTTCTTCGCCTGGTTGACCGGGATGGCAAAGCCGAGGCCGATGGAGCCGGCCTGGCCGCCGCCGAAGCCGCCGTTGCCCGCCGACTGGATCGCGGAGTTGATGCCGATCACCGCGCCGCGTCCGTCGAGCAGCGGACCGCCGGAGTTGCCCGGGTTGATCGAGGCGTCCGTCTGGAGGGCGCTCATGTACGAGTTCTTGCTGCCGGTGCCGTCTCCGGAGGCGACCGGGCGGTTCTTGGCGCTCACGATGCCCGTGGTGACCGTGTTCGACAGGCCGAAGGGGGCGCCGATCGCGATGGTCGAGTCACCGACCGCGACCTTGTCGGAGTCGCCGAGGGGCAGCGGCTTGAGGCCGGCCGGCGGGTTCTTCAGCTTGAGGACGGCGACGTCGTAGCCCTGGGCGCGGCCCACCACCTCGGCGTCGTAGCGCTTGCCGTCGGAGAACGTCGCGAACAGCTTGCCGCCGTTCGCGGCGGAGGCCACCACGTGGTTGTTGGTGAGGATGTGGCCCTGCTGGTCGTAGACGAACCCGGTGCCGGTGCCGCCCTCGCCGTCGCCGGCCGAGGCCTCGATGGTGACCACGCTGGGCAGGGCGCCCGCGGCCAGGCCCGCGATGGAGCCGGCCTCGCGCTTGAGGTCCTTGGGGGTGTTCACGGCGCTGATCGTGGTGGAGCCGCTGCCGTCGCTGTTGCTGCGCTCGGCGGCCCAGTAGCCGACGCCACCGCCGATGCCGCCCGCGAGGAGGGCCGCCACCAGGACGCCCGCGACCAGGCCGCCCTTGCCCTTCGGCTTGGGCGCAGGGGCGCCGTCGGTGGTCAGGGGAGCACCCCAGGCGCCGCCGCCGTGGCCGCCGGCACCGTAAGCCGGCACCGTGGGCGGCGGGGGCGGCCAGCCCTCGGCTCCGTGCGCGGCCGGGGCCGGGGCCGGATAGCCGTACGCCGCGGACGCCGGGGTGGGGGCCTGGCCGTAGGCCGGAGGCGCGGCGGTCGGCGGGATCTGCTGGGTCGGCTCGGTGCCGGGTGCCGGAGTGGGCGGCAGCTGCTGGGTCACCGGCTCGGTGACGGCAGGCGCGGGAGCCGCATCCTGCGTCGCGGAGGCCGGAGCAGGGGGTACGGACGGGGCCGCGGGGGGTGTCGGGGCCGCGGTGCCCTCGTTCTCGGTGCTCACAGCGCTCTCTCCTCGTCACACACGGCTTCGGAAAATTCTCTGGCGATCGGTCCGACTGAACGTTCGACGTGCCGCACAAGTTCCTGGGCAAAGCCTTTCCCATGACCCGTCAGAGCACTGTAAGCCGGACCTGTGCATCTCTCCCCATTCTTTATATCCGACATTTAGGATGTACTCCCGGGGTCGGGCTCGACGCCGGGGGACCTCTCGGTGGCACCATGACCCGGTGACCCACGCAATGCCGCGCACCATCCAGGTCGTCGCCCACCGCGGCGCCTCGGAGGATGCCCCCGAGCACACCCTGGCCGCCTACCGGAAGGCCATCGAGGACGGCGCCGACGGCCTCGAATGCGATGTCCGGCTCACCGCGGACGGCCATCTGGTCCTGGTCCACGACCGCCGGGTGAACCGGACCTCGAACGGCCGCGGCGCCGTCTCCGCCCTGGAGCTGGCCGATCTCGCCGCCCTCGACTTCGGCTCCTGGAAGGACCGCGAGGAGTCGCCCGACTGGGACGCGGACCCCGAGCGCACCTCCGTCCTCACCCTCGAGCGCCTGCTGGAGCTGGTCTCCGACGCCGGAAGGCCGGTGCAGCTCGCGATCGAGACGAAGCATCCGACCCGCTGGGCCGGACAGGTGGAGGAGCGCCTGCTCGTCCTCCTCAAGCGCTTCGGTCTGGACGCCCCGCCGGTCGAGGGTCCGCACCCGGTGCGGGTCATGAGCTTCTCCGCGCGCTCGCTGCACCGGATCCGGGCGGCCGCGCCGACGATCCCGACCGTGTACCTGATGCAGTTCATCTCGCCCCGGATGCGGGACGGACGCCTGCCGGCCGGTGTGACGATCGCCGGTCCCGGGATGCGGATCGTGCGCAACCACCCCGCCTACATCCACAAGCTCCGGGGCGCGGGCCACTCCGTACACGTATGGACAGTGAACGAACCGGAAGACGTTCAGCTCTGCGCTGATCTGGGCGTGGAGGCAATCATCACGAACAGGCCCCGCCAGGTTCTGTCCCAACTGGGGCGCTGACGTCCCCTTTTGCGCACCCGTCACCCTGGACCCAGTCGTAACAGGGTGTGCTCCGGCGCATCCGCTCCGCATTCGGTCCGCATGAATGCGTCAGAGGGGCCCGCTTCGGGCTGCTTCGGCGGTTTCCGGTCCAGGCCATTGGGGCATCCAGACCATGCGTGGGGCTAAGGAGGTTCCGGGGGTGGCGTTGGTGGTGGCACAAGAAGTGCCCACGTCGTCGTGCATGGACGTACGCCATGGTCCTGCGGGCGTGGGCGAGGCGAGACACCGGATGCGTGAACAACTGCGTATCAGCGGTGTGCCCGAATCGGTCGTGGACGATGCCGTACTGATCCTTTCCGAACTGCTCAGCAACGCCTGCCGACACGGCAGGCCGCTCGGCTCTCGGGAAGTCGGGGACGGGGAAATACGCGCCGCATGGCGCGTCGACAGAGCGGGACGACTGACGGTCGAGGTGACGGACGGAGGCGGGCCCACCCGCCCGGTTCCTGCCACGCCCTCGGTCACCGCACGGGGCGGCCGGGGGCTGAACATCATCAGCGCCCTGGCCCAGGACTGGGGTGTCCGGGACGGAGCGGCGGGTGAGGTCACCGTGTGGGTGATCGTTGCCTGTGGGCCCCGGCACGACGATTTCGCTACGCGCGTTGCGCCCCCGGCGATCGACTTCAGTACGGCATTCGACGACCTCGATCCCTGAATCCGGGATCCTTCACTGCACGACGCGCACGACGAACTCGACAAGCACGACGGGCACGAGCACGACGAGCGTGACGAAGACAGCCGCACGAGAACACGACAACAGCACAGCAGTACCGGTCATCCGCACAGGCGGCCGTCCGGGAGCGCACGCCGACCGTGCTCCCGGCCGCAACCAACCGGTTCCGGCGGTACGAACGGCTAGGCTCGCGCCGAGACACGACGCCGTACCGCCGCAACCGGGAGACACGCACGATGGCCAAGAAGCGCCCCGCAGCCAAGACTGCAAAGCCGCAGCTCAACAACGGTGAGATCCCGGTTGTGGGCGCCCGCGAGCCCTGTCCCTGCGGATCCGGCCGCCGCTACAAGGCCTGCCACGGCGCAGCCGCCGCGCACGCCGTCACCGAGCACGTGCAGCGCCCCTTCGAGGGCCTGCCGGGCGAATGCGACTGGGTCGCGCTGCGCGAGCTGGTTCCCGCGGCCACCGTCCCCCTGACCCTCAAGGGCGGCCTGCCCGAGGGCGTCCCCTCCGTCACCCTGGTGACCGTGCTGCCCATGGCATGGCCGGCGCTGCGCCGCGAGGACGGTTCCGTCCTCCTCGGCCTGCAGAACGACTCGTCCTCCGGCGACCTCGGCCGCGACATGGCCGACACCCTGGAGCGCGCCCTCGTGGCCGAGCCGGGTACTCCCGTTGCCGCCCGCCGCGTTCCCGCCGAGGGTCCCCGACTTCAGGATCTCCTGGACGTCGACGGCGGTTTCGAGCCGGTTGTCCACACCGGGTTCGAATTCTGGATTCCGGAATCCGAGAGCGCCCAGAGCGCCTCGCCGGAGATCGCCGCCTCGCTGGAGCGCGCCAACGCGGCCGCCATTCCCACCGTCAAGCTGACCGGCGTGGACGCCGCCTACTGGTGCGAGACCCCGGACAAGAACCACCTGCGCTGGGTCATGCCGCACCCCGAGGAGAAGCTGCTCGACGCGCTCGCGCGGCTGCACGCGGCCGGCACGACCTCGCTCGGCGAGGGCACGAAGCTCGTCGGCTCCTTCCGTGCGCACGGCCTGATGGTCCCCGTCTGGGACCTGCCCACCGGGGTCACGGCCGACGACGTCGAGAAGCCCGCGGCGCAGTTCGCGGAGCGCCTGGCCGGGGCTCTGGCCACGGATGCTCCGCTGACCACGGAGGAGCGCCGGGCCCGCGGCGGACTCACCAACCGCCAGGTGACGCTCAGCTGACCGGGAGCACGCGCGGGGCCGGTGACCGGAGTCACAACTCCCGCTAATCGTCTGCAAATCGGTGTCTGAATATCGGAGATCGAATTTGCGAACAGGCGATCTCTTGTTACCGTTCTTGTAGCCCGGTCGCTGGTGCATCCCCCGTCGCCAGCGACCGGGCCCTTGATTTTCAGGGTGCGATCAACCGTCACCCGGTGCCGGTGAGTTGCTCCCGGACCTCAGGAGCAGTTCCCCTTCATCATCCGGAACTGCAAATTCCGCTACGGCCGAGTAACTCTCCGGCTCCCCTGCCGATGTTTCCTTGGGCGTCTCGCACAGGCCCGGTTCGTCGCCCGCACCCACCGCACACCTGATCTGGACCGTGCGCCCGGCCGGTCCCATCATCGTCAGCACCGCATCGAGTGCGCGGCCGCTTGTGTTCCGGTAGTAACTCCGGCCCCAGGTATGGCCTTCACCCACCAGCACGCAGGTCTGCGCCTCCACCCCGTGCGGCGAGGACAGTTCGGGTCCGCACCGGGAATCCGTACGGGGCTGGTCGGCCGGGCCGGGCTGCTGCGGGCCGGCCGACGGTGCCGAGCGGGCGGGCGTCGCAGCGGACGTACGGGACGGCTCCGAAAGCCCGAGGGCCGAGAACAAGCCGCCGCCCTTTCCATCATCCTGACCGGCGAAATCCGGCCCGGCGATCGCTCCGGCGAGCGGGAGCGACAAGATGATCAGCACACCGGCGCCGATACCGATCAGGCGGAGATTCATTCGCCGAAGATAGCGAGGCGGGAATGGGGCACGGAGATCCCCGCGCCCAATTCCCTTGGAAACTCGTCCCGCTGGCACCCGTACGAGTGATCCCCGGGCCCCGGCACGGCGCCCGGCCCGTTGCCGGGCAGGGCGCCCGGGAAGCCGCCCTGCCAACGCCGTGCCGATCGCCCGGCAGATCAGTACGCGAGCCTGCTGCCGCCTCCCGGCGCACCGCTGCTGGCCTCGACCAGAGCGTCCACGACCGCCTCGACCTCGGGCAGCCAGAGGTCTCCCGCACCCCGTGCACCCGACGGCCGCCGATCCGCCCGCGGCTCCCGCTCCCAGCGCACTTGGCCGCCGGTGGACGCGGCGGAGGGCGGCAGCAACAGGTAGCCGCCCTCGCCGTGGAAGCGCAGCGAGGAGGGCACGTGGTCCTTGGCGTACAGGAGTTCGCCGAGGCGCTCCAGCGAGTACGGAGCCACCATCAGCGACCAGCGGGTGGGCGTGGCCACGACCGGGCCGAGCCGCATGCCCTGCGCGTCCAGTCGTACGAGGGCACGCGCGGCCGCGCCGGCCGGCAGGCTCACCGCGCACGGGGCGGGCCCGCCGGTGGCCATCAGGACGGGAGCGGTGGGCCGGTTGGCCCACCACCAGGCCACCATCCGGGGGTCGGTGGTGGCGGCGAGCAGTCCCGGGTCGAAGGGGTGCGCGCCGGGAACGACGCAGTCGGGTTCCGGGCAGGCGCACCGCGATCCGTCGGTGGCGGACCGGCCCACGCCGGGCAGGACCGGCCATTGCCAGGTGGTGGCGCAGACGAGCGCCGCATCGAGGAGGGCGGACGTGCCGCCGCTCCGTCCGGGGTCGGGGCGCAGGGACTGAAAGCGATCGCGGAGCCGCTGGAGACGCCTTCCGAGGATCTCGCGCATGTGCGCTCGTTCCTTTCCGTTGAACGCCGAGGCCACATCACACCATGTAACCGGTGTCTCACCACACGTACAGGTTTCGCGTCACTGTCCGCCGAAGCAGGTTCACACGGTTCGTGCAGATTTCTTACGGGTCCAACAAACGTCCCGCGGGGTGGGAGCACGACCCGCGCCGACCGCCGAGACCGGCTGCCGCCGCTAAGGACGACGGCCCGCGCCGGGCGGTTCCGCGCAGCGCCAACTCGCCCCGGGCACCTAGGAGTAGGTACCCGACCCCTTGAGGAGCCCGCCCAGTCGATCGCAAAAACCGACTGCTTCCAGCTTTTTCCGGCCAAGTTCTAGCCTTGACCCGACAGTGAGTTGCCGCCCCCTGGACACCAGGATTCCCACCTTGGCAATGCTGGACATGCATCCACGTGTGCGTGTAGATGTGGATTCCTTGATGGCGGCGCAGCACGATCTGGGGGTTTGCGATGCTATTTGGCGAATCGCACCAGGTGGAAAGGCGGACGCCATGAGCGCCCCGCATCTGCCGAAAGTGGCTGGAATCGATCCAGCAGTAACGGTGTCACCGCAGACTGCGGCGCCCACACCCGCCCGGACCACCCCCGCACCGGCCCCTCCGCCCGGCCCGGGCAGTGTCATCCAGGACCGGCTGGCGGGCATGGTCTCGGATCTCACCACCCTGCACGAGCTCACCGAGCGCCTCGCTCGCGCCAGTGATCTCGACACCTCGCTCCGCGAGTTCCTGCGCGCCGGAGCCGCACTCGTCGGCGCCCGCCGCGGTCTGGTCGTCCTGGAGCCCTCCGACGGACTCGGCCCGACCAGCACGATCGGCCTCGGGCTCGGCCACGCGGAGCTCGGCCACATCGAGACCGTGCCGCGCAGTGCCACCTCCTACGGGCGGATTCTCGACGGCCTGCCCGACGCCCAGGGCGGCTCCGAGGTCCTCCCCGAACCGGGGGCGCCCCCCGGCGCCGGGGGTTTCGCCGCCCCCGTCGACCCCCGCCACCGTGAGGTCGCCGCCCGCCTCGGCTATGCCGCCAGCTACGCGCTCCCCCTCACCGCCGAGGCCACCGGCCGGCTCGGCGCGGCCGTCTGGCTCTACGACGAGCAGGCCGAGCCGAACGACCGCCAGCGCGACCTCGTCGGGCTGTACGTGCGGCACGCCGCCGAGCACCTGGCCCGGATGCTGGAGGTGGAACGCTGCCGCTCGCAGCTGGCCACCGTCTCCGAGGAGCTGCTGCCGAGCAGGCTCCCCCGGATCCCCGGGGTGCAGCTCGCGGCCCGCCACCACACGGGGCCGCGGGGCGGGGGCGACTGGTACGACGCGCTGCCGCTGCCCGAGGGAGCCCTGGGCCTGGCCGTCGGATCCGTCACCGGATCCGGGCCGAGCGCCGTCGCCGCGATGGGCCGGCTGCGCGCATCACTGCGCGCCTACGCCGTCATGGAGGGCGAGGACCCCGTAGCCGTCCTGTCCGACCTGGAGCTGCTGCTGCGCCTCACCGAGCCCGCCCGCTCCGCCACCGCGCTCTTCGCCTACTGCGAACCCGCCGGGGGATCCCAGCCCGCGGGCGAGAGAAGCAAGATCATCCTGGCCGGTGCCGGGCACACCCCGCCGCTGCTGATCGGCGAGCACCGCACCGAGTACGTCGAGACCTCGCTCTCCGCACCCCTGGGCATGCTGTCCTGCTGGGAGGCGCCGAGCGTGGAGATCGAACCTGCACCCGGAGAAACGGTGCTTCTCTACACCGACGGGCTGCTCCACCACACGGGCGACCCGATGGACCGGGCCTACGCACGGCTGCACGCCGCAGCCGCGGGGGTACCCCGCAGCGCCCGCGACGATCCGGCGGCCCTGTGCGAGCACATCCTGCGGACCGTGCTGCCCGGCGGGGAGCCGACCGACGCCCCCGAGGACATCGTGCTGCTCGCCGCCCGGTTCGAGTGAGGCCCGGAGCTGTTCCGAATCGTGACGGACGGCACGATTCGGAACAGCCCTCTCCGTACATGCATACGATGGATGCGGTCCACACCCAGGTCCGTACCGTCGTAGCTGAGGAGAAGACGTGGCTGACGAGCTCACCCCGGAGACCCCGGAAGAAGAGCAGCCCAAGAAGACGCACAAGCAGCGCAAGAACGGTCTGTACCCGGGCGTCAGCGACGAACTCGCGGAGAACATGCGCAGCGGCTGGGCCGACACCGAGCTGCACGGGCTGGAGCCCATCGAGCAGGCCGCGCACACCGTCGCCCGCCGCGACGCCCTGTCCCGCCGCTTCCCGGGCGAGCGCCTCGTCATCCCCGCGGGCCGCCTGAAGACCCGCTCGAACGACACCGAGTACCCCTTCCGGGCCTCGACCGAGTACGCGTACCTCACCGGCGACCAGACCGAGAACGGCGTCCTGGTCCTGGAGCCCTCCGGGCCGGCCGGTCACACCGCCACGATCTACCTGCTGCCGCG
The DNA here is from genome assembly GCF_035989885.1 of Streptomyces sp. NBC_01232. Classification (GTDB taxonomy): domain Bacteria; phylum Actinomycetota; class Actinomycetes; order Streptomycetales; family Streptomycetaceae; genus Streptomyces. Next base: position 4,151,502 of record NZ_CP108518.1, read on the forward strand.
CTCCGACCGGGAGAACGGCGAGTTCTGGCTGTCCGGCCAGGGCGAGCTGTGGGTCGGCCGCCGCCACTCCCTCACCGAGGCCGAGCAGCTTCTGGGCATCCCGGCGAAGGACGTCCGTGAGCTCGCCGAGGCCCTCACCGAGGCCGAGGGCCCGGTCCGCGCCGTGCGCGGCCACGACTCGGTGATCGAGTCCGCCCTCACCGACAAGGTGACCAAGGAGCGCGACGAGGAGCTGCGCGTCTACCTCTCCGAGGCCCGCGCCGTGAAGGACGCGTTCGAGGTCGGCGAGCTGCAGAAGGCCGTCGACTCCACCGTCCGCGGTTTCGAGGACGTCGTGAAGGTCCTCGACAAGGCCGAGGCCACCTCCGAGCGCTACATCGAGGGCACCTTCTTCCTCCGTGCCCGCGTCGAGGGCAACGACGTCGGCTACGGCTCCATCTGCGCCGCCGGCCCGCACGCCTGCACCCTGCACTGGGTCCGCAACGACGGCGACGTCCGCTCCGGCGACCTGCTGCTGCTCGACGCCGGCGTGGAAACCCACTCCCTCTACACCGCCGACGTCACGCGCACACTCCCCGTCAACGGCACCTACACCGACATCCAGCGCAAGATCTACGACGCGGTCTACGCCTCCCAGGAAGCCGGCATCGCCGCGGTGAAGCCGGGTGCGAAGTTCCGCGACTTCCACGACGCCTCCCAGCACGTCCTGGCCGAGAAACTCGTCGAGTGGGGGCTGCTGGAAGGCCCGGTCGAGCGGGTCCTGGAGCTGGGCCTGCAGCGCCGCTGGACCCTCCACGGCACCGGTCACATGCTCGGCATGGACGTCCACGACTGCGCCGCCGCCCGCCGCGAGGCATACGTCGACGGAACCCTCGAGCCCGGCATGTGCCTGACCGTCGAGCCCGGCCTCTACTTCCAGACCGACGACCTGACCGTGCCCGAGGAATACCGCGGCATCGGCATCCGCATCGAGGACGACATCCTCGTCACCGAGGACGGCAACCGGAACATGTCGGCCGGACTGCCCCGCACCTCGACCGAGGTCGAGGCCTGGATGGCGCGCCTGAAGGGCTGACGCCATCGGCGGTACGTCTCGTTGGGCGGGATCCTCCAAGGGGCCCGCCCAACGGCGTTCCTACGACACCCTGAGCAGCGCGTCGTCGCGCCACTTCAGCATCTTGTCGAAGCTCACCACCGCGCCGCCGCAGCCGGTCCGGTTGCGGAAGCGGACGTGGTCGGCGAGTTCGGCGATCAGATGCAGGCCCCGGCCGTGTTCGGCCAGGGAGGGTCTGCGGCGGGCCACCGTCGCGGGCGGGAATCCCGGACCGGAGTCGGTCACCTCGATGCGACAGCAGTCCCCGTCCAGGTAGGCCGTGACGTGGTACGCCTCGTCGTCGTCCGGGATTTCGCCGCCCCCGCCGTGCTCCACCGCGTTCGCACAGGCCTCGGTCAGCGCCACCGAGAGATCGAAGGAGATGTCCGGGTCCACCCCCGCGGTCTCCATCGTCCCCAGCAGCAATCGCCTGGCGAGCGGCACGCTCGCAGCTTCGCGCCTCAAGTGGAGTGACCACCAGATGCTCATACGGTTACCTATTGCCGCCCGCGAGGGGGCGTAAGCGCCCTGGGGCCGTCCGAGACCTCAATGCGCTCGTTCGGCCGATGCGGCTCTCCCGGGCGGCGGTGTATGCGGCGGGGCACATGCGGCAGCCGTGGCGACAAGAGGCCGACGGACCGGGACGGTCGCCTCAGAAGAGACCCATGCGGACCTTCCGGACCTGCCGTATGAAGGGCCGGAGCGCAGTGCGATGATGGCCCGGCCATGTCTGACCCCCACGCGACGCACGCCGAAGCCGGCCTCCGGCTGATCCGGGCCGCGGTGTTCACCGCGGTCTGTGTCGTGCTGTCCGCGACCGGGCACGCCCTGGCCTCCTGCGCCACCGTGCCCTGGTGGTCCCTCTCCCTCGGCTTCCTCACCGTATTCGCGATCGCCGCCCCGCTCGCGGGCCGCCGGCGGACGCTGCCCGGCATCGCCGCCGGGCTCACCGCCGGACAACTCGGCCTGCACGCGCTGTTCGGCCTCGGCCAGCACAGTGCCGCGGCCGCGCAGGCTCCGGCCGGCACCGCCGATGCCTCGCTCGCAGAGCTCGCCGCCCGGCTGGTCTGCGGGGGCAACTCCGTACCGCTCAGCCCGGCCGACGCCCGGCAGATCCTGGAGGCCGCGGGCCTGGACCCGGCCGCTCTGGCGGAGCAGGCCGTTCACGCCGGACAGGCCGGACAGGCCCTCGCGCAGGGGCACAGCGCGCACGCCCACGTGGCCCAGGCTGTCACCGCGGCGCCCGCGACCGGCCTGTTCAGCCCGGCCATGCTGGCCGGGCACCTGCTGGCCGCGGTCGCCGCCGGCTGGCTGCTCGGCCGCGGCGATGCCGCACTCCTCCGCCTCGCCGAACTGTCCCGACGCTCCGCCGAAGCCGCCCCGGTACGCGCGCTGCGGGCCGCACTGGCCTTCGTACGGGCCCTGGGCGCCGGGCTCCCGCGCTCGGCCGCCCGCACCCCGAAGGTCGCGCGGACCGGGTCCGACCCCGCCCGCCGCACAGGCCGGGAAGTGCTGCAGCACACGGTGATCCGGCGCGGCCCGCCCATGGCGCTCGCCCTCGCAGCCTGACGCGGCGCCCTCCTTCCCGGACACCCAGCGGGACAGCGGTGCCGCGAACTCCGTGCGCACCCGTGCCCGGAGCAAACGCCACCCCTGCTTCCGTGGAGTGTTCCCTGCCATGAAGACCTCTCGCGTCTCCATCGCCGCCGCCGTCGCCGCCGGTTCCGTCCTCGTCCTCTCCGGCCCCGCCTTCGCCCACGTCGGCGTGCAGCCTGCCGGCGAGGCCGCCAAGGGCGGTTACGCGACGATCAACTTCAAGGTCCCCAACGAGCGGGACAACGCGTCGACCACGCAGCTGGAGGTCAACTTCCCGATCGACCAGCCGCTCAGCTCCGTCATGCCGCAGGACGTTCCCGGCTGGACCGTGAAGGTCGAGACGAGCGACCTCGACAAGCCGCTGACGGTCCACGGCAAGCAGATCACCAAGGCCGTCACCAAGGTGACCTGGTCCGGCGGAAAGATCGAGCCCGGGAAGTTCCAGCAGTTCCCGCTCTCCGTGGGCAAGCTGCCCGAGAGCGCCGACCAGATGGTCTTCAAGTCCATCCAGACGTACGACAACGGTGAGGTCGTCCGCTGGATCGAGGAGGCCAAGGAAGGCGCCGCGGAGCCGCAGAACCCCGCGCCCGTCCTGAAGCTGACCGCCCCGCAGGGCGACGACCACCACGGCAGCGGCGCCAAGGCGGACGAGCCGAAGAACTCCGACAAGGACGCCGGGCACGGCCACGACAAGGCCGCCGCCGAACACGGCTCCGACACCACCGCGCGCGTCCTCGGCATCGCCGGCATCGTCGTCGGACTCGGCGGTGTCGCCTTCGGCATCGCCTCGCGCCGCCGCTCCGCCTGATCTGCGGCGCCCCGGGGCGCCGCCTCTTCGAACGTCCGTAACATCCCCGATCCCAGGGACATTTCTCCATGCGCACCACACGTGTGACGGTCGCCGCTCTGCTCGCGGCGGCCACACTCACGCTCACCGCTTGCGGCGGTGAGCCCCCCAAGACCGGCTCGGTCACCCAGATCGCCGGCGGCCAGAGCCGTACCAAGGCCGCGACCGTACTGGACCGCCCCTTCGGGAAGCCCGAGCTCGTCCTCACGGACACCACCGGCAACCCGTGGAACCTGCGTGAGCAGACCAAGGGCAGGCCGACCCTCATCTACTTCGGCTACACCAGCTGCCCCGACGTGTGCCCGCTGACGATGAGCAACATCGCCGTTGCCAAGAAGGCGCTCCCCAAGGCCGACCAGGACAATCTCCGGGTCGTGTTCGTCACCACCGACCCCGAGAGGGACACTCCCGAGTCCCTCGGCGCGTGGCTCAAGGCGCAGGACCCCTCCTTCGTCGGACTCACCGGGGACTTCGCCACCATCCAGGCCGCCGCACGCTCGCTCGGCATCGGCATCGAGGCCGCCACGAAGGATGCGAACGGCGACGTCGTCTCCATGCACGGCGCCCAGGTCATCGCGTTTTCGCCGAAGACCGACGAGGGCTACCTCCTCTACGGCGAGGGCACCACCGTCGACGACTACACCAAGGACCTGCCGAAGGTCATCAAGGGAGAGAACCCGTGACCGCCCGCACCACCCGCACCCTCGCCGTCGCCCTCTCCCTGACGGCAGCACTCGCCATATCCGGCTGCTCCGGCGACGCCGAACCGAAGATGGCCGTCAGCGGCGCCTTCATGCCCCAGCCCGTGAACGACAAGATGGCCGGCGGGTTCATGGTCATCAAGAACGGCTCCGAGACCGCCGACAAGCTCACGGGCATCACCTCCTCGCTCTCCGACGATCTCCAGATCCACGAGACCAAGGACCAGAAGATGCAGCAGGTCCAGTCGATGGACGTGCCGGCGAACGGCGAGCTCCGGCTGGAGCGCGGCGGCAACCACATCATGTTCATGGGGCTCAAGAGCACCCCCAAGGTCGGCGACAAGGTCACCGTCGAGCTCCGCTTCGAGAAGGCCGGCCCGGTCAAGGTCGAGCTGGACGTGAAGGACCGGACGTACAACGCGCAGGCCCCATCCACGGCTGGCAACGCCCACTGACGGACCGAGGAACTGACACGCCATGACGGCCACCGCCCCCGCTCCCTCCACGGCCCGCGTCCGTGCCACGGCAGTCCTGCCGCGGCTCGCGCTGGTCCTCGCAGCTCTGCTGGCAACCCTGTTCGCCGCGGCCGCACCGGCCACGGCGCACGCCGCACTCACCGCGAGCGACCCCAAGGACGGGGCGGTGGTCGCCACGGCCCCCGCTCAGGTCACGCTCTCCTTCTCGGAGCAGGTCGCCATGGGCGACGACTCCATCCGCGTCCTCGACCCCCAGGGCAGGCGCGTGGACACCGGCGAGCTGCGCGACATGTGCAGCGGGAACACCATCCGCTACGGCACCGCGCTGCACTCCGGGCTGCCGAACGGCACCTACACCGTCGCCTGGCAGGCCGTCTCGGCCGACAGCCATCCGATCTCCGGCGCCTTCACGTTCTCCATCGGTGCGCCCTCGGCCACCGATGTCACCCTGCCCACCACGCAGACGGGCGGCGGACCCGTCGGCATCGCGTACGGGATCGCCCGCTACGCCGCCTACGCCGGGTTCACCGTCCTCGTGGGCGGCGCGGCCTTCATCCTGCTGTGCTGGCGGCGGGGCGCGGCCGAACGACCGCTCCAGAAGCTCGTCGTGCGCGCCTGGATCACACTGACCGCCGCCACCCTCGCGATGCTGGTGCTCCGGACCCCCTATACGGGGTCGGGAAACTTCTCCGACATGTTCGATCTCAATGGGCTGCGAGCCGTCCTGGAGACCAAGACCGGAGCCTCGCTGGTCTCCAGGCTGCTCCTGCTGGGTGCGGCCGCCCTCTTCGTCGCGGTCCTCTTCGGTGTGTACGCGCGCCGCGTGGGGGACGCCCCCGGGCCCGGCGGGACCGAGGCAACCGCGAAGACCGACAGGGCGGACGGGTCCGACAGCTCGGACGGGTCGGACAGGTCCGACGCGTCCGACGGGTCCGAGGACTCGGACGGGTCCGCGAAGCCGGACGACACCAGCGATCTCACCTTCGGCCTGGCCATCGGAGGCGCCGTCGTGTCCGGCGGTATCGCCGCCACCTGGGCCCTCTCCGAGCACGCCTCCACCGGTATCCAGCCCGGTATCGCCATGCCGGCCGACATCCTGCACCTGATGGCCGTCGCCACGTGGCTCGGCGGTCTCGCCGCGCTGCTGGTCGCCCTCCACAAGGTTCCCGGCATCGAGCGCGCGGCCGTCCGGCGCTTCTCCAGGGTGGCCTTCGTCAGTGTCCTGGTGCTCGCCGTCACCGGCGTCTACCAGTCCTGGCGCCAGCTCGGCAGCTGGTCCGCGCTCACCGGCACCGAGTACGGGCAGCTGCTGCTCCTCAAGGTCGGCCTGGTCGCCGTCCTCCTCGCCATCGCCTACGTGTCCCGCAAGTGGACCGCACGGCTCGCCGAGACCCCTGTGGCCGTCGCACAGGCCTCCGCCGATGTTTCACGTGAAACAGCCCCGGGCGACGTCTTTGACACTTCCGATGTTTCACGTGAAACAGAGCCCGTGACCGTCCCCGCCGACCCGGCGCGCGCTGCCCAGCTCGCACGGCAGCGCGCCGCCCGGGAGAACGCGCGCGAGAAGCGGGTGCGGGACGCCGACCCGGACCGGTCCGGCCTGCGCCGTTCCGTCCTTGCCGAGGCGGCCATCGCCGTGATCCTGCTCGCCGTCACCACCGTGCTGACCAGTACCGAGCCCGGACGGACCGTGGAGCAGGAGGCGGGCAGCGGCTCCACCGGCACCGCCGTCCCCGACCGCGCCGTCAAGATCACCCTCCCCTTCGACACCGGCGGCCCGAACGGCAAGGGGTCCGTCCGCCTCGAACTCGACCCGGGACGGGTCGGCGCGAACACCCTGCACCTCTGGTCCGACAGCGCCGACGGCACGCCCCTCGACCTTCCCGAGATCAAGGTCGCCTTCACCCTTCCCGCCAAGGACATCGGCCCCCTGCCGCTCGTCCCCGAGCAGGCGGCGCCCGGCCACTGGACCGCGTCCGGCGTCCAGCTGCCGCTCGCGGGCGAGTGGCGCCTCGACGTGACCGTCCGCACCTCCGACATCGACCAGACCACCGTCCAGAAGACCGTGAAGATCGGCTGAACAGCGTGACCGAGAGCACCCCCGACATCGAGATCTCCCGGCGCAGGCTGCTGGGCACCGTCGGCGCCGCAGGCGCCGCCGGGATCGCCCTCGGCTCCGCAGGCGGCGCCCTCGCGCACTCCACGCTCGCCGGCCCGGGAGGCGGCTCCGCCACGGGCGCGGCCGGGAGCCTCGCCTCCCTCGGCGCCACCCAGGTGGCCTTCCACGGGGACCACCAGGCCGGCATCACCACCCCGCTGCAGGCCAAGGGGCACCTCGTCGCCTTCGACCTCGCCGCCGGGGCGGGCCGTACGGAGGCCGCCGCGCTGCTGAGGCGCTGGTCCGACACCGCCCGCCGGCTGATGGCGGGCGAGCCGGCCCCGACTTCCGACAGCGGGATCGCCCTCGACGCCGGCCCGTCCTCCCTCACCGTGACCTTCGGCTTCGGCCACTCCTTCTTCGAGCGCACCGGTCTCACCGCCCGTCGGCCCACCGCCCTCGACCCGCTGCCGGACTTCTCCTCGGACCGGCTCGACGCCCAGCGCAGCAACGGCGACCTGTGGGTCCAGATCGGCTCCAACGACGGCCTCGTCGCCTTCCACGCGCTGCGGGCCCTGCAGAAGGACGCCGGGGAGGCCGCCCGCGTCCGCTGGCAGATGAACGGCTTCAACCGGACCCCCGGCGCCACGGGCACCCCGATGACCGCCCGCAACCTCATGGGCCAGATCGACGGCACCGGCAACCCGAAGCCCTCGGAGCCCGACTTCGACAAGCGGATCTTCGTTCCCGGCGCAGGACCCGGGCCGGCCGAGCACGCCTGGATGGCCGGCGGCTCGTACGCCGTCGTCCGGCGCATCCGCATGCTCCTCGACGACTGGGACAAGCAGTCGCCCGCCCAGCAGGAGCAGGTCATCGGGCGTACCAAGGCCACCGGCGCCCCCCTGACCGGCGGTGGCGAGACCACCGAGATGCAGCTCGACAAGCTCGGCGCCGACGGGAAGCCCGTCATCGCGTCCAACGCCCATGCCCGGATCTCCGCCCCCGAGCAGAACGGCGGGGCCGCCATGCTGCGGCGCCCCTTCTCCTTCCACGACGGGATCGGCGCCGACGGCACCCCCGACGCGGGTCTCCTCTTCATCTGCTGGCAGGCCGATCCGCTGCGCGGATTCGTGCCCGTACAGCGCAAGCTCGACCGCGGGGACGCGCTGTCGGAGTTCATCCGGCACGAGTCCAGTGGCCTGTACGCGGTCCCGCCCGGCCCCCGCGGCGACGAGTACGTGGGGCAGCGGCTGCTCGAAGGGTGAACGGCAACCCGGGGGACGGCGCCCCGGCATTAGGCTGATCGCATGTCAGCCACCCGCTTCACGTATCTCGGTCCCGAGGGCACTTTCACCGAGGCCGCCCTGCGCACCCTGCCGGAAGCCGCGACACGGGAACTCGTCCCGATGGTGTCGGTACCGGCCGCCCTGGACGCCGTACGGGCCGGCGAGGCGGCTGCCGCCTTGGTCCCGATCGAGAACTCGGTGGAGGGCGGGGTCACCGCCACCCTCGACGAGCTGGCCGCGGGCGAACCGCTGATGATCTACCGCGAAGTGCTGCTGCCGATCGCCTTCGCGCTCCTCGTGCGGCCCGGGACCGCCCTGTCGGAGGTCAAGACCGTCACCGGGCACCCGGTCGCCCAGCCGCAGGTGCGCAACTGGCTGCGGGCGAACCTGCCCGACGCGGTGTGGGAGTCGGCCGCCTCGAACGCCGACGGCGCCCGGCTGGTCCAGGAGGGCCGCTTCGACGCCGCCTTCGCGGGTGAGTTCGCCGCCGCCACCTACGGGCTCGTACCGCTGGTGACGGAGATCCACGACGCGGAGAACGCCGAGACCCGATTCGTCCTGGTGGGACGCCCGGCCCGGCCGGCCGCGCCGACCGGCGCGGACAAGACCTCCGTCGTGCTCTGGCTCGGCGACGACCACCCCGGTGCACTGCTGGAACTCCTCCAGGAATTCGCGGTCCGCGGGGTGAACCTGATGCTGATCCAGTCCCGTCCGACCGGACAGGGCATCGGTAATTACTGCTTCGCGGTCGATGCCGAGGGCCACATTTCCGACCGGCGGGTCAGTGAGGCCCTGATGGGCCTCAAGCGCACCTGTCCCCAGGTCCGCTTCCTCGGGTCCTACCCCCGCGCCGGTGTCGCTCAGAGTGACGTACGGGCTCCTCGGGCCGGAACCTCCGACGGCGACTTCACGGCCGCCTCCGACTGGCTGGGGCGTTGCCTCGACGGGCGGGCGTAGGAAGTCGTCCACTGTCCACAGAGTTATCCACAGGCCGGGATAGGGACCTGGGGACAAGTCGACAGAACGGCACGACAAGGTCGACAAATCGGCCGAGGGGCTCAGGTTTCGCTCTGGGGAGCGGGAGGTGAACGGTGTCACCTCCGCATCACCGATCAACTCTTTGGGGCGAGTCATTCCCACCCGAATGAGTGTGTGAGGGCGGTTTGAACCCTGATTCGCCTCGGCCATCCACCGATCAGGAATGATCTATTCCTGTGTCCACAGATGCAGCACACAGCCTGTGGATAACCTGCGGGCCTCGCCAATTCCTGTGGACAAGAACCTTCTCCGGCCCTGCTCAGCACCCGGCCGACCGTCGGCATTCTGCCCCTTTTCGGGGAATGGACCCGCTTTTATCGACGCCGGAGCAAAGGACACTTCCGGTCGGCCGTCAAGACTTATCCATTCGTTGCAATTGGGACATAGCGACACGCAGCGTGATATCGGTGTGATCCCAGGAACCCCAGCCCGGTAGCCTGGAGGGGTGATTGACCTCCGGCTGCTCCGTGAAGACCCTGACCGTGTCCGCGCCTCGCAGCGCGCCCGTGGAGAGGACGTCGAACTCGTCGACGCACTCCTCTCCGCCGACGAGCGCCGCAGGTCCTCCGGCGTGCGCTTCGACGACCTCCGCAATGAGCAGAGGTCGCTCGGCAAGCTCATTCCGAAGGCCTCTCCGGAGGAGCGGGCCGAGCTGCTGAAGAAGGCCGAGCAGCTCAAGCAGAACGTCAAGGCGGCCGAGGCCGAGCAGAACGAGGCCGACGAAGCCGCCAAGCGGCTTCTCCTCCAGCTCGGCAACATCGTCCACGAGGACGTCCCGGTCGGCGGCGAGGAGGACTTCACCGTCCTGGAGACGCACGGCACCGTCCGCGACTTCGCCGCCGAGGGCTTCGAGCCCAAGGACCACCTGGAGCTCGGCGAGCTGCTGGGCGCCATCGACGTCGAGCGCGGCGCCAAGGTCTCCGGTTCGCGCTTCTACTACCTGACCGGTGTGGGCGCCCTGCTGGAGCTGGCGCTGGTCAATGCGGCCATCGCCCAGGCCACCGAGGCCGGCTTCATCCCGATGCTGACCCCGGCGCTGGTCCGCCCGCGCGCCATGGAGGGCACCGGCTTCCTCGGCCAGGCCGCCGAGAACGTCTACCACCTGGAGAAGGACGACTACTACCTGGTCGGCACCTCCGAGGTCCCGCTCGCCGCGTACCACATGGACGAGATCATCGAGGCCGACAAGCTGCCGCTGCGGTACGCCGGCTTCTCCCCGTGCTTCCGCCGCGAGGCCGGTACGTACGGCAAGGACACCCGCGGCATCTTCCGCGTCCACCAGTTCGACAAGGTCGAGATGTTCTCGTACGTCGCGCCGGAGGAGGCCGAGGCTGAGCACCAGCGTCTCCTGGAGTGGGAGAAGCAGTGGCTGACCAGCCTGGAGCTGCCGTTCCAGGTGATCGACGTCGCCACCGGTGACCTGGGTGCCTCCGCCTCCCGCAAGTTCGACTGCGAGGCGTGGATCCCGACGCAGGGCAAGTACCGCGAGCTGACCTCGGCCTCGAACTGCAACAGCTTCCAGGCCCGTCGTCTGTCGATCCGCTACCGCGACGGCAAGAAGACCCAGCCGCTGTCCACGCTGAACGGCACCCTGTGCGCCGTGCCGCGCACCATCGTCGCCATCCTCGAGAACCACCAGCAGGCCGACGGTTCGGTACGTGTGCCGCAGGCGCTCCGTCCGTACCTCGGCGGCCGCGAGGTCCTGGAGCCGATCGCCAAGTGAGCCCGGCCCCGTTCCCGTACAAGCTCGTCGCGACCGACCTCGACGGCACGCTGCTGCGTGGCGACGACACCGTCTCGGAACGCACGCGTGAAGCGCTCGTCGCGGCCACCGCGGCGGGCGCGGCGCACATCGTCGTGACCGGCCGGGCCGTGCCCTGGACCCGGCACGTACTGGACGACCTCGGCTACAAGGGGATCGCCGTCTGCGGGCAGGGCGCGCAGGTCTACGACGCAGGCGCGCACCGGCTGCTGACCTCGGTGACCCTGGACCGGCAGCTGGCCGGTCTGGCACTGTCGAAGCTGGAGGCCGAGATCGGCCCGCTGGCCCTCGCGGCCAGCCGGGACGGGGTGGACGGCGAGGTCCTGTTCGGGCCCGGTTACCAGGTGCAGGAGGGCCTCCCGGCCATATACCTGGACGACACCAAGGCGCTCTGGACGGCTCCGCTGAACAAGCTCTACATCCAGCACCCCGAGCTGGACGACGACACGCTCGTCAAGGTGGCCCGCTCGACCGTGGGCAGCCTGGTCGACATCGTCATGGCGGGTCCCGGCATCGTCGAGATCCTGCCGCTGGGCCTGACCAAGGCCACGGGCCTGTCGCTGGCCGCACGCCGGCTGGGGGCGAAGGCGGCGGAGACGATCGCCTTCGGTGACATGCCCAACGACATCCCGATGTTCGGCTGGGCCGCGCACGGGGTGGCGATGGCCAATGCCCATGCGGAGCTCAAGGCCGTGGCCGACGAGGTGACGACCTCCAACGAGGAGGACGGCATCGCGGTGGTGCTGGAGCGTCTGCTGGGCGCAGCGTAGGGCGTAAGCCGCAAGGCGTACGAGGGAGGAGAGGTCCGGGACGGCCCGCGCCGCAAGGCGCGCTCGAAGTGGCTGCCCCGGACCTTTTGTTGCTCCCCGCACCCCTCACTCTGCACCCGGCGCAGGTCGCTTACCAGCGAATTTCCGTGCATCAGCCGTGGATCCGACGGCGGCGCCAGTAGGCGGCGGTCACCAGGGCGAGGAGCGGCCCCCAGAGCACGAGGGGTGCGTAGCAGACGGTCATGAGCCACCAGCCGGCCCCGGTGGGTGCGCCCGGCGCCGCCATGCTCGTATTCCAGTGGAAGGCGGCCAGGACGGTGACCAGGGTGACCGCGACGGCTCCCAGAGCAGCCGGTACGACCGCCGCGAGGGTCGGGATCCGGCGACCGCCCAGCCAGGGGATCCAGCGCGGCACCACCTCGCCCCAGCGCTGTACGAGACCGAGGCTGAGGAGGCCGAGGCCTTCGGCGAAGAGGCTGAGCGCCACCAGGTAGAAGGACCACCTGCCGGGGAAGAGTTCGGCCTCCAGTCCACTGCCGGCCCCCCAGCCGACGGGTATGCCGACCGCGATGGCCACCCTCCACAGGCCGCTGGGGGCGAGGGTGAGGGCGGCCGCGTGGGCGGCCCAGCGGATCGGCCGGCTGACGACGGGTCCGGCCGGGGTGGCGGAGGCGGGGGCGGGGGCTGTGAGCGTGGCCATGGTCCAAGTCCTTTGCATGAGGCGGTCGGTGATGCCTCAAGCCTGGCCGGGCAGAACCTCCGGGACCATCTGCCGATCAGCGGGCCCGTGGTGGCGCGGCCCGGGCCGGCTCTGCCGAACGGCAGATGCTCCGGCCGCTCGTGCGCTCGTAGGGTCGGCCTCATGACCGTGAACACGCGTGCTGTTTATGCTCCGTTGCTCGCTCTCGCGGCGGTCGGTGGGCTCCTCGCCTCGTTCCTGGGGGTGCCCGCGACGTGGGTGCTGCTCTGGGTGTGCCTGCTGCTGCCGCTGCTGGGCCTGGTGGCCCGCTGGTCCCCGGTGCGTTCGGGGGCCGCCGCCGCCTCGCTGGGCGTGGCCGCCGTCGCTCTCTGGCCCCTCCCGCTGATGTGGGAGGCGGCGTCCTGGCTGGAGGCCTGCGGGGCGGCGGCGTTCTGGGCGTTGCCGGCGCTCGGGGCCCTGGCCGCCGGCGGGTATCTGCGCCGGCAGGCGAGCCGGATGCGGCAAGCCGTCCGGGACGGCCGGCGCGACCAGCAGCTGGAACTGGCCCGGGACCTCCACGACTTCGTGGCACACGATGTGAGCGCCATCGTGGTGCAGGCGCAGGCGGCCCGGTTCGTGGCGGACAAGGACCCCGAGCAGGCGGTCCGCGCGCTGGAGCGGATCGAGGCGGCGGGGCTCGGGGCACTGGCCTCCATGGACCGGACGGTGCACGCGCTGCGGGAGGCGGCCGGAGCGCGGTCCGCCTCCGTCCCCGGGACCTCCGAGTTGCCGGGGCTGGTGGAACGCTTCGAGGGCGGGGTACTGGAGGCCGATCCGGCGGCGGTCCGGGGGTTGTCGCGGGAGGCGGACACCACCGCGTACCGGGTGGCCGTCGAGGCCCTGACGAACGTACGCCGGCACGCGCCCGGAGCAGGACTGGTACGGGTGCGCCTGCACCGGGCCGCCGGGGGGATCGAGCTGAGCGTGGCCAACTCCGCACCGGCCCGGGGCGCGGGCGGACTGCGGGGACTGGGACTGCGGCGACGGAGCGGCACCGGGCTGGCCGGGCTGCGCGCCAGGGTGGAGGCCGCCGGCGGCACGCTGCGGGCCGGGGCGAGTCCCGACGGAGGCTGGCGGGTTTGCGCCGTCTTCCCGGCGCAGGAGCAGCCCCTCGGGTGATCATGGCGGCGTGACCACACGCATTCTGATCGCCGATGACCAAGAGGACATACGCAGCGGCTTCCGGCTGATCCTCGACTCGCAGCCGGACATGACCGTGGTGGGGGAGGCCGCGGACGGGGAGAGCGCGGTGGCACTGGCCCGGGAGCTGCGGCCGGACGTGGTGCTGGCGGACATCCGGATGCCGCGGCTCGACGGGCTGGAGGTGACCCGCCTGCTGGCCCCGCAGACGCGGGTGCTGGTGGTGACCACCTTCGACCTGGACGAGTACGTGCACACCGCGCTGCGCAACGGTGCCTGCGGCTTTCTGCTGAAGCGGTCCGGGCCGGCGCTGCTGATCGAAGGGGTGCGGTCGGCGATGGCGGGGGACACGCTGATCAGTCCGCAGATCACGGTGCGGCTGCTGAGCCGGCTGACGCAGGCGGGTCCGGTCGCCCGGCCCGCGGCGCATCCGCTGACGGAGCGGGAGGTGGACATCGTGCGTCTGGTGGCGCGGGGACTCACCAATGCCGAGATCGGCGCGAAGCTGTTCATCACCGCGGGGACGGCCAAGACCCACATCGCGAACGTGCAGGCCAAGCTCGGGGCACGGAACCGGGTGGGAATCGCCTCGTGGGCGTGGGAGCACGGCGTCGCGAAACCGGAGGCAGAGGCGGACACCTCCTGATTCGGGCCTGCGTCTTCGTCATGTTTCACGTGAAACAACGTGGCGGGTGAGCGGCCACGCGAGCAGACCCACCGAGAGCGCTATGGCGTGACCGAGGTCCGTGAAGGTGCCGCCGGTGGTCAGTGGGATCCCGAAGAAGGCGATCACTCCGGCCAGGTAGAGCCATTTCCAGGGTCCGGGGATCCGGTAGGTGAGGACACCGATGGAGGCGGCGAGCCCGTAGCTGACGCCGATGTCGACGACATGGGTCATGCTCTGCGGGGCCCGGTGGTCCTGGATGGCCGTCAGGAGGACCTTCTGGCTGACCAGTGTGGCGACCACATGGGCGGTCGCGACGATCAGGAGCCAGCGCAGGGTGCCGAGCCAGCGTTCGACGGGGGCGTGGAACAGCTCGAAGAGGACGGCGTAGAGGGCCAGCGAGGCCGGGTCCGCGATCCAGAAGGCGCTGCTGACGAGTGCCCGGACGGGGTACTTCACGAGCTGGGTGATGTTGCTGCTGTTGCGGTGCAGCAGGACCCGGTCGATCTGGTCGGGCGCGATCGCGACGATGATGCTGGTGACGGCGATGATCAGCAGCCAGATGTGCGTTCCGGGCGAGGACCGTATCCAGGACCGCAGTGGCCTGGACGGCTCCGGCTCGGTGTGCGCGACCATGCACCGATGATGACGCGCGAACCTGTGCCCCGCCCGGCCGGTGGGCCGGGCGGGGCACAGGTTCGCAGCGCCGCGCTGGGGCCTACTCCTCGCCGGCCAGGGTGAGGCGGCGGAGCTTCTGGCCCGCGTAGACGGTGGCGCCGACGGTGACCGCGCAGAGCAGGATCGCGGCGGTGGGCAGGCCGACGGTGGCGTCGACGTACCCGTTCCCGGCGACCTTCTCGGCGACGGACAGCGCCCACTGCTGGACGCTGAGGGTCTTGGCGCCGGAGACCAGGCTGCCGAAGAGCGACTCCCAGATCAGGGCGTAGACGAGGCCGAAGACGACCGCGTGCCGGCTGACGGTGCCGAGCAGCAGGAACAGCGCGCTGTAGGCGATCGAGGCCACGAGGGCGGCGATCGTGTAGGCGACGGCGATCTGCTGGCCGTTCCCGTTGAGGATGAAACCTGCGATCAGGGTGGGGATCGCGGAGAAGACCATGGTGACGGAGATCGCCACGATCAGCTTGGTCATGATGATCGTCGGGCGCTTCACCGGCTTGGCGAGCAGGTAGACGATGGAGCCGTCGTCGATCTCCGGCCCGATCGCTCCGGTGCCGGCGATGACACCGATCAGCGGAACCATGGTGGCGAGGGCGAAGCCCCCGAGGAGGTCGGCCGCGACCTTGTCGTCCACGCCGACGAAGGCACGGACGACGAGTGCGATGACGATCAGCAGGGCGGGCAGCGCAAAGAGGATCAGGGCGCGGCGCCGGCCGAGCAGGGCCCGGTAGGTGAGCCGGGCAACGGTGGGTTCGTACATGGGTGCCAGCTCCTTTCAGGCCGCGACGAGGTAGGAGAAGACCGACTCGAGGGACTCGTCGGAGGGCGAGACCGTCAGCAGCCGGATGCCGTGTTCCCGGGCCACGCGGGGCAGCAGCTCGGTGAAGCGGCCGAAGTCGACGGCCTGGATGCGCAGCGCGCCTTCCTTGAGGTCGACCTCGATGCCCGCGGTGGAAGGGTCGGCGATCAGGGCCGCGGCGAGGACCCGGTCGTCGGAGGAACGGATGACGTAGCGGTGCGGGCGGTCCGTCATCAGGCGGCGGATCTTGCGGAAGTCGCCGGAGGCTGCGTGCCGGCCGGCCACGACCACCTCGATGTGCGAGGCGAGCTGCTCGACCTCCTCCAGGATGTGGGAGGAGAACAGGACGGTGCGTCCCTCGTCGCCCATGCGCCGCAGCAGGTCCATGAGCTGCATGCGCTGGCGCGGGTCCATGCCGTTGAACGGCTCGTCGAGGAGCAGAACGGACGGGTCGTGGACGAGGGCGGAGGCCATCTTCACGCGCTGGCGCATGCCCTTGGAGTACGTGGAGATCTTGCGGTCCTGGGCGTACTCCATCTCGACGGTGGCGAGCGCCCGCTGGGCGGCCGCGTCGTCGAGGCCGTGGAGTTCGGCGTTCGCGACGACGAACTCCCGGCCCGTGAGGAAGTCGTACATGGCCTCGCGCTCGGGCACGACGCCGATCTGCTTGTAGACCTGCTCGTTCTGCCAGATCGGCGCGCCGTCGAGGGTGACGGTGCCCGTGGAAGGAGCGAGGAAGCCGCCCATCATGTTGATGAGGGTGGACTTCCCGGCGCCGTTGGGGCCCAGCAGCCCGGTGACGCCGGGGCCGATGGTCATGGTGACGTCGTTGACCGCGACGACGTTCCCGAACCAGCGGGAGGTGTGGTCGATGGCGATGGTGGTCACAGCCCGGCCTTCCGGTAGCGGGCCATCAGGGCGGCGTAGGAGCCGGCGATGAGGCCGAGGACGACGAGCAGGTAGACGACGCCGATGGCGGCCGAGGGTCCCTGGCCGCCGGGGAAGATGGAGTCCGCGTTCAGGAACGCGGTCTGCACGCCGTCGATGAGGGTGATCGGGGCGAACAGGCCCATCCAGTCGATGGCTCCGGTGTTCCCGGTGCTGTAGGAGATCCCCTGGACCGCGGTCACCGCGCCGTAGGGGATCAGGAGCACCGCGATGATCGCGGCGACGCCGAACCCGCGGCGGGGGGTGAGTGCGGCCATGACCAGTCCGAGGCCGGAGAAGAGCAGCGACAGCAGCAGAACCGACACGAGTCCCTGCCCGAATTCCTTGGTCTGGTCGGCGAAGTCGAACTTCGCGAGGAGCGAGCCGATCCACATGATCAGAAGCGGGGTCGCGGTGAGGATGAACAGGGCCGAGGCCATGGCCGCGTACTTGGCCAGGACGTAGTCGACGCGCTCGATGGGCCGCGAGAAGTACAGCGGCACCGTCTTGAAGCGCAGGTCCCGCGAGACCGACTGCGGCGCCTGGGAGGCGAGGAAGAGACCGATGATCACCTGGGTGGTCATGGCGTACGTCGTGTACTTGATCGGCAGGTCCGTGGAGCCGGGTACCGCGATGGCGACCGCGACGATGATCAGCGCGGGCACGCACATCACCGCGAAGAGGAGCATCGGGAGGACCTTGGACTTGGCGGAGCGGCCGAGTCCGTAGGCGCCGCGCAGGGACTGAGAGAACAGCGACTTGCGGGCGTAGGCGCGGCCGAGCCGGGGTCCGTCGTAGGACCGGTAGCCGATGTTGTGGATCTGGGTCGAGGTGTCAGGCGCCATCGGAACCGGCTCCCTTCTGCTGGACGGTGGGCGAGGGCTGGTCGTTGTCGCGGAAGACCTCCGCGATGTGGTGACGGCGCTGCTCCATGCGGACCAGACCGATGCCCAGGTCGGCGACGGTGTCGCGGACGGTGTCGTACGTCTCCTCGCCCGTGGCCTCGACGAGGAGGATGTGGCCGGCGCCGGGCAGGCCCTGCTCCTCCCCGGCGTGCAGGGTGACGCCGGCCTCCGTGAGCGCCTTGCGCAGGGCGGCGGTGCCGTCCGGGTGGGCGTCGGAGTCGGTGACCTCGACCGCGAGGGTCGTCGTGATCTGGGTGAAGTCGCTGGTGGAGCTGGAACGCAGCAGCTTGCCGCCGTCGACGACGACCACGTGGTCGCAGGTCCGTTCCAGCTCGCCGAGGAGGTGGGAGGTGACCAGGACGGAGATGCCGAAGTCCGTGTAGATGCGGCGGATCAGGCCGAGCATCTCGTCGCGGCCGACCGGGTCCAGGCCGTTGGTCGGCTCGTCGAGGAGCACCAGCTGGGGGTCGTGGACGAGGGCCTGGGCGAGCTTGACGCGCTGCTTCATGCCGGTGGAGTAGCCGCCGATGGGGCGGTAGCGCTCCTCGTACAGCCCGACGTGGCGCAGGGTGTCGGCGGTGCGCTCACGGGCCGCGGTGGGCGGCAGCCCGGACATGCGCGCCATGTGGACGACGAACTCGGTGGCCGAGACGTCGGGTGGCAGGCAGTCGTGCTCGGGCATGTACCCGACGCGTTCACGGATGGCGCTGCCATGCGTGCGGACGTCGAGGCCGAGCACGGCGGCGCTGCCCTCGGTGGCGGGGGACAGTCCCAGCAGAATTTTGATCAGCGTGGACTTGCCGGCTCCGTTGGCACCAACGAGGCCGGTTACACCAGGCCCGATGTCCAGGGAGAGCCGGTCGAGGGCGGTCACTCGGGGGTACCGCTTGCTCAGGCTTTCGGTCGCGATGACAGTCACGGGTTCGACGTTAGTGGCGCAGCTCTCGCGAAACGTCAGACCTTGAGCTGGATCCCGTCTCAGCCTTCAGGCGTACATGCCCGTACTGGAGGCTGATGTGAACCCGACAACTTTGTCCACAGGTCCGTGCACGACCCTTGACGTGATCTCCGGTCATTGTCACATTCATCAGTGTCAACTTACGGGCGCGTACGGCTACACGGATGGACGGGCTGACATGGCTGGGGACACCAAGCAACGCACCGCGCGACTCTCCGGACGACCCTCCGCCGACCTGAGCGGGTTCAGAGAGGTGCAGCGCCTCTCGTACGAGTGCGCCGAGGCCGTCGCGGCCCAGCTGCGGCCCGGAGTGACCGAGCGCGAGGCCGCGCGCATGCAGCGCGAGTGGCTGCGGGAGCGCGGAGTGCGGGACTGGTTCCACCTGCCCTTCGCCTGGTTCGGGGACCGCACCGCCTTCGCGGACTTCAGGATCCCGCTGCAGTTCTTCCCCACCAACCGGAGGCTGGAGCCGGGGATGCCGTTCATCCTCGACATGGCGCCGGTCTACAAGGGGTACTCGGCCGACATCGGCTATTCCGGCAGCCTCGGGCTCAATCCGGTGCAGGACCGGCTCATGTCCGATCTCCAGGCGCACCGCGTGCTGATCCTGGAGCAGGTGCGCGAGGGCCGCTCCCTGCGTGAGATCTACGAGAACGTCGAACGGCTGATGACCCGGCAGGGGTACGCCAACCGGCACCGGGCCTATCCCTTCGGCGTCATCGCGCACAAGATCGACCGGGTCAAGGAGCGGCGCTGGTCGCCGACCGCGTTCGGATTCGGCACCCAGTCCCTCAAGGGCCTGGCCAGTGACGCCCTGCACGGGCACCGCGAGGGCTGGTCCCCGCTGTGGAGCCCCTACCACTTCTCCGACCATCCGCCACAGCCCGGCCTGTGGGCGGTGGAACCGCACCTCGGCTTCAGGGGCACGGGTGCGAAGTTCGAGGAGATCCTGGTCGTCACCGACTCCCGGGACCCCGAGGAGAGCGCGTTCTGGCTGGACGACGATCTGCCGCACGTGCGGCGCTGGGCCGAGGAGAAGGCAGCATGAGCGACATGAGCGGCATGGACGGAGCAGGAACGGTGGAGCCGACGGGTGCGCGCGAGCGCCGGGTGAGCACCGGCGGTGTCGAGCTGTGTGTCGTGGAGCTCGGCGAGACGGGCCGGCCGACGGTGGTGCTGGTGCACGGCTATCCGGACAGCAAGGAGGTCTGGTCGGAGGTCGCCGAGCGGCTCGCGACGCGCTTCCACGTGGTCCTCTACGACGTACGCGGCCACGGGCGCTCCACCGCGCCGCAGCCGCTCCGCGGCGGCTTCACCCTGGAGAAGCTGACCGACGACTTCCTGGCGGTGGCGGACGCGGTCAGCCCGGACCGGCCCGTGCACCTGGTCGGCCACGACTGGGGCTCCGTACAGGGCTGGGAGTTCGCGACGGTCGCCCGCACCGAGGGCAGGATCGCCTCCTTCACCTCGATGTCGGGGCCCTCCCTCGACCACTTCGGGCACTGGATCAAGAAGCGGATGGCACGGCCCACCCCGCGAGCCGCAGCGCAACTGCTCGGCCAGGGCGCCAAGTCCTGGTACGTCTACATGCTGCACACCCCCGTGCTGCCTGAGCTCGCCTGGCGCGGGCCGCTCGGCAAGCGGTGGCCGGCGATGCTCGAGCGCCTCGAGAAGGTTCCGGCCGGCTCCTATCCGACGGCCTCGCTGCCTTCGGACGCGGCCCACGGCGCCTGGCTCTACCGCGACAACGTGCGACCGCGGCTGCGCCGGCCGCGCCCCGACGCCTACGCCCACGTACCGGTTCAGCTGATCACCCCGACCGGGGACGCCTTCCTGTCCGAGCGGCTCTACGACGGCCTGGAGCGGTGGGCCCCGGACCTGCTGCGGCGGACCCTGCCCGCAAAGCACTGGGTTCCCCGGACCCGGCCCGACCAGCTGGCCGTCTGGATCACCGAGTTCGTCACCGACCGGGAGGAACCCGCGACGCGGGCGCCCGAGCAGAAGGCCCCGGGCAAGTACGCCGACCGCTTCGCGGGGCAGTTGGTCCTGGTCACCGGCGCGGCCAGCGGTATCGGCCGGGCCACGGCCTTCGCCTTCGCCGAGGCCGGGGCCCGGGTGGTGGCCGTCGACCGGGACGCCGAAGGCGCGGCGCGCACGGCCGACATGGCCCGCCTCGTCGGCGCCGCCGAGGCCTGGGCCGAGTGCGTGGACGTCAGCGACGAACAGGCGATGGAGAAGCTCGCGGTGAAGGTCGCCGCCGAGTACGGAATCGTCGACGTCCTGGTCAACAATGCCGGGATCGGTCTGTCCGGGGCCTTCCTCGACACCACCGCCGAGGACTGGAAGAAGGTCCTGGACGTCAATCTGTGGGGCGTCATCCACGGCTGCCGGATCTTCGGGAAGCAGATGGCCGAGCGCGGTCAGGGCGGGCACATCGTCAACACCGCCTCCGCCGCCGCCTACCTGCCCTCCCGGACCCTGCCCGCCTACAGCACGTCGAAGGCCGCCGTGCTGATGCTCTCCGAATGCCTGCGCGCGGAACTGGCCTCGAAGTCGATCGGCGTCTCCGCGATCTGCCCGGGCATCGTCAACACCAACATCACCGCCACCTCGCGCTTCGCCGGTGTGGACGAGGCCGAGCAGAAGCGCCGCCAGGAACGCTCCTCGCGGCTGTACGGGCTGCGCAACTTCCCGCCGGAGAAGGTCGCCGACGCGATCCTGCGGGCCGTCGTGCGCAACGAGGCCGTCGTACCCGTGACTCCCGAGTCGAAGGGCGCCCTGTGGATGTCCCGCTTCGCGCCGCGCACGCTGCGGCGCATCGCGAGGCTGGAGCCGAAGTTGTGAACGGGCCCGCGCCGGATGGCCTTCGACCGGAACCCGACGGGCTGCTGCCCACGTGGAGAGAGCGCGGCACGGCCATACCCCGCTCCTTCCGGCGGTCGTACCATCCCTCGCAGGAGGGCTCGCTGCGCAGGGCGGTCGAGTGCCTTGCGGCTTCACCTGCCGCCCGGGCCGCGGCGGGCGCGGTCGGCCGAGCCGCGATGTCGTAGGGAGCCGGGATTGTCCGATCAGGCGGTAGCCGAATACCGGATCGAGGATCTGGCACACCACAGCGGAGCGACGGTGCGCACGATCCGGGCGTACCAGGACCGTGGTCTGCTGCCGAAGCCGGAGCGGCGGGGCCGTTCCAACGTCTACCGGGACACGCATCTGGCGCGACTGCGCCAGATCGCGGACCTGCTGGACCGCGGATACACCCTGGCCTCCATCAAGGAGCTCCTGGAGGCCTGGGACGCGGGGCGCGGTCTGGGCGGCGTACTGGGGCTGGTCGCCGAGGTGCACGGGCCGTGGACCGACGAGGAAGCGGCCCGGATCAGCCGGGAAGAACTGAACGAGCGGTTCGGCGGCCGCCCGGACGACGAGGCGGTGGACGAGGCCTGCGGGCTCGGGGTGCTGGAGCGGATCCCGGGACGCCCGGACCAGTTCCTGGTGCCCTCCCCGCAGGAGCTGGCGGTGGCCGCCGAGCTGTACGCGGCAGGGGTGCCGCTGACAGCGATCACCGGCCACCTGCGGGAACTGCGTGGGCAGGTGGAACACATCGCCTCGCGGTTCCTGGAGTTCACCACCGAACACGTCTTCGCGCGCTACCTCGGGCAGGTGCCGCCCACCGACTCGGACGCGGCGGAGGCGGCGACGATGGTGCGGCGGCTTCGGCCGTTGGCCCAGCAGACCGTGGACGCCGAGCTGGCGCGGGCGATGCGACTGTTCGCGACCCGGCACCTCCAGCGACACCTGGGAGCGGCCGGCGCATCGGGACCGACCGGGCCCTCGCCGGTGGCCCTGCCGGCCGGAACGGTACGTGCCGTGCAGGAGCTGGTGGGCGCCGACCATGTGGCGGAATTCGTCCGGGCCGCGACGGAGCGGGAGCTCCAGGCCCGGACGATGAACGATCTGGCGCGCCGGGGCGAGCGGTGATGCCGGAAGGAGCGATTACGGCGGAGAGAGCGATTACGGGGGGTCGCGCTTAGTCCACAGGTTCCACAGGGCGGATCACGCGTTTGACGTCAAAACCCGCCCAAACGGCTGTGGACAAGTCACCTTTTCCTGTGGGCAACTGAGATGCCGTCTCACCCGATGGCCTCGTAGGCCGCCCTTGCGGGGCTCGGTCCGTCCACCGGTCCGGCCTCCGGCAGGACCGCCGGAACGGTCGTCTCGACCGTCACGGTCGCCGTCGCGGCCACCGTTGCCGCCACGGGCGCCGGCGTCGGCTTCTGCTTCGCGGCCCGGCCGGACCGGCGCCCGTACAGGAGGGCGGCCAGGGCCAGGCCGAGGATCGCGCCGGCCAGCTGGGCACCGATGAAACCGGGCAGCGACTGCGGAGCTATGCCGGTGAAGGAATCACTGAAGCTGCGCCCGATGGTTCCGGCCGGATTGGCGAAGGAGCCGGACGAGGTGAACCAGATCGCGGCAGCGAGGTACGCCGCGACCGCCGCCGGGATGAGCCTGGGGCGCCCGATGTGCCCGAGGCCCTGGATCAGGAGGACGAGACCTGCGGTGGCGACGACCTCGCCGATGAGCAGGTGACCGCCGTCGCGCACCTGCGTGGCGAAGGCACCCGGCGTCCGGCCGAACATGACTTCCGCCAGGAGGGCTCCGCCGACGGCTCCGGCGCTCTGGGCCGCGGTGTAGACGAGTGCCTCGCGGCCGCCCAGGCCCTCGCCGCCGGTGCGCCGGGACCACCAGGAGCTGAGGGTGACCACCGGGTTGAGGTGGGCGCCGGAGAGCGGCCCGAAGAGGGTGATGATCAGCCCGAGGCCGATGGCCGAGGCGAACGAGTTGGCGATGAGGGCGACACCGGTGTCGGGGCTGAGCTCGGCGGCCTTGAGCCCGGAGCCGATCACAACGGTGAGCAGACCGGCGGTACCGATCAGCTCGGCAGCGGCACGGCGTGACAGTGAGGGTTGGGCTGTCATGGTTTCTCCCCCTGAACAGAAGTGGAAGTGGAAAATATATTCCGCATCTTGGAAGAGCGATAGAGGGTGTCCACCGCCGGGCCGTCCCCGAAAATTCCCTGCCCCGGGGCCGCCCGACCGGGCACGCTGGAGCCATGGATGAAAGACGCACCGTGAAGGTGTCGAAGTACGTCTCGAAACACCTGCGACACCAGCCGGAACGGATCGGACTGGTGCTCGACCCCCAGGGCTGGGTGGAGATCGACGATCTCCTGCACGCGGCGGCCTCACACGGCTTCCCCTTCGACCGCGCCGAGCTCGACCACGTCGTCGCCGCCAACGACAAGCAGCGGTTCGCGGTCGACGGCACCCGGATCCGGGCCAACCAGGGGCACACCGTGGCCGTGGACCTGGACCTTCCGGAGGCCGAACCGCCCGCGTACCTCTACCACGGCACCGTCGCCGCCGCCCTGGACCCGATCCGTGCCGAGGGGCTGCACCCGATGGCCCGCCACCACGTGCACCTGTCCCCCGACCGGGAGACCGCGACCCGGGTCGGCGCGCGACGCGGACGGCCCGTCGTCCTCAGCGTGGACGCGGGGGCGATGCGTGCGGCCGGGCACGTATTCAGGGTCAGCGCCAACGGGGTGTGGCTGGTGGACGCCGTACCACCGCAGTTCCTGCGCTTCCAGTAGTACGGGGTCATGCGTCCGGGGCACCGCAGTTCACGCAGAGACCGTCCGGCCATCCCCCTGATGTGTGAGCCACCCGGGGATCCGCGGGGTCGTCGCCACTTCCGCCGGGGAGCGGCGACGACCGGACGAGCGGCGGATCAGTTGCCGATCTGAGCCAGGGCCTCGGTGGCGATCTTCTCGAACACGGCCTCGTCGGAGGCGAAATCGGAGTCCGGGATCGGAGCGTGGATCACCAGCTCGGTGAAGCCCAGCTCGCGGTGGCGGCCGGCGAAGTCGACGAAGCGGTCCACGGACTCCAGCACGCTGTTGGCCTCCGGCGTGAACCCGGTCAGAAGGATCTTCTCCACGGGCTCGGGGTCCCGCCCGATCTCCAGGAAGATCTTGCCCAGTCGTTCGAGCTGCCCGCGCAGGGCCTCGCGCGACTGCTCGGGCGTGCCCTCGTCGAAGAGCTTCGGGTCACCCGTGGTCACCCAGGCCTGGCCATGGCGTGCGGCGAGCCGCATACCGCGCGGCCCGTTCGCGGCGACCGCGAACGGCAGTCGCGGCCGCTGCGCACAGCCGGGGATGTTGCGGGCCTCCACGGCGGAGTAGAAGGTGCCCTCGTGGCTCACCGAGCCCTCGGTCAGCAGCTGGTCCAGCAGCGGCACGAACTCGGCGAAGCGGTCGGCGCGCTCACGCGGGGACCAGGCCTCCTGGCCCAGCGCCGTCGCGTCGAAGCCGTTGCCGCCGGCACCGATGCCGAGGGTGATGCGGCCGCCGGAGATGTCGTCCAGGCTGATGAGGTCCTTGGCGAGGGTCACCGGGTGCCGGAAGTTCGGCGAGGTGACCAGCGTGCCCAGGCGCAGCCGCTCGGTGGCGGTGGCCGCCGCGGTCAAGGTGGGCACCGCCCCGAACCACGGGCCGTCACGGAACGTCCGCCAGGACAGGTGGTCGTAGGTATAAGCAGTATGGAATCCGAGCTGCTCAGCCCGGAGCCACTGATCGCGGCCCCCCTCGTGCCATCGACGTACCGGAAGGATCACCGTGCTCAGACGCAGACTCATGCTTCGAGCCTACGGTGAGCCGATGTTTCACGTGGAGCGCCGGTGTTTCACGTGAAACATCGCCCGAGGTGACAGCGTCCCCGCCCATGGTCAGGACGCCCCCGCCCATGGGCGAAGATGGAGCCGTGACCTCGGCTCCCCAGCGCCCGGACGGGCCAACCCCCACGCCCCGGCTCATCGCCACCGACCTCGACGGCACCCTGCTGCGCGACGACAAGTCCGTCTCGCCACGCACCGTCGCCGCACTCGCCGCCGCCGAGGAGGCCGGAATCGAGGTCTTCTTCGTCACCGGCCGCCCGGCCCGCTGGATGGATGTGGTCAGCGACCATGTCCACGGCCATGGCCTCGCGATCTGCGCCAATGGCGCCGCGGTGGTCGATCTGCATGCCGGACGTGAATTCGTGCAGGTGAGGTCCCTCCCGCGGCCGGCCGCACTCGCCGTCGTCGATGCCCTACGGGCCGCGGCACCCGGCACTTCGTTCGCCGTGGAGCTGACCACCGGTATCAACTATGAGCCGGCGTACCCGCCCTTCTTCAAGGATCCGGGTGCCAGGGTGGCCACCGCCGAGAAGCTGCTGCACGAGGACACGGATGAAGACGCCGCGCCCGTGCTCAAGCTGCTGGCACACCACGCCGAGCTGGCCCCGGACGAGTTCCTGATGCTGGCGCGCTCCGCCGCAGGCGAGTACGCGTCGATCACCCGCTCCAGTCCGACCTCCCTGCTGGAAGTCAGCGGGCCGGGTGTGTCCAAGGCCAGCACCCTGGCGCTGTGCTGCGCCGAGCGCGGCATTTCCCCGGCCGAGGTCGTGGCCTTCGGGGACATGCCGAACGACGTGGAGATGCTGAGCTGGGCGGGCACCTCGTACGCGATGGGCAATGCCCACCCCGATGTGATCGCGGCCGCGTCCGGACGTACGGTCGCCAACAACGAGGACGGGGTCGCCCTCGTCATCGAGCGCATCCTGGCCGAGCGGACGGCGCAGCAGCAGGCCTGATCCGAAAGAGGACGCCCCCGGGTTCCGGTCCGGACGGTCTTCGCCGGGTCGGGATCTAGACGGCGGGCTGGAGCGGGGCCTCCCACCGCACGGTGGTCCCGCCGCCGTCCTCGCCGATGCCCGGACCGTACGAACTCGAGCCGCCCAGCGACTCGGCCCGTCGGCGCAGGTTCCGCAGCCCACTGCGGCGGCCTCCCTCGGGGATGCCCACCCCGTCGTCGGCGACCTCCAGCCGGACCCCGGGCCGGCCGTCGGCGAGCGTGACGGTGGAGTCGAGGACCACTTCGATCCTGGTTGCCTCGGCATGACGGAAGGCGTTGGACAGGGCCTCGCGCAGCGCGGCGATCAGGTTCTTGCCCACCAGCTCGCCGACGACCGCGTCGATCGGGCCGAGGAAACGGTGCGCGGGCTTGAAGCCCAGGGGCACGGCAGCCATGTTGATCTCCCTCAGCACCCGGGTGCGCAGCCCGGACGGGGCCTCCGCCGGACCCTGCTGCAGGGCGAAGATCGCGGTGCGGATCTCCTGGATCGTCACGTCCAGTTCGTCCACGGCCTTGCCCACGCCGTCGCGCACCTCGGGGACGATGGACCGGCGCTGGGCGCCTTCCAGCATCAGTCCGGTGGCGAAGAGCCGCTGGATGACCAGGTCGTGCAGGTCGCGGGCGATCCGGTCGCGGTCCTCGAACACCGCCAGCCGCTCGCGGTCGCGCTGTGCCTCGGCCATCATCAGGGCGAGCGCCGCCTGCGAGGCGAACTGTGTGGCCAGAGTCCGCTCGGCCTCGGTGAAGGGGCGGCCGCCGCGGGCCCGTGGGGTCACCAGGGCTCCCAGCACCCGACCGCCGCTCTGCAGCGGCAGCATCATGCAGGGGCCGTACTGGCTGGTGAGCCTGCTGATCGTGCGGGGGTCGGAGGCGGCGTCGTCCACGAAGACCGGCTCGCCCTCCAGCAGTCTGTCCACCACCGGGCTCTCGGCCGGGATCACCACCCCGAGCGAGGTGGCCGGGTTCTCGGCGGAGACGGCGACGATCTCCATCCCGCCCTCCTCGGCGGGCAGCATGACGATCCCTGCCGCGGAGTCGGCCAGCCGGCGGGCCTGTTCGGCGACCACCGCGAGGGCGTCATCGGCGTCCCCGCCGGACAGGAGGGCGGTGGTCACGGCCACCGAACCGTCGATCCACCGCTCGCGCTGGGTGGCGGCCTCGTACAGCCGGGCGTTGCCGATGGCGATGCCCGCCTCGGTGGCCAGAACCCGGACCATGTGGAGGTCGTAGTCGTTGAACTCGCCGCCGTCGTTCTTCTCGGTGAGGTAGAGATTGCCGAAGATCTCGCCCTGCACCCGGATCGGCACCCCGAGGAAGGTCCTCATCGGCGGGTGGTGCGGCGGGAATCCCGCCGAGCGCGGGTCCTGCGTCAGATCGGCGAGCCGCACGGTGTCCGAGTGCGAGATCAGGGCCCCGAGCAGGCCCCGCTTCCCGTCGGGACGGTGTCCGATCCTCCGTGCCTGAGCGGGGCTGATGCCGTGGGTGACGAAGTCCGAGAGGCCGCGGCCCTCCGTGTCGACGACGCCGATCGCCGCGTAGCGGGCGTCCGCGAGTTCGGCCGCGGTTTCGCAGATGCGGTCCAGTGTGGAGTGCAGCTCCAGCCCGGTCCCGACCGACCTCATGGCCTCCAGCAGTTGCGGTACGCGGGCCGTGAGCTCGGTGGACAGGCCGTGCAGACTCCTGGTGGCCTGGGTGGCGGCCACCAGCGGGTCCTGCGCCGCGGTCGCTCCCTGCGTCGCCGGAGTGCCAGGAGTCTCCCGGGTTCCCAAGGTTTCCGGGCTTCCCGGGCTTCCCGGGCTTCCCTGCGATGGATCCGATGGATCCGACGGATCCGACGGGGGATCCGGCGATTCCTGCGGCTGCTGCACTGACATGGTCCTGAGACTAGTTAGTCCCGATTAGCGGGGAAAGTTGGCCAAAGTCCCGTCCGTTGCCCTTTCGCGCTCCAGCAGCCGCCGCAGCGGCCCTTCGGCGACGGCCAGCTCCGCGTACGCGCCGCGCTGCACGACCGCACCGCCGTCCAGCACGAGCACCTCGTCGACCGCCTCCAGGCCGGCCAGCCGGTGTGTGATCAGCACGGTGGTCCGGCCCTCGGTCGCGGCCAGCAGATCCGCCGTCAGGGCGTCCGCCGTGGCCAGGTCCAGGTGCTCGGCCGGCTCGTCCAGAACCAGTACGGGGAAGTCCGCGAGCAACGCCCGGGCCAGGGCCAGCCGCTGGCGCTGACCGCCCGAGATCCGCTCCCCGTGCTCGCCGACCAGCGTGTCCAGCCCCTCCGGAAGTCCGTCGGCCCACTCCAGCAGCCGGGCCGCGGCCAGTGCCTCCCGCAGCTGCTCCTCGCTCGCCCCGGGCCGGGCCAGGCGCAGGTTCTCCCGTACCGAGCTGTCGAAGATGTGCGCGTCCTGGGCGCACAGGCCCACGAGGGCCCGTACGTCGTCGCCGTCGAGCGTGCGCGCGTCTTTTCCGCCCAGGCTGTAGGTGCCTGCGGCCGGGTCCAGGAATCGGAGGAGGACCTGGGCCAGGGTGGTCTTGCCGGAGCCCGAGGGACCGACGACGGCGATGCGCCGGCCGGCCTCCAGGGTCAGGTCCAGATCGCGCACCGCGGCACGTTCCTGCCCGGGGTGGCGGGCGGTGAGCCCCGTCAGACGCAGCGGGAACGGCGAGGCGGGGGCCGCGGCGGCGTGCTCCGGCTCCATGACCGGGACCGGCGCGTCGATGACCTCGTAGACCCGCTCGGCGCTACGGCGCACCCGCTGGCGGTACTGGACGGCGAGCGGAAGCCCGTTCACCGCCTCGAAGGCGGCCAGCGGTGTCAGGACCGCGACGGCCATGGCCACCCCGGACAGCCGTCCGTCGTACACGGCGTTCGCGGCGACGGCCGCGGCGGCCACGACAGTGAGTCCGCACACCAGGGCGGAGAGGCCGCTGCCCAGCCCGGCCGCGGCCGAGCCCCGTGCGGCGATGTGCGTCAGCAGGCCGTCGCTCTCCCGCGCCCGGCCCTTGCGGTCCTCCAGCGCGCCGGCCACGGTCAGCTCCGCGGTCCCGGTGAGCAGATCGGCCACCCGGGTGGCGAGTTCGCCCCGGGCGGGCGCGAGCCTTCGCTCCGCACGGCGGGCGCAGGCCCCGCTGACCAACGGCACCGCGATACCGGCGGCGAGCAGTCCGACGGCGAGCACGGCTCCGGCCTCGGGCAGCAGCCAGGTGGTGAAGGCGACCGAGCCGGTTCCGACGAGCACGGCCGTGCCGACGGGCAGCAGCCAGCGCAGCCAGTAGTCCTGCAATGCGTCGGCGTCGGCCACCAGCCGGGCCAGCAGGTCACCGCGCCGGTGCTCGCGCAGCCCGGCGGGCGCGATGCGCTCCAGTCGGCGGTACACGGAGACCCGCAGGTCGGCGAGCATCCGCAGCACGGCGTCGTGCGAGACGAGCCGCTCCGCGTACCGGAAGACGGCGCGGCCCATTCCGAAGGCCCGGGTGGCCGTGACGGCAACCATCAGGTAGAGCACGGGCGGCTGTTCCGAGGCCCGCGAGATCAGCCAGCCCGACACGGCCATCAGGCCGACGCTGCATCCGACGGCCAGCGCGCCGAGCAACAGACCGAGCCTGAAGCGTCCTTGCCATGCCTTCGCGACGGCCCGCACCCGGCGCAGCGGATCACCGGCCGCCACCGAGCCGGCGCCCTTCCCGCGACGGGGCCGTGCCTGTTCGGGAGCGGCACCGAGGATCCACTCCCCGGCGTCCCGGCCACGGCCGTCGGGGGACCGGAGCCCGGCGCCGACGGGGGAGGCGACGCGGCGGGGGAGCAGCCGCTCCGCCGACGGTCCCTCGGGGGCGCAACCCGCCTCGATCACCGCCACCCGGTCCGCGACCGCGAGCAGCGCCGGCCGGTGCACGACCAGCAGCACGGTCCGTCCCGCGGAAAGCCGGCGGACCGCGTCCACGATCCCCGCCTCGGTCCCGCCGTCCAGCGCCGCCGTCGGCTCGTCCAGGAGCAGCACCGGCCGGTCCGCGAGGAACGCGCGCGCCAGGGCCAGGCGCTGCCTCTGTCCGGCGGACAGTCCCACACCACCCTCGCCCAGCGGGGTCTGCACCCCGTGCGGCAGCGCGGTCACGAACTCCCAGGCCCCGGCGTCCTTCAACGCCTCGGTCACCTGCGTGTCCGAGGCGCCCCTACGGGCCAGCCGTACGTTCTCGGCGATCGTCCCGGCGAACAGGTGCGGCCGCTGCGGCACCCACGCAATCTGCTCCCGCCAGTGCTCCGGCGACAGCTCTGCCAGGTCCACGCCCGCGACCCGGACCCGTCCTGCGGTCGGTGTCACGAACCCCAGCAGCACCTGGAGCAGCGTGGACTTACCCGCTCCGCTCGGGCCGGTGAGGGCCACGCACTCCCCCGGACCGACCGTCAGCGAGACCGGCCGGGGCGATTCCTCTCCCCGGCCCTCGTAGCGGACGGCGATGCCTTCGATCTCGATGCGCAGGGGAGCACCGACCGGCAGCTCGGCCGTGCCGGCCGGCCTCGTGGCGGGGGTCTCCAGAACCTCGAAGATCTCCTCGGCGGCCGCCAGTCCTTCGGCGGCGGCGTGGTACTGGGCGCCCACCTGCCGCAGCGGCAAGTACGCCTCGGGCGCCAGGATCAGGATGACCAGGCCCGTGTAGAGGTCCAGTTCGCCGTGGACCAGCCGCATGCCGATGGTCACGGCCACCAGTGCCACCGACAGGGTCGCCAGCAGTTCCAGCGCGAAGGACGAGAGGAAGGCGATGCGCAAGGTCCGCATCGTCGCGCGCCGGTAGTCGTCGGTGATCTTGCGGATCGATTCGGCCTGCGCCTTGGCCCGGCCGAAGACCTTCAGGGTGGGAAGCCCGGCCACCACGTCGAGGAAGTGACCCGACAGCCGCGAGAGCAGCCGCCACTGGCGGTCCATCCGGGACTGGGTGGCCATGCCGATGAGGATCATGAACACGGGGATCAGGGGCAGCGTCACCACGATGATGGCCGCCGACACCCAGTCCTCGGTGACGATACGGGCGAGCACCGCCACCGGCACGACCACCGCGAGCCCCAGCTGGGGCAGGTAGCGGGAGAAGTAGTCGTCGAGGGCGTCCACACCGCGGGTGGCCAGTGAGACCAGCGATCCGGTCCGCTGCCCGGTGAGCCATCCGGGCCCGAGCTCGGCGGCCCGGTCCAGCAGCCTGCCCCGCAGCTCCGACTTGACCGCGGCGCCCGCCCGGTGCGCGGCCAGTTCCGTCAGCCAGGCGATCAGCCCGCGTCCGAGCGCCACCGCCGCGAGCAGCAGCAGTGGCGTACGGAGCTCCCCGGCGTCGAGCCCCCGCTCGAAGGCGCCGACCACGATCTCGGCGATGAGCATGGCCTGACCGACGACCAGTCCCGCCCCGGCAAGACCCAGGGCCACCACAGCCCCCAGGAAGAGGCGGGTGGAACGGGCGTACCGGAGCAGGCGCGGGTCGATCGGTTTCACGTGAAACATCCCCTCGGGGAGGTCAGCCGGACAGGCAGGTCATACGTCGCGGGGACTCAGTGCACATCGACGATGTGCTGCGTCCCGATCCGCTTGCGGAACACCCAGTACGTCCAGCCCTGGTAGAGCAGCACGAGCGGGGTGGCCACGGCCGCACACCAGGTCATGATCTTCAGGGTGTACGCGCTCGACGACGCGTTGGTGACCGTGAGGTTCCAGGCGGGGTCCAGCGAAGACGGCATGACGTTCGGGAAAAGCGTGAGGAACAGCATCGCGACGGCCGCCGCGATGGTGACCCCGGACAGTGCGAACGACCAGCCTTCGCGGCCCATCTGGTTGAAGGCGAGTGCCCCGACCAGCGCCAGCACCGCGACGATCATCGCGATCAGGCTCGTTCCGTCCCCGCGTGACACCTGCGTCCAGATCAGGAAGACCAGGGCCAGTACGGCAGTGACGGCACCCAGCCGGGTCGCCAGCCTGCGCGAGCGGTCCCGGATGTCACCGACGGTCTTGAGCGAGGCGAAGACCGTGCCGTGGAAGGTGAACAGGGTGAGCGTGACCAGTCCGCCGAGGACCGAGTAGACGTTCAGCAGGTCGAAGAAGGTGCCGACGTACTCCATGTCCGCGTCGATCTTGACCCCGCGCACGATGTTGGCGAAGGCCACGCCCCACAGGAACGCGGGGATCAACGAGGTCCAGAAGATCGCGTGTTCCCAGTTGGTCTGCCACCTGTCCTCGGGGCGCTTGTGCCGGTACTCGAAGGCGACGCCACGGATGATGAGGCAGATCAGGATGAGCAGCAGCGGCAGGTAGAAGCCTGAGAAGAGGGTGGCGTACCAGTCGGGGAAGGCGGCGAAGGTGGCCCCGCCCGCGGTGAGCAGCCAGACCTCGTTGCCGTCCCACACGGGCCCGATCGTATTGATCAGAACCCGCTTCTCCGTGCGGTCGCGGGCGAGCAGCTTGGTCAGGACGCCGACTCCGAAGTCGAAACCCTCCAGGAAGAAGTAGCCGGTCCACAGGACGGCGATGAGTACGAACCAGACATCGTGGAGTTGCATGGTGTGCGCTCCTCGGCCTCAGTACGAGAAGGCCATCGGCCGGTCGGGGTTCTTGTCGTCCCCACCGATCTTGGTGGGCGGGTTGAGATCTGCCTCGGTGAGTTCGGGCGGTCCGGCCTTGACATACTTGATCATGAGCCGGACCTCGATCACGGCCAGCACCGCGTACAGGAGCGTGAAGCCGATCATCGAGGTGAGCACCTCGGCCTGGGAGACGTGCGGTGAGACCGCATCCCTGGTGCGCAGGACCCCGTAGACCACCCAGGGCTGGCGGCCCATCTCGGTGAAGATCCAGCCCCAGGAGTTGGCCATGAGCGGGAAGCCCATGGTCCAGAGCGCGACGATCCAGTAGAGGTTGGCGAACTTCGGACTCAGCGGCTTCTTGAAGAGCACCAGGTGCGGGACCTCGTCCTCACCGGTCCGCAGCCCGGCCGGCAGCAGGAAGCGCTTGCGGGTCAGCCACAGACCCAGTGCTCCGATGCCGAGGGAGGCCATGCCGAAGCCGATCATCCAGCGGAAGCCCCAGTAGGCGACGGCGATGTTGGGCCGGTAGTCGCCGGGACCGAACTTCTCCTGCTGGGCCTTGTTGACGTCGTTGATGCCCGGGACGAAGGAGGTGAAGTCGTCGTTGGCCAGGAAGGACAGCAGGCCGGGGATCTCTATCGCGACCTTGTTGTGGCCCTTGTCGACGTCCCCGTAGGCGAAGACGGAGAAAGGCGCGGGCGCCTCGCCGTCCCACAGCGCCTCCGCGGCGGCCATCTTCATGGGCTGCTGCTTGTACATCACCTTGCCGAGCAGGTCGCCGCTGATCGCCGTGCCCATACCGGCGATGATCATGACGATCAGGCCCAGGCGCAGCGAGCTCCGCATCACGGGGACGTGCTTCTTGCGCGCCAGGTGATAGGCGGATATCCCGGCCATGAACGCGCCGCCGACCAGAAAGGCGGCCGTGATGGTGTGGAAGAACTGGGTGAGCGCGGTGTTCTGGGTCAGCACGAGCCAGAAGTCGGTGAGCTCGGCCCGGCCCCGCTCCTCGTCGATGCGGTATCCGACGGGATGCTGCATCCAGGAATTGGCCGCCAGGATGAAATAGGCGGACAGGACGGTGCCCATGGACACCATCCAGATGCAGGCCAGGTGGATCTTCTTCGGCAGTTTGTCCCAGCCGAAGATCCACAGACCGATGAAGGTCGACTCGAAGAAGAAGGCGATCAGCGCTTCGAAGGCGAGGGGGGCTCCGAAGACGTCCCCGACGAATCGCGAGTAGTCGGACCAGTTCATGCCGAACTGGAACTCCTGGACGATGCCGGTGACGACACCCATCGCGATATTGATCAAGAAAAGCTTTCCCCAGAATTTCGTGGCCCTGAGGTACTTCTCCTTCTCGGTGCGCACCCATGCGGTCTGCAGGCCGGCCGTGAGCGCGGCGAGGGAGATCGTCAGGGGTACGAAGAGGAAGTGATAGACGGTGGTGATGCCGAACTGCCATCGCGCCAGAGTCTCCGGCGCCAAAGCTAGGTCCACGTCCTCGTCTCCTTCGCGTCGCCGTGGTCACGCGGCACTCTGCCTGGTGTGCCCCACCCAATACGGGAGCAAGTAGGACACGCTTGTGAACGCGTTCACATTCACAAGCATTATGTCGCACCACTCTCGGCCACCTTCGGGCGGGGTACCCCTCTAGCCAATTGATTCAACAGATTGTTGAATCAGGCTCATGCAGATTCGAATCTCCTGGCCTGCGGGCCAGCTCACCGCAACCCTCGACGAGACCCCGACCAGCAAGGCGCTGGCCGAGGCCCTTCCGATCTCCGCCTCCGCGAATACGTGGGGCGAGGAGGTCTACTTCGACACGGGCGTCTCCGTCGCCCTGGAGGACGACGCCCGGCAGGTCGTCGAGCCCGGCACGGTCGCGTTCTGGACCGAGGGCGACGCCCTCGCACTGCCCTACGGCCCCACGCCGATCTCGCGCGGAGGCGAGAGCCGCCTCGCGAGCCCGTGCAACGTGCTCGGCTCGTTCGACGGCGACCCCCGCCTGCTCTCCACCGTCCGCGACGGCGATCCCGTCCGCGTGGAGCTCGCCTGAGCGAGCCCCGGCACCTCTAGAGCCCCTTGAAGAACGCCTCGGCCGTGTGCAGGAAGAGGTCGTTCGCCTCGGTTTCACCGATCGTGACCCGCAGGCCCTCGCCCGCGAAGGGCCGGACCACCACACCGGCCTTGTCGCAGGCCTCCGCGAACTCGACGGTCCGCTCCCCCAGCCGCAGCCACACGAAGTTCGCCTGCGTGTCCGGGACGGTCCAGCCCTGCGCGACCAGCGTCTCGTGGACCCGGGTGCGCTCGCTCACCAGCGCCCCGACACGGCCCATCAGCTCGTCCTCGGCGCGCAGCGAGGCCACCGCCGCGTCCTGCGCCAGCTGGCTGACGCCGAAGGGCACGGCCGTCTTGCGCAGCGCCGCCGCCACCGGCTCGTGCGCCACCGCGAAGCCGACCCGCAGGCCGGCGAGCCCGTACGCCTTGGAGAACGTACGCAGCACGGCGACGTTGGGGCGGTCGCGGTAGAGCTCGATGCCGTCCGGCACGTCCGCATCGCGCACGAACTCGCGGTACGCCTCGTCCAGGACGACCAGGATGTCCGAGGGCACCCGGTCCAGGAAGCGCTCCAGCTCGGCGCGGCGCACGGCCGTGCCGGTGGGGTTGTTCGGGTTGCAGACGAAAATCAGCCGGGTCCGGTCGGTGATCGCCGCGGCCATCGCGTCCAGGTCGTGCACATCGCCGTCGGTCAGCGGGACCTGCACCGAGGTCGCACCCGAGATCTGCGTGAGGATCGGGTACGCCTCGAAGGACCGCCAGGCGTAGATCACCTCGTCGCCCGGGCCCGCCGCCGACTGGATCAGCGACTGGGCCACACCGACCGAGCCGGTGCCCGTGGCGATGTGCTCGACCGGCACGCCGAAGCGCTCGGCGAGCTCGTTCACCAGGCCGGTGCAGGCCATGTCGGGGTACCGGTTGAAGTTCCCGGCCGCCGCGACGGCGGTCTCCAGCACGCCCGAGAGCGGCGGGTACGGGTTCTCGTTCGAGGACAGCTTGTACGCGACAGGCCCTCCCGCGGCAGCCGGCTTGCCGGGCTTGTATGTCGGAATGCCGTCCAGCTCGGCGCGCAGCTTCGGGCTCTTCTCGCTCACCGCAGGTCCTCCTCGACCGTCCCGTACGACGTCGCCGTCGACTCAATACTGCTCACCTTATGAGGATTCCGCCGTTCCGAGAATGGGGGCGCCAGGAATGCGGGGGAGCGCGCGCATATATGCGCGCGCCGGTGGCCTGCGCCGTGGCGCGCATCCCTCGTGCAGGTGAGTTGAGACCGGCCCGAGATCGCATCGTTTTGGCATGCCCGGACCCGACGACAAGCCCCACACTCACCCTGAGCGACCAAATGCCTTCGTTTCCAAGGTCATTGGGGGTGGCGAACCATGCAGAAACGTGCCTGTCAACGGGTGCATATGCACCCGGACCACCCTCCCCACCGAGCCCTACTATCGGCTCGCCATGACAGCAGCAGGGAAGCATCAGGTGAGCCGGACCGAGACCACCCGGCGGGCCGCCGGCCGACAGGGCCGGGCCGGCATCAGGGACGTGGCCGCCGCGGCGGGCGTCTCCATCACAACCGTCTCCGACGCGCTCAATGGCAAGGGACGGCTGCCCGACGCCACCCGCCGCCACGTTCGCGAGGTCGCCGACCGGCTGGGCTACCGCCCGTCGGCCGCCGCCCGCACCCTCCGTACCGGCAAGTCCGGCCTCATCGGCCTGACCGTGACGACGTACGGGGATGAACCTTTCACCTTCACCGAATTCGCCTACTTCGCCGAGATGGCCAGGGCCGCGACCTCGGCCGCGCTCGCCCGCGGCTACGCCCTCGTCATCCTCCCCGCCACCTCCCGCCACGACGTGTGGTCCAACGTCGCCCTCGACGGCACCGTCGTCATCGACCCCTCCGACCACGATCCCGTCGTCACCGAACTGGTCCGCCAAGGTCTGCCCGTGGTCTCCGACGGCCGCCCCGCAGGCTCCCTCCCCGTCACCGCCTGGGTCGACAACGACCACGAGGCCGCCGTACTCGGCCTGCTCGACCACCTCGCCGCCGCCGGAGCCCGCCGGATCGGGCTGCTGACCGGCACCACCACCGACACCTACACCCGGCTCTCCACCACCGCCTACCTCAACTGGTGCGAGCGCGTCGGCCAGGACCCCGTCTACGAGTCCTACCCCGCGCACGACCCGTGCGCGGGCGCCGTCGCCGCCGACCGGCTCCTCGCCCGTCCCGACCGGCCCGACGCGGTCTACGGGCTGTTCGACCCCAACGGCACCGACCTGCTGGCCGCCGCCCGGCGCTACGGCCTGCGCGTCCCCGAGGACCTGCTGCTCGTGTGCTGCAGCGAGTCCACCGTCTACGCCAACACCGAACCGCCCATCACCACCCTGTCCCTCAAACCGCGCCGCATCGGCACCGCCGTCGTACAGCTCCTCATCGACGCCATCGAGGGAGTGAACACCGGGCGACCCGTCGAACAGGTCGTCCCGACCGAACTCATCATCCGTACCTCGTCGCAGCGCAGGCAGCCCCGCACGACCGTCAGCCCGCCCCGGTCCCCGGCACAGGACTGACCGACAGACCGTCCGGTCGGCCTGCCGAGAGGCCGACCGGGGACCGTCCGACCACCGATCAAGGACCGGCCGACGATTTCTGCAACACCGATATCGGTAGAAAGCGGTAGGAACGATCGGCTCCGCACAGGATTCACCACCCCTGGTGCGTCACAGAGCGCGAGCCGCATTCCTATGATGGGCGCACGACATCACGGACCCTCCTCCCCGGAGGTCAGGAGGGTCCGCAGGTGTACGGCAGCGCGACGGTGGTGGAGGGGTCGATGACTCAGGGGGCCGGTCAGGGACCCGCGATGCGGACGGACACGCTGCGGGACTTCCGGGTTCCAGTCACCGAACCCGCCGCGTACGCCGCTGCCACCGGGCTGCCCGGCGAGACCCCGGTGTACGGCGAGTACCCGGCGTACTACGAGGACGGCAGGGCGACCGTGCCTCAGCAGCCGGGCTACCCGCCGCACCCGGCCGCGCCGCAGGTGCCCGCGCACCACGTGCCCGCGCCGCAGCCTCCTGCGCCGCCGGCTCCCGCGCAGCAGCCTCCTGCGCCGCACCCGGCCGCGCTGCCGGCCCCGTACGCGGACACACGTGTCCCGGACGCGCGTATCCCGGACGCTCGTGTCCCGGACGCTCGTGTCCCGGACGCGCGTCCCGCCGTGCGCCACGACGTCGAGCCCGTGCACGCGACGTCCCAGGAACCGGACGAGGACGGCGACCCCGAGGGCTACACCCCGACCTACCGGGACCTTCCCGTGATCGGCCGCGGCGGCCCCGGCGACACCGTCCAGGTCCAGTACGTGCCCCAGGAGCACGACCAGGACCAGGCCGCCGGTCCCGGACCCCTCTACGTCGTCGGCGACGTCCACGGCTACCTCGACGAGCTCGTCACCGAGCTCCACGCCCAGGGTCTGATCGACACCGAGCGCCGCTGGTCCGCCGGCAACGCCCGGCTCTGGTTCCTCGGCGACTTCACCGACCGCGGCCCCGACGGCATCGGCGTCATCGACCTCGTCATGCGGCTGTCCG
The DNA here is from genome assembly GCF_035989885.1 of Streptomyces sp. NBC_01232. GTDB lineage: Bacteria > Actinomycetota > Actinomycetes > Streptomycetales > Streptomycetaceae > Streptomyces. Next base: position 4,189,910 of record NZ_CP108518.1, read on the forward strand.
CCGAGGCCGCCGCCGCCGGCGGCTACTGCAAGGCCCTGATGGGCAACCACGAGCTGCTGCTCATCGGCGCCAAGCGGTTCGGCGACACCCCCGTCGTCTCCGGCGCCGGCACCGCCACCTTCCAGGCCGCCTGGCTCCTCAACGGCGGCCAGCGCACCGACATGGAGCGCCTGCAGGACGTCCACCTGCAGTGGATGTCCCGTCTGGACGCGGCCGTCCTGGAGGAGGGCCACCTGCTGCTGCACTCCGACACCACGGCCTACCTCGACTACGGCGACTCCATCGAGGACGTCAACGACACCATCCACGAGCTGCTCAACCGCGGCGACGCCGACATCACCTGGGACCTCTTCCGCAAGTTCACCAAGCGGTTCGCCTTCCGCGACGAGGGAACGGGCCCGGCGGCCGTACGCGAACTCCTCGACACCTACGGCGGCAGCCGCGTCGTGCACGGGCACAGCCCCATCCCGTACCTGCTCGGCGAAGTGGGCACCGAGGACGGCGACGAGTCGCGCGGCCCCGAGGCCGTGGACGGTCCGCACGTGTACGCGGAAGGGCTCGCCATCGCGATGGACGGCGGCGTGACGATGGCAGGAAAACTGCTTGTCGTACAACTGCCCCTGAGCGACTGAGAGCTTACGGAGCGGGGTATTTCCGGAAAGCCCCTGTCACGGCGTGGCGTGGGCGCTCTACCATCGCTCTATCCGTAGCAGGCTCTCCTCCGTTTGTGCCGGCGCCCGGGTCTACGCGGGCAAACCGGCTTCTACGGAGCATCGGGGGATGCACATGACCAGCGCTCCGCACCTGCTGACCGAAGACCGACCGGAGTTCGATCGGCTCGTCGACGAGGCCCTGCGCGCCGCGCACGAGCGGCCCGAACTCGCCACGCTCGGCGAACGGCTGAACGCCGAACAGCTGCGCACCATGGCCCAGGGCGCCAGCGCCCTGCTGGCGGCCGCGGCAGCCGCCGAGTACGGCCACTACGTGAAGGTCCGGGGGGAACGGCGCGACGAGGCCCTGACGGCGCCCGGCACGACGGGCGACGAGGACGACGGACAGGGCAGCGGCGGTGGCGCGGGCGTCAGCGCCGTGGTCGCGGTCCTCGCGCCGGTCCTGGCGGGCACCGCGATGCTGATCTTCCTGCTCGTGGGTTACATCCTGAAGATGATCGAGCCCGAACCGGCCTTCGCGGAAACGATGCTGACGGCAGGTTGGCTCTTCGGCGGCCTCACCGCGGTGGCCCTGCTCTTCGCCGTGATCGGGCTGCTGGTGACGGCCGTCCGCAACAGCGCGACCGAGGTGGGGGCGGACGAGACCGAGGCGGTGCCGGACGAGGTCGCACGGGCCCGCGAGGCCTGGCGGCACGCGCTGCTGGAACGCGGCATCATGCCGTTCCTGCGGGACGCGCTGGCCGATCCGAGCGCGGGGCCGGGCTTCCCCACCCCCCGCACGCCGGCGGCCGGCCGCATCCCCAACCTGGGATACAGCCGGCCGGACTTCACCAGTCCGGGATCCCCGTCGGAGGGACCCCGGCCCGGCTACACACCTCCGGACTTCACCAGCCCGGACTTCGGCGGCCCGGAGAACCGGCCGGAGTGATCTTCCCTAGGGAAGGTGGTTCGGCGGGGCTCCACGCATGAGGTCTCCCTTGAACGCCTTCCCCCTGAGGACCCCAGGAACGGGGGCGGTCAGTGCGGTCCACCCTTCGTCCCAGATGAAGTTGGTGCCGTTGGTGTCTCCGTGCGTCTGGTAGACGTTGCCGTCGGTGGTCAGCACCCTGACGTAGGAGTCGTTGCCCTGGTCGATGATTGAGATACCGCACGCCGTACCGAAGGGATATCCCGGGTTGTCGGCGTTCGTGAGGTCAGTCCAAGCGATGTTCCCTCCTGTCGTGCTCGAACGACCGGCGTAGGCAAGGCCGCCCGTGAGCGCGGCGCTGAACGACTCCGAGTTCGACGGCGCGTAGCTGTCGATGTCGCTGCAGGGCCCGGTAGCTCCCGTCGCACCGGTCGCGCCCGTCGCACCGTCGGCGCCGTCCGTACCCGTCGCACCCGTGGCACCCGTCGCACCGTCGGCGCCGTCCGTACCCGTCGCGCCCGTCGCACCGTCGGCGCCGTCCGTACCCGTCGCGCCCGTCGCGCCGGTCGCACCGTCGGCGCCGTCCTGGCCCGGCTCACCCTGCGGGCCCCTGGGACCCGTCGGGCCGGTCGGGCCCGTCGGACCCCGCTTGCCGCACTCGTCACCGCCGCCGCCCCGCGGGCCGGCCTGCTCGTCTCTCACATCGTGATTCGGCTTCCTGTGCAGCTCACACCTGTCCCCGCCGCCCGTGGGACTTGCTGCCCTGACCGTCTTGGCCGCCTGCATGTTCGTCGCCGTGGCGAAGGCGGGGCTGGCGATGCCCACCACCACCAGGGCCAACGACGTGAGGGCGCCGCCGGCCATCCAGCTGCTGCGCCTGGGCAGCGGACCAAGAGTTGACCTGGTCCTGTTCTCGGGGCTCATATTTGCCGCTCCTTCTCGAAACCGGATCGAACGATGTGCGATGGGGCCGGAATGGCCACCTCGGTCATCGTGCGGACCGCGGTCGTCGACGGTCGGCCGCCGCGCGAGTAAGTCCACTTATCGGACTAGCAAATGAGTCTCTGTTGGCTGCGCCTGCAGTAACGCACACGGCGCTGCCCCGCCCTTGCGGTCGAGCTTCCTTGCACGGCAATACCCGGGTACTTACCGTCGGCTCTCGGTCATCTTCATCACCAGAGTGGATGGGACCCTTGAAAGCAAAAGTCTGCCTGAACATGATCGTCAAAAATGAGGCTCCGGTGATCCGGCGCTGTCTCGAATCGGTACGCCCGCTGATCGACACCTGGGTGATCGTGGACACGGGCTCGACGGACGGCACCCAGGAGATCATCCGGGAATTCCTCGGCGATCTGCCCGGCGTGCTGCACGAGCGGCCGTGGCGGGGATTCGGCGCCAGCCGCACCGAGGCGATCGAGCTCGCCCGCACTCACGCGGACTACCTGCTGTTCCTCGACGCCGATGACCTGATGGAGGTACAGCCCGGCTTCCGCATGCCGGAGCTCACCCTGGACGCGTACCGCCTCGCGGTGCACCACCGCCCCGTCGTCCACTGGCGTCCCGCCCTGGTCTCCACCCGCCTGCCCTGGACCTACGTGGGCGTGCTCCACGAGTACCTGCACTGCGAAGCCGGGTACAGCAGCGAGGTCCTCGAAGGCGCCAGCATCCTCATCGTCGGCGGCGGGGCGCGCGGCCGGGAGGGGAGCGAGCAGGAGAAGTACCGGCGCGACGCGGAGATCCTCGAACAGGGTCTGCTCGACGAGCCGGACAACGCCCGCTACGCGTTCTACCTGGCCCAGAGCTGGCGCGACGCGGGAGAAGCGGAGAAGTCTCTCGCCGCCTACGACCTGAGGGCGGGCATGGGCGGTTTCGCCGAGGAGGCCTACTGCGCGCAGCTCTACGCGGCCCGGCTGGCGGCGCGCCTCGAACGGCCGGCGGCCGAGGTCATGGACCGCTACCTCCGCGCGCACGAGAGCCGCCCCACGCGGGCCGAAGCGCTCGGCGACCTCGCCCGCGTGTGCCGCGTCGAGAGCCGCTGGCCACTGGCGTACGTGTTCGCCCGGCAGGCGGTGCGGATCCCGCGTCCCGACGACATCCTCTTCGTCGAGCCCGACTGGTACGCGTGGCGCGCGCTCGACGAGCTGGCCGTGGCCGCGTACTGGACCGGCGCCTACCAGGAGTCGCTGGAATGCAGCGAGCGCCTCCTCCAGGAGGGCAGGCTCCCCGAGGACCAGCACGCCCGCATCCGCGGCAACCTCGACTTCGCCCGCCGCAAGCTGGACCCGCAGTACCAGGTGGTCGCCTGACGGCGAGGGCCCGCGACTCCCCCCATAGGGTCGCGGGTCCTCACCATCGGCCGTTGCGTCAGTCGGCCAGCGGCAGGTAGACGCGGTTGCCCGAGGCCGCGAACTCGGCGGACTTCTCCGCCATGCCGGCCTGGATCTCGTCCGCCTTCAGGTCGCCGCCGTGCTCACGGCGGATGTCCTGCGAGATCTTCATCGAACAGAACTTCGGACCGCACATGGAGCAGAAGTGCGCGGTCTTGGCCGGCTCGGCCGGGAGGGTCTCGTCGTGGAACTCGCGGGCCGTGTCCGGGTCGAGGGCCAGGTTGAACTGGTCCTCCCAGCGGAACTCGAACCGCGCGTCCGACAGGGCGTCGTCCCACTCCTGGGCGCCCGGGTGCCCCTTGGCCAGGTCCGCGGCGTGCGCCGCGATCTTGTAGGTGATGACGCCGGTCTTGACGTCGTCACGGTTGGGCAGGCCCAGGTGCTCCTTGGGCGTGACGTAGCAGAGCATCGCGGTGCCCCACCAGGCGATCATCGCGGCGCCGATGCCCGAGGTGATGTGGTCGTAGGCGGGCGCGACGTCCGTGGTCAGCGGGCCGAGCGTGTAGAACGGCGCCTCCTCGCAGATCTCCTGCTGGAGGTCGATGTTCTCCTTGATCTTGTGCATCGGGACATGGCCCGGGCCCTCGATCATCGTCTGGACGTTGTGGCGCTTGGCGATGGTGTTCAGCTCGCCCAGCGTCTTCAGCTCGGCGAACTGGGCCGCGTCGTTGGCGTCCGCGATCGAGCCGGGGCGCAGTCCGTCACCGAGGGAGTACGTGACGTCGTACGTCGCGAGGATGTCGCAGAGCTCCTCGAAGTTCGTGTAGAGGAAGTTCTCCTTGTGGTGCGCCAGGCACCACGCGGCCATGATCGAGCCACCGCGCGAGACGATGCCGGTCTTGCGGCGGGCGGTCAGCGGCACGTACGGCAGCAGCACGCCGGCGTGGACCGTCATGTAGTCGACGCCCTGCTCGGCCTGCTCGATGACCGTGTCCTTGTAGATCTCCCAGGTCAGGTCCTCGGCGCGGCCGTCGACCTTCTCGAGCGCCTGGTAGAGCGGCACGGTGCCGATCGGGACGGGAGAGTTGCGCAGCACCCACTCGCGGGTGGTGTGGATGTTGCGGCCGGTGGAGAGGTCCATGACCGTGTCGGCGCCCCACTTGGTCGCCCAGGTCATCTTGTCGACCTCCTCCTCGATGGAGGAGGTGACCGCGGAGTTGCCGATGTTGGCGTTGACCTTCACCAGGAACCGCTTGCCGATGATCATCGGCTCGATCTCGGCGTGGTTCACGTTCGCCGGAAGCACGGCGCGACCTGCGGCGATCTCCTCGCGGACGACCTCGGGGGAGACGTTCTCGCGGATCGCGACGTACTCCATCTCCGGGGTGATCTCACCGCGGCGGGCGTACGCGAGCTGCGTGACGGCGGCGCCGCCACGGCCGCGGCGGGGCTGCCGAGGGCGGCCCGGGAAGACCGCGTCGAGGTTCTTGAGGCCACCGCGCGGCGAGGTGTGCTTGATGCCGTCGTCCTCGGGGCGCGCGGGGCGGCCCGCGTACTCCTCGGTGTCACCGCGGCTGATGATCCAGTTCTCGCGCAGCGGCGCGAGGCCGCGGCGGACGTCGGTCTCGATCTGCGGGTCGGTGTACGGGCCGGACGTGTCGTAGAGCGTCACGTCCTTGCCGTTGGTGAGGTGGACCTGGCGGACCGGCACCCGGAGGTCGGGCCGGGAGCCCGCCAGGTATCCCTTGTGCCAGCCGGGCTGGCGCTCGGTCTGGCCGTCGGCGTCCTGGCTGACGGCAGGCGTGCGTGCGTCCTGAATGGTCATGAGACCTGATCTCCCTACGCCGGCATTACCCGGTAACAGGTTCGGCGGTCGACGCAGCCTCTTCCCGTACGCATCCGTGATGCTCGTACGGTGATCAGCGTCCTCTCAGCCCGGTGCTCCGAGCTCCCGCGTTGTGCAAAGGTGCCCCCACGCTAGCGTCATCCATGGCGTGCTGAACAGTGGGCCCCCTCATCTCTTGCGATGATCTGCTGGTGACGCCCTCGCCGCAGCCCCCCACCGAGCCCACAGAGACCCAAGGCCACAACGGCCACGAGCACGCGAGTCCCGGGGAGTTCACCGGGCACCCGTCAGTGCCCTCCGCCGGTCGCTCCGACGCGCGTTCCCCGGAGCATTCCCACGGGCACGGGCACGGGCACAGCCACAGCCACGGGCCGGCCGCCCCCGTCTCGAAGCACCTGCGCAAGGTCATCGCCGCCGTACTGATCCCCTTCGCCGCCGCCGTCTTCATCGGCATGGCAGTGCTCTGGCCCGGCGGCGCCCCCGGCCACGAGCGCACGGGGGTGGGCTTCGACCGGCAGACCCAGCAGGGCGTGGTCACCTCGCTCGAACAGGTCGACTGCAAATCCGTGAACGCCTCCCAGGTGCCGACGACCGCGGCTCCCTCCACCCCCGAGGGCCGGCAGGCGCAGGCCGAGCAGACCGGCGAGTGCAAGAAGGCCACCGTCGAGGTCACCAGCGGCCCGGACAAGGGCCGCACCTTCGTGGAGATCGTCCAGCCGGGCGCGCCGAGGCAGTTGGAGGACGGCCAGGAGGTGGTGGTGGCGTACGCACCGGACGCCCCGCGCGACCTCCAGTACTCGGTGATCGACGTGAACCGCAAACTCCCCATGGCGCTGCTGGCCGGCATCTTCGCGCTGGCGGTCGTCGTCGTCGGGCGGATGCGCGGGCTGTTCGCGCTGATCGCGCTGGCGGTCAGCTTCGGCGTGCTGACCCTCTTCATCCTCCCGGCCATCCTGCAGGGTTCGAACCCGCTGGTCGTCGCGGTGATCGGGGCGAGCGCGATCATGCTGATCGCGCTCTACATGTGCCACGGGCTGACGGCCCGCACGTCGGTCGCCGTGCTCGGCACGCTCGTCTCGCTGCTGCTGATCGGGCTGCTGGGCTCGGGCTTCATCGACTGGGCGTTCCTCAGTGGCAACACCGATGACAACACCGGGCTGATCCACGGGCTGTACCCGGACATCGACATGAGCGGTTTGCTGCTCGCAGGCGTGATCATCGGATCGCTGGGCGTCCTCGACGACGTGACGGTGACCCAGACCTCCGCGGTGTGGGAACTACGCCAGGCGGACCCCTCGATGGGGCCACGAGCCCTCTACCGGGCGGCCATCAGGATCGGCCGCGATCACATCGCGTCGGTGGTCAACACCCTGGTGCTGGCTTACGCGGGTGCCGCACTGCCCCTGCTCCTGCTGTTCTCGATCGCGAACAGCAGCATGGGTTCGGTGGCCAACAGCGAGCTGGTGGCGGAGGAGATCGTACGGACCCTCGTGGGCTCGATCGGCCTGGTGGCCTCGGTCCCCGTGACAACGGCACTGGCCGCACTGGTGGTTTCCGCCGACCGACCGGGATCCCCGGCCGGCGGCCCGGCCGTCAGTCCGGCCGCCGGGCCGGTCCGCGGCCGGGGCCGGCGACGCAAGCGCTGAAGGGAGTGCGGTCGGTCAGCCGGCGTTCTGCTCGTTCTGCTGCGATTCGGCGAGGATCTTGCCGAGGGCCTCGTCGAGGTTCTCCTCGAAGTCGCCCAGGTTGCGCTCCTGTCCGAGCGGAACGATCCGGTCGGTGCGGTCGAGGAACGCGACGAGCGGCGCCGCGCTGGCCCGGAACAGGGCACGGTCGCCCCCGACCTGGAGCCTGATGTGGACGTCGGACAGATCCTCGGGGTGGGTGGGGGCGATGTGCACATCGCCGTCACCGCATGGCTTGTTGATGCCGTCGAGGAGGAGTTCCCGGCCGAACGCCCAGGTCACGGGCGCATCTCCGGGAAGGTGAAAGGTCAGGCGGACTGCGTAGGGGTCGCGTGCGTCGTACCGGAGTTCCACCGGAATCCGGAACGAGAGCTCCTCGGAAACGAGGAAGCTCATCATGACCTCTGCCTGTACCGACTCGCGCATTGACTACCCCGCTGTAGTTGAAGTGGCCAGGAATGATCCCCCAGGACCCACTTGACAAGAGTGGTGGAAGCGGTAGCAGATCACAAGGAGTGAGTTTTCAGATACTGATAGAGAACGAGAGGGTGCTCAACAGCGCGCCTACTTCACTCCGTAGTCGATTGACTACATAGAGCAATCGATCTTCCTGGTGCAGGGGTAGAGAAATAGCCATCGTTGCGGCCGCATCACCGGCCGTAATGGGGATGGCGGCACAGACGGTGCCAAGGGCATATTCCTGGCGTTCGATCACAGGCTGCATTCGCCCGAGGGCCCCGATCCGGTTTTCCAGGGACCGCAGATCCCGGACGGTATAAGGGGTGATGGCCCCGACCGGATGACGGTCGTAGTACTCCTTGCGCGTCTTCTCGTCGAGCTGTCCGAGCAGGCACTGCCCGATGGCGTGCGCATGACCCGTCTCACGGAAGTCGGCCCACTCCTCGCAGGCCGGACTGGCCGGAGTGTCCGAGACACCCACGACCTCGATCTCACCCTCGCGGTAGACCGCGAAGTAGACGGGGGCACCGACCGTGTCGCGGAAGTGCGCGAGCGAGTCGAGGATCATGCTGCGACGTTTCTGCTGGAGTCCCCCGGCCGCGAGCCGCTCCGCGGCCTCGCCCAGTACGAAGACTCCGCTCACTCTGCGCAGATAGCCCTCGTGCGTCAGGGTGCGCAGCAGGTGGTACGCGGTGGGAAGCGGGAGCCCGGCCTCGCGGGCCAGCTGTTTCGCCGGAGCTCCCCCGCTATGGGACCCCGCCGCTTCGAGCAGCCTCAACGCGCGCTGCACCGAACCGATCAGAGTCGGCACACCGGCATTGTGAACCGGAGACAAAGCTCACCCCCAGGCGTGGCGGCGGGTCTTTGGGCAAGCCCGCCCTGCGGGGGCCGCCCCCGCGCGCGCCGTGGCTCCTGGGGGTCGTACTCGGCAACTCGTTTGGATCGCCGCTGGTCAGGGCGGCAGGTCGGAGCGGCGGTACCGGCTTTCGGTGCCCAGGGAACGGCACAGATTGCCACTCTATCCACCGATTCCGGGGAGGTGAGCCGTTTAGCGGGTCATGTTCCCTCACCTGGCGCAATCCCGGACCCGCCCGGGCCTGCCCGGTTCGGACCCGACCGGACCGACCGGACCGACCGGTCCGGCCCAGACCCGCCCGCTCCTGCCCACCTCTCGTCTACCAATCGGTGGAGGAGGACTTCGAACCGCCGCCGCTGAACTTCTTCACGACGAAGATCAGGCCGCCGACGAGGCCGACGAAGAGCAGCAGCTTGAAGACGAACCCGATCAGCGCGCCCAGGATGCTGGTGATCACACCACCGAAGACGAAGAGCGCCAGCAGCGGCACCGCGACCCACTTAACCCACCAGGGCATGCCTGCGAATATCTGTCGGATGCCGTCCATGTCCTCGACCTCTTCCTCGTCCGTGACTTCCTGCTCCCGATGCTAGGAGTCCAAGGCCGCCGATCGGGGCCCGCGAGCCCCCCAAGTCCCCTGATCCGTCCCTTAGGGGGATCAGGGCCGCGACCCTCATCCGCCGCGGCCCTCATCCGCCGCGCCGCTCAGCCCTCCGGCGGCGAGAAGACCACCATCACCTTCAGGTCCTCGGTGATGTGGTGGAACTTGTGCGGGACCCCCGCCGGCACGTAGACGACGCTGCCGCGCGCCACGGTCGTCGTCTCCTCCCCGACCGTGATCGAGGCCCGCCCGCTGACGACGAAGTACACCTCGTCCTGCCGGTGCGGGAGCTGAGGATCGATCTGTCCGGCGTCGAGCGCATACAGCCCGACCGACATGTTCCGCTCGCGCAGGAACTGCAGATAGGCGCCGTCATTCGCGGCCCGCTCAGCTTCGAGCTCGTCAAGCCGGAAGGCTTTCATCGTGGTTGCGCCCCTTGTGCTCGATCGTTCCGTCGCATCCGCTGATCTGCGGATGTCCCACCGGGATCTTCTCTGCCACGATCAGACACATGACGAATTTCGTAGTCAAGACGCTCGCCAATGCGGCGGCCCTGGCGGTCGCCGTCCTGCTTCCGGGTATCACCCTTGACGACGGCAGCAGCCTGGGCCGCCGCACGCTCACCCTGATCCTGGTCGCGCTGGTCTTCGGCCTGGTCAACTTGCTCGTCAAGCCGGTGGTGAAGCTGCTCTCGCTGCCGCTTTTCATTCTCACCCTCGGCCTGTTCACCCTCGTCGTGAATGCCTTGATGCTGCTGCTGACCTCCTGGCTGGCCACACAGCTCGATCTCAGTTTCCACGTCAACAACTTCTGGACCGCGCTCATCGGCGGCCTGATCATCTCCGTCGTCTCCTGGGCCGTGAACATGCTCCTGCCCGACAAGAACTGAACGGGCCGGCCATGTACCGCGTCTGCTTCGTCTGCACGGGCAACATCTGCCGCTCCCCGATGGCCGAGGCTGTCTTCCGCTCCCACGTGACGGCTGCCGGGCTCGACGCGCTGGTCGAGGTGGACAGCGCCGGGACGGGCGGCTGGCACGAGGGGGACGGCGCCGACCCGCGCACCATCGCCGTCCTGGAGGCGGCCGGCTACGAACAGGACCACCGCGCCCGCCGGTTCCGCTCCTCCTGGTTCGCCCGCGTGGACCTCGTCATCGCGCTCGACGCCGGGCACCTGCGGGACCTCCGGGCACTCGCACCCACTCCGCAGGACGCCGCCAGGATCCGGCTGCTGCGGTCCTACGATCCGGCCGCCACGGCCGAACAGACCGACGTACCGGATCCCTACTACGGGCCGCTCGACGGGTTCGAGGAGTGCCTGGAGCTGGTCGAGGCGGCGAGCCCCGGCCTGCTGGAAGCCGTACGCGAAGCCATCAAGGAGCGCACCACGTGAACGAGTACGCCCCCCGGGGGACCGGACCTGCCGACCTCGCCCCGGCCGCCCAGGCCCCGTTCGGTGACGGCACCCGGGCCGTCCGGGCCGGACTGCCGGATCCCGTCAAGAACGAGCCGCCCCTTCCCGGACCGGTCTTCGCCGCCCACTTCCACCTCCCGGGCGACGTCGAGGGCCCGTACGCGTACGGCCGGGACACCAACCCCACCTGGACCCTGCTGGAGCGGGCCATCGGGGAACTGGAGGCCCCCGGCGAGGACGTGCACACCATCGTCTTCGCCTCCGGCATGGCGGCGGTCTCCGCCGTCCTGCTCTCCCACGCGCACACGGGCGACACCGTGGTCCTGCCCGACGACGGCTACCAGGCGCTGCCCCTGCTACGGGAGCAGCTGGAGGCGTACGGCATCCACGTGCGCACCGCGCCGACCGGCCACGACGCCCAGCTCGCGGTCCTGGACGGCGCCCGGCTGCTGTGGATCGAGACCCCGTCCAATCCCGGGCTCGACGTGTGCGACGTACGCCGCCTCGTGGACGCGGCGCACGCCGGCGGGACCCTGGTGGCCGTCGACAACACCCTGGCCACCCCGCTCGGGCAGCGGCCCCTGGAGCTGGGCGCGGACTTCTCGGTGGCGAGCGGTACCAAGGGCCTGACCGGCCACGGGGACGTCCTGCTCGGATACGTCGTCTGCCGCGACCCGGAGCTCGCCGCCCGCGTCCGCCGTTGGCGCAAGATCGTCGGCGCGATCCCGGGCCCCATGGAGGCCTGGCTCGCCCACCGCTCCCTCGCCACGATCCAGCTGCGCGCGCAGCGCCAGTGGGCCAACGCACTGGCCGTGGCCGAGGCGCTGACGCACCGGACCGACGTGCGCGGCCTGCGCTACCCGGGTCTGGCCACGGACCCCTCCCACAAGACGGCCGCCCTGCAGATGCGGGGCTTCGGGTCGGTGGTCGCCTTCACCCTGCCCGACCGCGCTCACGCGGAGCGGTTCATGGCCGCGCTGCACCTGGTGGAGGACGCCACGAGTTTCGGCGGCGTACGGTCCACCGCCGAGCGGCGCGGACGGTGGGGCGGCGACGCCGTGCCGGAGGGGTTCATCCGCTTCTCCGCCGGGGCAGAGGACACCGAGGACCTGGTCGCGGACGTGCTGCGCGCCCTCGACCACGCGGGTGCCGAGCGCTGAACCGGGGCGGCTTTCCCCCGTGGGCAAGCGGTCCGAGCCTCCCCCCTGGTGGCTCGGACCGCCCCGGGTTCCGCTCGCGAAGAACCACGCGACAAGGCTAATTGACCCTGCGTCAGAGTCCAATCACGGTAACGACAGGGACCTATCTGCATATTTATAGTTGAAGGCCCCCACCGAGAGGTGCCGCGATGGACCTGACCCTGCTGCGCACCTTCGTCGCCGTCCACCGGGCCGGCTCGTTCACGCGCGCCGCCACCCTCCTCGGACTCTCCCAGCCCGCCGTGACCTCGCAGATCCGCACGCTGGAGCGCCAGTTGGGGCGCCCTCTCTTCCACCGCCGGGCGCGTGGCGTCACGCCCACCGCCGTCGGCGACGAGCTGGCCCACAAGGCCGCCCCGCACCTCGACGCGCTGCTGCGGATCACGGAGACCGAGCGGGAGGCCGCCGGGGCGTTACGCACCCTCCACGTCGCCGGGCCCCCCGAGTTCCTGTGCCTGCGGGTGCTCCCCGCCCTCTCGCTCCTCGTCGGCCAGGGGCACACGCTGCGCGCCGCCCCGCAGGCCGATGCCGGGGCGACCCTCGACGGGCTCGCCGCGGGCCACCACGACCTCGTCGTCACCACGGCCCATCCCCGGGGCGGGCTCTTCAGGGCCACCGCCCTGTGCGACGAGGAGCACGTCCTGGTCGCCGCGCCCTACTGGGCCGCCCTCGTCGACCGGGACCGGCTGCGCGAGGAGGGGCCCGCCGCGCTGGACGGCATCCCGCTCGTCGAGGTCCACGAGAGCCTGCCGCTCGTCACCCGCTACTGGGCCGCCGTCTTCGACACCCTGCCCGATGCCAGGTCCCTGGCGGCCACCGTGGTCGTGCCCGACCTGCGGGCCGTACTGGAATGCGTCCGGGCCGGCGCCGGGCTCGCCGTCCTGCCCCGCTACCTGTGCCAGGACGCCCTCGACAGCGGCCGGATCGTGGCTCTGGCGGAGCCCGCCGTGCCGCCGCTGCGCACCTGGTTCCTGGTCGTACGGACCGGGAGCCTGGCCCTCGCCCACCTCGCGAGGGCGCACGACCGGCTGCTGGATGCCGCCGTGCACTGGTGAGCCCGCCCCTTTTCCGGCCCGTGGCGCGTTTCAGAAGCGGAGTGGCGGGCCACTCTTCTCCCATGACCGAACGTCCCGTGGTCAAACGCACCGCCCGCGCGATCCTGCTCGACGGTGACGACCTGATCCTCATCAAACGCACCAAGCCCGGCGTCGATCCGTACTGGCTCACCCCCGGCGGGGGAGTGGAGCCCTCGGACACCACTGTCGTCGACGCCCTTCACCGGGAGGTCCACGAAGAACTCGGCGCGAAGATCACCGATGTGGTGCCCTGCTTCGTCGATACCGTCGAGCACATCGCCGACGGAGGGGTGACGGGCGTGAAGGTGCAGCACTTCTTCGTCTGCCGCCTCGAATCGATGGACCCGAGCCTGCGGCACGGCCCCGAAATCGATGAGCCCGAGGGCGAGTACGAAATCGTCCGCGTGCCCTTCAGCCGGGTGGGCATCGCCGCCGTCCATCTCGTCCCGCTGTCCCTACGGCATTACCTCGACGGCAACATCGAGGGTGTGCGTGCCATGCACGCTCCCGACCTGGGCTGAGGCGCGGCTGAGACCGGCGGGCTGCCCGTCCGGTCTCAGCCGGCGATGCCCGCCAGCTCCTCCACCGCGTCGTGCCGGATCCGCTCACCGGGGATACCGATCCGAAGGAGCTCGTCCACCCCGTTGCGGATCATCGCGGGCGGCCCGGAGATGAAGGCGTCGTACGAGCGCCAGGGCCCGTGCTCGCCCACCGCGTGCGGCAGCTGCCCGGCGAGCCCGTCGCCGACCACCGGGCGCACCGACAGCCACGGGTGCGAGCGCTGGAGCCCCAGCAGCGTGTCCTTGTCGTACAGGTCGCTGTCGCTGCGGGCCCCGAAGAAGACCTCCACCGGACGCCGCTCACCGTGCTCGGCCACGTCCTCGATCAGCGCCTTGATGGGGGCGATACCGGTGCCCCCGCCCAGGCAGAGCATGCCGTTGTCCGTGGTGTGGTCCACCACCATCGACCCGGCCGGCGGTCCCAGGCGCAGTACGTCCCCCGGGCGGGCGTGGCGCACCAGCGCGTTGGAGACCCATCCCGCGGGGACCGCCTTGACGTGGAAGGACAGCAGTCCGTCGGCGCGCGGCGCCGAGGCGAAGGAGTAGTGCCGCCACACCCTCGGCCACCACGGGGTCTCCAGGCTCGCGTACTGGCCGGCCAGGAAGGCGTAGGGCTGGTCGGGGCGGACCGTCAGCACCGCGATGTCCGGGGTGCGCAGGTCGTGGGAGACGACCTCCGCGTGCCACCACGCCGGGGCCTTCACCTCGTCCTCGGCCGCCGCGTCGATCATGACCTGGGAAATCGCGGTGTACGCCCGGACCCAGGCGGCCTGTGTCTCCGGCCCCCAGCTGTTCTCCGCGTACCGGGCCAGTGCGCCGACGAGGGCCTCGCCGACCGCCGGGTAGTGACCGGCCATGGTTCCGTACTTGCGGTGCCCCGTGCCCAGTCGGCGCAGGTAGGGAACGAGGACGGCGGGGTTGTCGATGTGTTCGGCTGCGGTCAGGAGCGCCTTCAGCAGCCGGTCGCGCTGTGTGTCCATGGCTGCGGGGAACATGCCGCGCACTTCAGGGTGTCCGGAGAACACCAGGGCGTAGAAGTACGAGGTCACCCGGTCGGCGACGGGAGCGATCTCCGTGAGTGTCCGGCGGATGAGCACGGCATCCGGTGAGGGCTCGATCGCGCCGCCCTCGCCGGATATCCGGGCCGGTTCGCGTCTGGCCGATCTGGTGGGCGGAGCGTCCATGCGGTGCCTCGCTTCGAGCATCTCGGTCGGTCTGCACACGCCACGGCCTGTGAATCCGTGGTTCCGGGTTTCACAGCGTGCCAGCCGACTCAGAGGCCTGCGGGGAAACGCGGAAAATCCGCGTTTCGAACCCACTTTCCTCCTAAGATGCGTCAACTCCCGGGCGCGTCAGCCCTACAAGCTGGTATGCCTCGCGCAGATCCCGACCTTCGTAGACATGCGTCGCCCGCTCCGCGAGAAAGGGCCGTGCATTGACCGCGACCGAAACCGGCACGGCTTCGAAGAGCATGACGTCGGTCCCCGAATCCCCGTAGGCGACGCAGTCGCTCCGGCTCACACCGAACTCCGCGCACAGTCGGTCCGCCACTCTGACCTTGCCCTCGGGTGTCAGGATCCCCGCCTCCTCCACGGGCCGGGTGAACGGCACCTCCGGGAAGACCGACCCGTGCGCGGCATGCGCGCCCCACTCCAGCAGCATCTCCACGAAGAAGGACGGCGACAGGGAGATCACCGCGCAGTAGTCCCCGCGTTCCCGGATCTCGCGCCACACGTCCTGGATTCCCGTGAGCCAGGGAGCTCCGTCGAACGCGGCCCGGACATGCGCGGGCGTCAGATCGGCCCACAGGGCATGGGCAGCGACCGAGAACTGGTGCGGCCCCATCATCTGTGCGCCGAAGGCCCGCTCCAGCTCGGCGATCTCGGCGCTCAGCCCGAGCTGACGGGAGATCTCCACGGGCGCTGCCGAGCCGTACATCAGCGTCCCGTCGAGGTCGAAGAGGTGCAGGAGAGTCATAGCCACCGAGGCTAGTGGGTCGGTTTCACGTGAAACACCGTGTTTCACGTGAAACACGGTCCGGGCAGTCCGTATGGAGTTCCCCGGGGCGGTCCGTGGAGTTCCCCGATGTTTCACGTGAAACATCCACCTGAACATCCACCCTCAAATCCTCTGGACGACTCCCGGTCCATGATCCAGTCTGGGCCGGTGACACCACCACACATCACCGATCTACCGATCCGGGCGCTGACCGTGGACGATCTCCACCGCTGCGCCGACCTGTCCGAAGATCGCGGATGGCTCCGCGAGGACCACAAGTGGCGTCTGCTCCTCACCGCGGGAGGCGGCTACGGCGTCGATGCCCCGGACGGCCGGGGGCTCGCGGCCTCCTGCGTCGTCACCCGGTACGGCAGTACCCACGCCGGGCCCGAGCTTGCCGCCATCGGGATGGTCCTCGTGGCCGACCGCTTCGCCCGCCAGGGCCTGGGACGCCGACTGATGAGCCACGTCTGCAACGACGTGCTCAAGGGAGTCCCCCTCACCCTGCACGCCACTCCCTACGGGCGCCCCCTCTACGAGGAACTGGGCTTCGAGACCACCGGCCGTGCCGAGATGCTGACGGGCGTCTTCCGGCCCGAGGGTGCCCCCGACACGTACGGCACCGCCCGGGTCCGGCCGGCCAACGCCGAAGACCTCCCCCGCATCCTGCGTCTGGACGCGGAGGTCTTCGGCACCGACCGCACGCACATGATCACCCGGCTGCCCGCCTTCGCCGACCGGCTGATCGTCGCCGAGGACCCCACTGCGGACGGCGCCCTCACCGGCTACGCCGCGGCCTGGCCCAATCTCGACACGCAGGTCATCGGCCCGCTGATCGCCCACGACACCGCGACCGCCCAGTCGCTGATCACCGCGCTCGCCATGGGCACCGACCGGGCACTGCGCACCGATGTCGATGTACGCCACGAGGACCTCCTCGCCTGGCTCAAGGACCGGGGCCTCGCCTCCGTGGCCTTCAACGCCGTCATGACCCGAGACATCCCCGGCCTGCCCGGTGACTGGACCCGCCGGTGGGCGCCGCTCACCGTGGCCGCGGGCTGAGAGAGGAGATCACCGCCGTGACCGACACTCCCGAGCTGACGATCCGGCCCGCCACCGAGGCCGATCTGCCCGCCATCGTCGCCATGCTCGCCGACGACCCGCTCGGCGCCACCCGTGAGTCCCCGGACGACCTCACCCCGTACTGCGCGGCCCTGAAGCGCCTCACCGACGACCCCAACCAGCACCTGGTCGTCGCCGTCCGCGCCGGCCGGGTCGTGGGCACCCTGCAGCTGACCATCGTCCCGGGACTCTCCCGCAAGGGGGCCACCCGTTCCATCATCGAGGGCGTCCGCGTGCACGCGGACGAGCGCGGCAACGGCCTGGGCACCCGGTTCGTCGAATGGGCCGTCGAGAAGTCCCGCGCCGAGAACTGCACGCTGGTGCAGCTCACTTCGGACGCGAGTCGCACCGATGCCCACCGCTTCTACGAACGGCTCGGGTTCACCGCCTCGCACGTGGGGTTCAAGCTCCAGCTCTGACCCGCCGTTCCGGCAGGCCGGGCCGCCGCGTGGGCGGCCCGGCCTACGATCGGGAGGATGAGCCTTCCCCTCGTCACCACCGCCGAGCGACGCCACCGGCTCGGCCGCCGCCACCGCCTGGCTCCCTCGGCCCGCGCCGCCACGGTCGCGGAGGCGGCGGACTCCGTCGTCGCCCTGCACGCCACCGACGCCGCGACCGTCTACCTCTCGGCCCGGGCCCGGCTCACCGAAGGCGGCACGGACGCGATCGAGCGGGCGCTCTACGAGGACGTGAGCCTGGTGCGGCTGCTCAGCATGCGCAACACACTCTTCGCGGTCTCCACCGGACTCGCCCCCTACGTCGATGCCTCCACGGCCCGCGCGATCGCCGCGAAGGAACGCCGCACCCTCCTCAAGCACCTCGACGAGGACGGTCAGGGACTCGACGCCCAGTGGCTGGCCCGGACCGAGGCCGCCGCACTGGACGCCCTCGACGCCCACGGCCCCTCCACCGGCAGCCAGCTGTCCGCGGCCGTACCCGCGCTGCGCCAGAAGATCACCATCAGCCGTGGCAAGAAGTACGAGACCGAGCAGGGGGTCACCACCCG
The DNA here is from genome assembly GCF_035989885.1 of Streptomyces sp. NBC_01232. Taxonomy (GTDB): domain Bacteria; phylum Actinomycetota; class Actinomycetes; order Streptomycetales; family Streptomycetaceae; genus Streptomyces. The sequence goes on from NZ_CP108518.1 coordinate 4,207,636, forward strand.
GGTCATCCGGCTGCTCGCCGCCGACGGCCGGATCCGCCGTGACCGACCCCGCGGCTCGTGGACCTCCAGCCAGTACCGCTGGGTCCACACCGAGCCCTGGCCCGCCGTACCCGCCGCCGAGGCCCGCGTCGAAATCGCCCGCCGATGGCTGCGCTCGTACGGCCCCGCCACCGAGGCCGACCTCAAGTGGTGGACCGGCTGGACCCTCACGGAGGTCCGCAAGGCGCTCGCCGCCGTGGGCCCCGACCAGGTCCGTCTGGAGGACGGCAGCGCCGCTCTGGTCAGCCCCGGGGACACCGGGACCGAACCGGCGCCGGAGCCGTGGGCGGCGCTGCTGCCCGCCCTCGACCCCACCGGGATGGGCTGGGCCGACCGCGGCTTCCACCTCGACCCCGCCCACAGGAGCGCCCTGTTCGACTACGCCGGCAACATCGGGCCCACCGTCTGGTGGAACGGCGAGATCGTCGGCGGCTGGGCGCAGCGCTCCGGCGGCGAGATCGTCTGGCGGCTGCTGGGCAGCCCCGGGCGGGCCGCCGAGCAGGCGATCACCGCCGAGGCCGCCCGCCTCGCCGCATGGGTGGGCGACGCCCGGATCACCCCGCGCTTCCGCACCCCGCTGGAGCGTGAACTCGTCGCCTGAAACGGGCCGGCCGGCCGGACCGGCCCCGGGCCGTCAGCCGATGCCGCGCCAGCCCTGCGGGTCGACCCCGCCGGGCACCGGGGCATCGGCGTCGTACGGCTCCCTCGTGAACACGAAGGACGCCAGGTCGAGGTGGCTCACCGAGCCGTCCTCACGGCGCACCGCCCGCAGGGTCTCACCGGCGTAGTAGCCGGTGAGACCGGTCCAGCTGCCGTCCGGCTCGGCCCGGAAACGGGCCGTGCGCCCGCTCGCGCCGACCGGTGCCAGTTCCAGCAGCCCGTCCGCGGTGAGGCGCACCACGTGGGCCGAGGTCCCCCAGTACCAGGGGCCGCACAGCTCCAGCGGCACGTGGTCCGACTCCAGGAACGGCCGCCACGGCCGCGGGAACCGCGGCTCGGCATCCGCCACGATCCCGACCAGGTCCACGGCCACCGTCGAGGCCGGCAGTCCCGAGGTGCAGTTCGCCAGCACCACCGCCGCCACGTCGTCCGCCTCGCTCAGCCACAGCCCCGCGACGAACCCCGGCAGCGACCCGCTGTGCCCCGCGAGCCTCCGCGGGCCGACGGCCGTCAGCTGCATGCCCAGCCCGTAGCCGAGGTCGCCGAGACCGGGCTCCGGGGGCGCGGCCGCCGTACGCATCTCCCGTACGGACTCGGCGTCAAGGACACGGGCGTCGCCGCGCAGCAGGAAGTCGGCGAAGCGGGCGAGGTCCCGCGTCGTGGACCACAGCCGGCCGGCCGCGGCCATCAGCCCGAGGTCCTCCAGCGGCTCGGGCATCATCAGGTCCGCCCAGGGATGCACCGCCCAGCCACCCGCGTGCGGGGCCTGCGGCTGTCCGCTGGTGCGCTCCAGTCCCAGGGGTTCCAGCACCTCGGCCAGCAGCACGTCCTCCCAGGGCTTTCCGCGGACCGCCTCGATCAGCGAACCCAGCAGGGTGTAGCCGGGGTTGGAGTAGTGGTGCCTCGTTCCCGGCGTGTGCTTGAACGGCTTCTCTCCCAATACGTCGGCGAGGTCGGGCCGTTGTCCGCCGGGGGTGCGCTCCCACCACTCGCCGGGCGTCTCCGCAGCCAACCCTCCCGTGTGGGACAGCAGTTGACCGATGGTCACCTGTCCGGCGCCGGTCCCCGGCAGGTGCTTCTCGAGCGGGTCGGTGAGCGAGAGCAGTCCCTCGTCCCGCAGTCGCATCACGAGGACCGCGGTGAACGTCTTGGTGATCGACCCGATCCGGTACTGGACGTCGCCGTCCGGTCCGTGCCCCTCGACCGAGGTCCTGGATCCCTCCCAGACCACCTCGCCGCCGCGCAGGACGGCCGCGACCACCGACGGCGCCCGCCCTTCGCTCTGTGCGACGGCGATCCGGTGCCTCAGCGCGCGCCGCGTGGCAGGGAGCAGTTCCAGGTCCTCAGCAAACTCATCCATGATCGGATGCTACGTGTTGGCCATGTCCACGAAGCGTGAATAGTGGCCCTGGAAGGCGACGGTGATGGTGGCCGTGGGGCCGTTACGGTGCTTAGCCACGATCAGGTCCGCCTCACCGGCACGGGGGGACTCCTTCTCGTACGCGTCCTCGCGGTGCAGCAGGATCACCATGTCCGCGTCCTGCTCGATCGAGCCGGATTCACGGAGGTCGGAGACCATCGGCTTCTTGTCGGTGCGCTGCTCCGGACCACGGTTCAGCTGGGAGAGCGCGATCACGGGGACCTCCAGCTCCTTCGCCAGCAGCTTGAGGTTTCGGGACATGTCCGAGACTTCCTGCTGACGGCTCTCGGGACGGCGCGATCCGCCCGACTGCATCAGCTGGAGGTAGTCGATGACCACGAGCGAGAGGTCGTTGCGCTGCTTGAGCCGGCGGCACTTGGCCCGGATCTCCATCATCGACAGGTTGGGGGAGTCGTCGATGTAGAGCGGGGCGGCGGAGACGTCCGGCATCCGGCGGGCCAGCCGGGTCCAGTCGTCGTCCGTCATCGTGCCCGAGCGCATGTGGTGGAGCGCCACCCGGGCCTCCGCCGAGAGCAGGCGCATGGCGATCTCGTTGCGTCCCATTTCGAGGGAGAAGATCACGCTCGGCAGGTTGCTCTTGATGGAGCAGGCCCGGGCGAAGTCCAGTGCGAGGGTGGACTTACCCATGGCGGGTCGGGCGGCGATGACGATCATCTGGCCCGGGTGCAGGCCGTTGGTCAGCGAGTCGAGGTCGGTGAAACCGGTGGGAACGCCGGACATCTGGCCGCTGCGGGAGCCGATCGCCTCGATCTCGTCGAGGGCGCCCTCCATGATGTCGCCGAGCGGCAGGTAGTCCTCGGAGGTCCGCTGCTCGGTGACGGCGTAGATCTCGGCCTGGGCGCTGTTGACGATCTCGTCGACGTCGCCGTCGGCCGCGTAGCCCATCTGCGTGATCTTCGTACCGGCGGCGACGAGACGGCGCAGGACGGCCCGCTCGTGGACGATCTCCGCGTAGTACTCGGCGTTCGCCGCGGTGGGCACGGACTGGACCAGGGTGTGCAGGTACGAGGCCCCGCCCACCTTGCTGATCTCGCCGCGCCGGGTCAGCTCTGCGCCGACGGTGATCGGGTCGGCCGGCTCGCCCTTGGCGTACAGGTCGAGGATGGCCTGGTAGATCGTCTCGTGGGAGGGCCGGTAGAAGTCGTGGCCCTTGAGGACCTCGACGACGTCCGCGATGGCGTCCTTCGAGAGCAGCATGCCGCCGAGCACCGACTGCTCGGCGTCGAGGTCCTGCGGAGGAACGCGCTCGAAGCCGCCGCCACCGCCGGAGTCCCAGGAGCCGCCCTCGCGGCCCCGGTCGTGCTGTTCGTCCCCGCGGCCACGGCCTTCGCTGTTACGGCGCGGACGGGCGGGCAGACGGTCTCCCGGACCACTGTCGGCCCAGGGGTCGTCCATGGGCTCGGGCATGTTCACCGGGCCGCCTCCTCCCGTCCGCTGCGCGGACCTCGCCGTGTCACTCTTTCTACGACACGGCTCTGACATTTGGGGCACCCGAATCCGCCGTCGGCGAGTCGGGCAACGAACCACGGTAGGCCCGCGAGCGGCGTCAGCCAATCTTGTTATCCACAGGCTGTGTGGATGACATGTGGATGACGGCACCAATGCTGTGGGTAACTCCCCGGAAGCTGTGTACGGACCGGGGGACGACGCTGTGGACAAAATCACCCGCGCCACCCCGTTACCGCACCTGACCTGCACTTTTCTCCTCCAGGGCCAGCGGTGGAGAAAATTCTTGGCCACTGTCTCAAGATCGCCTCCAACGAGGTGCGGGGAACGCCCAAGTCAGCGCGTCAGTAAGGATCCAAAGACCGTTGCATCCATTACCTGTGGAAGATTAGATTGAGCACATGACACAGGCCATCACAGCACCCGAGGCGGGGCCGCGACGGCACGACCGGGAGATCTTCGCACTCGCCGTCCCCGCCTTCGGCGCACTCGTCGCGGAGCCCCTCTTCGTGATGGCCGACAGTGCCATCGTGGGGCACCTCGGCACCCCCCAGCTGGCCGGTCTCGGCATCGCCGCAGCGGTGCTCACCACCGCTGTGAGCGTGTTCGTCTTCCTCGCCTACGCCACCACCGCGGCCGTCGCGCGCCGCGTCGGCGCGGGAGACCTCCAGGCGGCCATCCGGCAGGGGATGGACGGCATCTGGCTCGCCCTCCTGCTGGGCGCGGCCGTCATCGCCGTCGTACTGCCCACGGCCCCCTCGCTGATCTCGCTCTTCGGGGCGTCCGACACCGTCGCCCCGTACGCGATCACCTACCTGCGGATCTCCGCCCTCGGCATCCCGGCCATGCTCATGGTCCTGGCGGCCACCGGGGTCATCCGCGGCCTCCAGGACACCCGTACACCGCTCTACGTCGCCATCGGAGGGTTCGCCCTCAACGGAGCCCTGAACGTCGCCCTCGTCTACGGTGCGGGCCTCGGCATCGCCGGCTCCGCCTGGGGCACGGTCATCGCCCAGTGCGCCATGGCCGCCGCGTACCTCTTCGTGGTCGTACGCGGAGCCCGGCGGCACGGCGCCTCCCTGCGCCCCGACACCGCGGGAATCCGGGCCTGCGCCCAGGCGGGCGCTCCCCTGCTGGTCCGCACCCTGTCACTGCGCGCCATCCTGATGATCGCGACCGCCGTGGCCGCCCGGCTGGGCGACGCCGATGTCGCCGCCCATCAGATCGTGCTCGCCCTGTGGAGCCTGCTCGCCTTCGCGCTGGACGCCATCGCGATCGCCGGGCAGGCGATCATCGGGCGCTACCTGGGCGCAGGAGACACCGAGGGCGCCAAGGCCGTCTGCCGCCGCATGGTGCAGTGGGGAATCGCCTCGGGCGTCGTCCTCGGCCTGCTGGTGGTCCTGGCCCGCCCGGTCTTCATTCCACTGTTCACCAGTGATCCGGCCGTCGAGGCGGCGTTGCTGCCGGCCCTGCTGGTCGTGGCCCTCTCCCAGCCCGTCTCCGGCATCGTCTTCGTGCTCGACGGGGTCCTGATGGGCGCCGGCGACGGCCCCTACCTGGCCCGGGCCATGCTGGTGACGCTCGCCGTGTTCACCCCGGCCGCGCTGCTCGTGCCGGTCGTGGGCGGCGGCCTGACGGCCCTCTGGTGGGCCATGACACTGATGATGGTGGTCCGGATGGTCACCCTCCGGCTGCGCGCCCGCTCGGGCCGGTGGCTGATCGCGGGAGCCAGCCGCTAGGAGCGTCCCTTCCGAGCCCCGCCGGCTCCGGAAGCAGACGGTGTTTCACGTGAAACACCGTCTCCCCGCACCCGGATGTTTCACGTGAAACAGCGCCCGGCAACGACGAAGGGCCGCACCCCGATGGGGTGCGGCCCTTCGCGTACGCAGCCCTTAGGCGGCGACGACCTCGACGCCCACGTTCGCGGCCACGTCAGCGTGCAGACGCACGGAGACCTGGTACGAACCGAGGGTCTTGATCGGGGAGCCGAGCTCGACGCGGCGCTTGTCGACCTTCGGGCCGCCCGAGGACTCGATCGCCGTGGCGATGTCGGCCGGGGTCACGGAACCGAAGAGACGACCGGCGTCACCCGCGCGGGTGGCCAGACGGACCTTCACACCCTCGAGCTTGGCCTTGACCTCGTTGGCCTGCTCGATGGTCGCGATCTCGTGGATCTTGCGGGCGCGGCGGATCTGCGCCACGTCCTTCTCGCCGCCCTTGGTCCAGCGGATCGCGAAACCACGCGGGACCAGGTAGTTGCGAGCGTAGCCGTCCTTGACGTCGACGACATCGCCGGCGGCACCGAGGCCAGTAACCTCGTGGGTCAGGATGATCTTCATTAGTCGGTCACCCTTTCCTTATCGCGCGGTGGACGTGTAGGGCAGCAGCGCCATCTCACGGCTGTTCTTGACGGCCGTGGCGACGTCACGCTGGTGCTGCGTGCAGTTGCCGGTAACGCGGCGGGCACGGATCTTGCCGCGGTCGGAAATGAACTTCCGCAGCATGTTCGTGTCCTTGTAGTCCACGTACGCGGTCTTGTCCTTGCAGAATGCGCAGACCTTCTTCTTAGGCTTGCGCACAGGCGGCTTCGCCATTGTGTCTCTCCTGTGTGATCAAGAAGTGGGGATACGAGCTGCCCTAGAAGGGAGGCTCGTCCGAGTAGCCACCGCCGGAGCCGCCGGAGCCGCCGGAGCTTCCGCCCCAACCGCCCCCGCCGCCGCCCTGCTGCTGGCCACCGGCCGGCGCGCTGGACGCCCACGGGTCGTCGGAGGGAGCTCCGCCGCCCGGCTGCTGCTGGCCACCGGGGGCTCCGCCCCAGTTGCCACCGCCGCCGCCCTGCTGCTGACCGCCGCCGCCGTATCCACCCTGGCCACCGCGACCGGTGGTCTTGGCGACCTTGGCCGTGGCGTTCTTCAGGCTGGGGCCGACTTCCTCGACGTCCAGCTCGTAGACCGTGCGCTTGACACCCTCACGGTCCTCGTACGACCGCTGCCTCAGCCGGCCCTGCACGATGACGCGCATGCCCCGCTGGAGGGACTCGGCGACGTTCTCAGCCGCCTGCCGCCACACCGAGCAGGTCAGGAACAGGCTCTCGCCGTCCTTCCACTCATTGGTCTGACGGTCGAAGGTGCGGGGGGTGGACGCGACACGGAACTTCGCGACCGCCGCACCCGAGGGGGTGAAGCGCAGCTCGGGGTCGTCGACGAGATTGCCGACGACCGTGATGACGGTCTCGCCTGCCATGGATGAACCTCTCGGCGGGGATTGCTGCTGGGCTGCTGTGCTACTCGATCCCGATTACCGCTGAACCGAAGTTCAGTGGGTCTCGGGGCGAAGGACCTTGGTCCGGAGAACCGACTCGTTCAGGTTCATCTGTCGGTCAAGCTCCTTGACGACCGCAGGCTCGGCCTGAAGGTCGATGACCGAGTAGATGCCCTCGGGCTTCTTCTTGATCTCGTAAGCGAGACGACGACGGCCCCAGGTGTCGACCTTCTCGACCTTTCCGTTGCCCTCACGGACGACAGAAAGGAAGTTCTCGATCAGCGGGGAGACAGCGCGCTCCTCGAGATCGGGGTCGAGGATGACCATCACTTCGTAGTGACGCATGTGGAACCCACCTCCTTTGGACTCAGCGGCCACGGTCGTTCCGTGGCAGGAGGGTCGTGATGCGTAAGCACGGCGTCCGCAGAGCAGACACCGCGCAGCTGTACAGACTACCTGCTCGACTCCTTCCGGTTGAAATCCGGCGGGAGAGGGCCACAATCTGTATCCATCGGGTGTGCTCGGTGCTAGGCCTGCGGCCCCATGCCGGAGGCAGCCCGCAGCACCGCCAGCTTCAGCCAGGAGGTGCCTTCCGATGGCACAGGCAATGCGGCCCCCTCAGATCTCCCTGCTCTCCACCGACGGCAAGCCCCATCCGCTGCAGGACACCCTGATGGCGGTCACCCTGACCCTCGGCGCCGTGGCGTTCGTCACGGCCTTCTTCCACAACCTGCACCTGATCAGCTCGTGGGCCGGGCTGATCGGAATCCTGACGGGTGCGTACGGACAGTTCGTCTCCGTCACGACACGCGAGCGCTTCGCGCTGATCATCGGCCTTGGCGCGTCTGCCATCGGCTTCTACCTCGGCATGTTCCACGGCGGCCTCTTCGGCGGCTGACCGGCCGCACCGGGACTCCTCGGCGGCAGGGCGCCGGCCAGGCACCGGCCCGGGCCCACGGCCCGTCCCCCAGAAGGGTGGCGCCCCTGTCGCAGTAGGCTTCGCGCCATAGCCAGCGAAGCCGCCGGAGGAGACGCCCCGCATGAGCCTGTCCCTGAGGACCATCAGCCGAGAGCAGCATCTGGGTTACCTCCAGAGCCTGCCCTCGGCTAGCCACTGCCAGGTCCCGGCGTGGGCCGACGTGAAGAACGAGTGGCGTTCCGAGAACCTCGGATGGTTCAACGAGTCCGATGAACTCGTCGGCGCGGCCCTCGTGTTGTACCGGCAGCTGCCCAAGGTGAAGCGGTACCTCGCGTACCTGCCCGAGGGCCCGGTCATCAACTGGTACGCCCCGAATCTGGAGGAGTGGCTCCAGCCGATGCTGGCCCACCTCAAGCAGCAGGGCGCCTTCACGGTGAAGATGGGTCCGCCCGTCGTCATCCGCCGCTGGAACTCGACCGCCATCAAGGCCGGCATCCAGGACCCGAACGTGAAGCGCCTGCGCGACGTGGAGGCCTCGGTCATCGAGCCCCGCGCGTTCGAGGTGTCGGACAAGCTGCGCCGCATGGGCTGGCAGCAGGCCGAGGACGGCGGCGCCGGCTTCGGTGACGTCCAGCCGCGCTACGTCTTCCAGGTACCGCTGGCCAACCGCTCGCTGGACGACGTCCTCAAGGGCTTCAACCAGCTGTGGCGCCGCAACATCAAGAAGGCCGAGAAGGCCGGCGTCGAGGTCGTCCAGGGCGGCTACGAAGACCTGCCGACCTGGCAGCACCTGTACGAGATCACGGCCGAGCGCGACAAGTTCCGCCCGCGCCCGCTCAGCTACTTCCAGCGCCAGTGGACGGCCCTCAACTCCGAGGACCCCAACCGGATGCGCCTCTACATCGCCACGCACGAGGGAGAGCCGCTGGCCGCCGCCACGATGCTCACCGTCGGCCAGCACGTCTGGTACTCGTACGGCGCCTCCGCCAACCACAAGCGCGAGGTCCGCCCCTCGAACGCGATGCAGTGGCGCATGCTGCGCGACTCCTACGCGCTCGGCGCCAGCGTCTACGACCTGCGCGGCATCTCTGACACGCTGGACGAGAACGACCACTTGTTCGGTCTGATCCAGTTCAAGGTCGGCACGGGCGGCGAGGCCGTGGAGTACGTCGGCGAGTGGGACTTCCCGCTCAACAAGGTGCTGCACAAGGCCCTCGACATCTACATGTCGCGCCGCTGACCCGGCACCCACCCCGCCCCACACACAGACAGCACCGCTGCACCACGCAGCTTCTCAGGAGAGGTTCCGGACGGGCATGGCGCTCACGCTCTACGTCGACACCGCGCGCTGGCGTGCGCACCAGAAGCAGATCCAGGACCAATTCCCCGGGCTGATCCCGGTCTGCAAGGGCAACGGCTACGGCTTCGGCCACGAGCGGCTCTGCGAGGAGGCGACCCGCATGGGCGCCGACATCCTGGCCGTGGGCACCACGTACGAGGCCGCCAGCATCAAGGACTGGTTCGGCGGCGACCTGCTCGTCCTCACCCCGTTCCGGCGGGGCGAGGACCCGGTGCCGCTGCCCGACCGGGTCATCCGCTCGGTCGCCTCGCTCGACGGCGTGCGCGGTCTGGTGGGGGCCCGGGTGGTCATCGAGTGCATGAGCTCGATGCGCCGCCACGGCATCTCCGAGCAGGACCTCGGACAGCTGCACTCCGCGATCGAGGACGTCCGCCTGGAGGGCTTCGCCCTGCACCTGCCCCTGGACCGCCCGGACGGCTCGGACGCCGTCGAGGAGGTCATCGGCTGGATGGACCGGCTGCGCGCGGCCCGGCTGCCGCTGCACACCATGTTCGTGAGCCATCTGCGGGCCACGGAGCTCGCGCGGCTGCAGCAGCAGTTCCCGCAGACCCGCTTCCGGGCGCGCATCGGCACCCGGCTGTGGCTGGGCGACCACGAGGCCACCGAGTACCGGGGCGCGGTCCTGGACGTCACGCGTGTGGCCAAGGGCGACCGGTTCGGCTACCGCCAGCAGAAGGCCGCTTCCGACGGCTGGCTGGTCGTGGTCGCCGGCGGTACCTCGCACGGGGTGGGCCTGGAGGCCCCCAAGGCGCTCCACGGTGTGATGCCGCGCGCCAAGGGAGTCGCCCGGGCGGGCCTCGCCACCGTCAACCGGAACCTTTCGCCCTTCGTGTGGGCGGGCAAGCAGCGCTGGTTCGCGGAGCCTCCGCACATGCAGGTGTCGATCCTGTTCGTGCCGTCGGACGCCGCCGAGCCGAAGGTCGGCGACGAGCTGGTGGCGCACCTGCGCCACACCACCACGCAGTTCGACCGGGTGCTCGACGCCTGAGTCCGCGGTCAGTCCTTGGGGCCCGCGCCCCAGTCGACCCGCTGTCCGTCCGAGGGCGCCGCGTACTGCGGCGCCCTCGCCGCGTTCGCCAGCACGAACACGTCCTCGGCCCCGTCCAGGACGCCGCCCGAGGGGTCGTCCGAGCCGTCCCGCCGTACGACGTCCCGCTCGGGCATCAGGATGTCCCGGACGATGACCGCGCACAGGTACAGGGTGGTCAGCAGGTGGGCGGCGATCGCCAGCTGGTAGCCCTCCACGGGCAGGCCCTGGTGCTTGTCACCGCTGCTCGTGTAGGCGAGGTAGAACCAGATGCCGAGGAAGTAGACGACCTCGCCGGCCTGCCAGATCAGGAAGTCCCGCCAGCGGGGCCGGGCCAGCGCGGCCAGCGGGATGAGCCACAGCACGTACTGCGGCGAGTAGACCTTGTTGCACAGGATGAAGGCGGCGACGACGAGGAAGGCCAACTGCGCGAACCGCGGACGGCGCGGGGCGGTCAGGGTGAGCAGGGCGATGGCCCCGCACAGCAGGAGCGTCAGCCCGGTCGCGTACGTGTTGGCATCGACCAGGGGGTTGCCCGAGCGCTGGGAGATCAGCAGCCACACGGAGCCGAAGTCGATGGGCCTCTCCTGGCTGAAGGTGTAGAACTTCGTCCAGCCGTCCCAGGCGAAGAGCATGACGGGCAGGTTCACGGTGAACCAGGCCAGGGCCGCGCCGAAGGCGGCCAGGCCGAATTCTCGCCACTTCCCGGCCCGCAAGCAGAGCACGAACAGCACGCCGAGCAGCAGGACGGGATAGAGCTTGGCCGCGGTGGCCAGGCCGATGAAGACGCCGAAGAGGACCGTCCGCCCGCGGGACCACATGAGCATGCCGGCGGCGGTCAACGCGATGGCCAGCAGGTCCCAGTTGATCGTCGCCGTCAGGGCGAAGGCGGGCGCCAGGGCGAAGAGCAGGGCGTCCCAGGGGCGCCGGCGGTGGGTGCGGGCGACGCACACGGCGATGACGGCCGCGCAGGCCATCAGCATGCCCGCGTTGACCATCCAGTACATCTGCTCGCGGTGCTGCATGGAGCCGCCGGTCGGGGTCAGCCAGGAGGCGATCTCCATGAAGAGCCCGGTGAGCACCGGGTACTCCAGGTACTCCATGTCACCGGGGAGCCGGTCGAAGTAGGGCGTGAGGTTGTCCGCGAAGCCGCGCACCGCGTACAGGTGCGGGATGTCCGAGTAGCAGGCGTGGGTGTACTGGGAGCCCGCCCCCCGGAACCAGGCCCAGTCGTAGCAGGGCAGCTTCTGGACCATGCCCAGCGCGAACATGCCGATGGCGATGAGGGCCACGACGCGGACCGGCCCCAGCCAGTGGCCGCCGAGCCTGGCGTAGCGGCCCAGGGGGCCGCCGATGAGCTCACTGCCGGCTGCGGCGACCTCGTCCTGCTGCGTGGGCAGTACGGGGCGGTCCTCGTGCACCTTCGTCATGCGCTCATCCTGCCGTACGGCGCCGGACATGGGGGAAGGCCGTCGCACGGCGGGTGCGGCGGCCTTCCCGGGTTCACGGAGCGGCGGTACGGGTCACTCGGGGTTGAAGTCGTCGATCCCGCCGGTGGTGCCGCCCGGGCGGCCCGGTCTGCCGGACTGCGACGGAGACGGTGATCCGCTGGGACCGCCGATGACTCCGGAGGTGGTGCCGGAGTTGGTGCCGGTGTTCGTGCCTCCGTTGGTGGTGCCGCGCGTGGTCTCCGGGTCGCAGTACAGCTCCCACGGCCGGCACGGCCGGCCGCTCTTGGACGGGGAGGGCGACGGCGACGGGGAGGCCGGCGGGACGGTCGACGGGGACGGCGACGGCGGGGCGACGACCGAGGGCGAGGGGGAGGGGGCGCCGGCGGAGTCGGCGGTGACGCCGATGTCCTCGGCCTCCGGGAACTCCTTGACCGGGACGCCCTTGAGGGCATCGCGCATGTACTCGGTCCAGATCTCGGCCGGGATGTCACCACCGTGGAGGGAGGGGATGTCACCCACGCCCTTCATGGAGATCAGCTTCTTGTCCGCCGAGTTGGGGTTGGTGCGGAAGAGGGCCACCGAGGTGGACAGCTCCGGGGTGTAGCCGACGAACCACGCCGACTTGTTCTCGTCGGTGGTACCGGTCTTGCCGGCGGCCGGCCGGCCGAGCTTCTTGACCTTGGTCGCGGTGCCGTTCTGGACCACGTTCTCCAGGACCTTGGTGATGTTGTTGGCGATGTCGCTGTCCATGGCCCGCTGGTCCTTGGGCGGCTCGAAGCCGGACAGTTCCTCGCCGTTCTTGTCGACCTTGCTCACCGAGAACGGCTCGCGGTGCGTACCGGAGGCGGCGAAGGTCGCGTACGAGTCGGCCATCCGGATCGCGCTGGGGGTGGAGGTGCCGAGGGCGAAGGAGGCGTCGGTGTTCGGGTTCATCGACTCCTCCAGGATGCCCGTGGACTTGGCCACGGCCCTGACCTTGTCGTGACCGACATCGAAGACGAGCTGCGCGAACGGGACGTTGATGGACTTCTCCATCGCCTCGTTCAGGGTCACGTACCCGAAGGGGGTGGGGCTCTCGTTCTTCTGCTTGAACGGGTTGCCCGACGCGTCGCGCAGGGGCCTGCCCTCACGGTTGTTGATCACGGTGAGGTCGTTGGCCTGGTACTTGCTGTCGACCGAGATGCCCTTGCCCTTGGAGTTCTGGGTGCCGTACTCCATCGCGGCCGCCAGCACGTACGGCTTCCAGGTCGAGCCGACCGGGACACCGCTGGTGTTGGCGTTGTTGCTGAAGTACTTGTGGTCCCAGCCCGGGCCGCCGTACAGGGCGACGATGGCTCCGGTCTTCACGTCCACGGAGGCCGCGCCGAACTGCACGAAGGTGTCGGTCTCGGGGCGTTCCTTCTCGTTGATCAGCCCGTTGCGGGTGTCCTCGACCGCCTTGACCAGGGCGTCCACCCTGGGCTTCTCGAAGGTGGTCTTGATCCGGTAGCCGCCCAGAGCCATCTGCTCGGGGGTGATGCCCTTGACCTTCATCACGTAGGCCTTGGCCGTGTCGACCAGGTATCCGATCTGGCCGGTCATGCCGCGGGCCTGCTCGGAGTCGACGCGCGGGGGGAAGTCGGCGTCGGTGTACTTCGCCCGCTCGGCCTTGTCCATCCGGCCGACCTCGACCTCGCGGTCCAGCACCCAGGACCAGCGCTCCCGGGCCCGCTTCTCGTTGAGCTCGGGGGTTGCCGCGGCGCCGATGCCGCCGTCCGGGTTGTAGAGGTTGGGGCCCTTCAGCATGGCGGCCAGGAACGCGCATTCGGAGGGGTTGAGGTCCTGGCTGTCCTTGCCGAAGTAGGCATGGGCGGCTGCCTGGATCCCGTAGGCGTCCCGGCCGTAGTAGGCGGTGTTCAGGTAGCCCGCGAGGACCGTGTCCTTGCGCTCGGACACACCCAGCCTTATCGCGATGAAGAGCTCGGTGGCCTTGCGCTTGAGCGTCTGGTCGGAGTCCAGGTAGGTGTTCTTCACGTACTGCTGGGTGATGGTCGAGCCGCCCTGGGTGGAGCCGCCCGTGCCCATGTTCCACACGGCGCGGGCGATGCCCATCGGGTCCACGCCCTTGTCGGTCTCGAAGGACTCGTTCTCCGCCGCGATCACGGCGTCCCGCATCGACCGGGGGATGCTGGAGATGGGCACGATCTGCCGGTTCATCGAACCGCCCGTCGCGACCATCTGGCTGCCGTCGGCCCAGTAGAAGACGTTGTTCTGCGCCTGGGCGGCCTTGTTCGGGTCCGGCGTGCTCACCATGGCGATGCCGATGCCGGCACCCGCGATGATCACCGCGAAGACGCCCAGGGCGGTGCCGGAGACGAACTTCCAGGACGGAACGAAGCGCTTCCAGCCGTCCCGGTCGGACCGTGGGTAGTTGATGAGGCGCTTGTCCGGGCGCCCGGTACCGCGCGTGGTGGCCCTACCGCGGCCGGCGGTCCCTCTCTGGGAGGCCCTGCGGGCCTCTGCACGGCTGCCCTGGGCGGACTGCGGTGCGTACGGACCGCTGTGTGACGCCGTGGGGACGTCACGTCCGGCCCCGCCCCTTGCGGGGCGCTGCTGGGCGGCGCGGCGGGCCGAGGCTCGCCCACCACCCTCGGGCTGCGGCGTTTTGCGGCGGTGCTCGCTCATCGAACGACTACTCCTCGGGCAGGCGAGTGGCCTGGAAGCGGCAGATTAGTTCCGGTGTCCCCCCGGTGTCATCGCCCACAGACTACGCACGCTCAAAACGCGCCCAGTGCCGAAGTTCACCCCAAATCAGGCAACCTGCCTGGTGCGAATTGGTGATGTGACACCGGTCACCATGTCTCCCCTTGTCGATCAGGGCGCCCCGTTCTATCGTCTGGATGTATCGAGTCGATACATCAGCTCGGTATAAAGACTCAGGGGCGGAGGAGAGGAAGGCGGATGAGCAGACGCTCAGGCATCCTCGAGTTCGCCGTCCTCGGCCTGCTCCGCGAATCCCCCATGCACGGTTACGAGCTGCGCAAGCGGCTCAACACCTCGCTGGGGGTGTTCAGAGCCTTCAGCTACGGGACGCTCTACCCCTGCCTGAAGACGCTGGTCGCCAACGGCTGGTTGATCGAAGAACCGGGCAACGCTCCGGAGGACGCTCTCGCCGCTTCACTCGCAGGGCGCCGCGCCAAGATCGTCTACCGGTTGACGGCCGCGGGTAAGGAGCACTTCGAGGAGCTCCTCTCCCACACGGGCCCCGACACCTGGGAAGACGAGTCCTTCGCCGCCCGCTTCGCCTTCTTCGGCCAGACCGAACGAGACGTGCGCATGCGGGTACTGGAGGGCCGCCGCAGCCGGCTTGAGGAGCGTCTGGAGAAGATGCGCGCCTCGATCGCCCGGACGCGGGAGCGTCTCGACGACTACACGCTTGAGCTGCAGCGGCACGGCATGGAGTCCGTGGAGCGCGAAGTGCGCTGGCTGAACGAGCTCATCGAGAGTGAGCGGGCGGGACGGGATCGGAGACGATCCGGTCCGTCCGACGAAACTGAAAAATGAGGCCTGCACCTCGCAGACCTCGTCCGAGAACAAACAGGGAGCAACCGGAATGGGTTCGGTTCGCGTAGCCATCGTCGGCGTAGGCAACTGCGCCGCCTCGCTGGTGCAGGGCGTCGAGTACTACAAGGACGCCGACCCGGCGGCCAAGGTCCCCGGTCTGATGCACGTCCAGTTCGGCGACTATCACGTGCGTGACATCGAGTTCGTCGCCGCGTTCGACGTCGACGCGAAGAAGGTCGGCCTCGACCTTTCGGACGCCATCGGCGCCAGCGAGAACAACACCATCAAGATCTGCGACGTCCCGAACGCCGGTGTGACCGTTCAGCGCGGCCACACCTACGACGGTCTGGGCAAGTACTACCGCATGACGATCGAGGAGTCCGCCGAGGCTCCGGTCGACGTGGTCCAGATCCTCAAGGACCGCCAGGTCGACGTCCTGATCTGCTACCTGCCGGTCGGCTCCGAGGCCGCGGCGAAGTTCTACGCCCAGTGCGCCATCGACGCCAAGGTCGCCTTCGTCAACGCCCTCCCGGTCTTCATCGCCGGCACCAAGGAGTGGGCCGACAAGTTCACCGAGGCCGGTGTCCCGATCGTCGGCGACGACATCAAGTCGCAGGTCGGCGCCACCATCACGCACCGCGTGATGGCGAAGCTGTTCGAGGACCGCGGTGTCCGTCTTGAGCGCACCATGCAGCTCAACGTCGGCGGCAACATGGACTTCAAGAACATGCTCGAGCGCGACCGCCTCGAGTCGAAGAAGATCTCCAAGACGCAGGCCGTCACCTCGCAGATCCCCGACCGTGAGCTCGGCGAGAAGAACGTCCACATCGGCCCGTCCGACTACGTCGCGTGGCTCGACGACCGCAAGTGGGCCTACGTCCGCCTCGAAGGCCGCGCCTTCGGCGACGTCCCGCTGAACCTCGAGTACAAGCTCGAGGTGTGGGACTCCCCGAACTCCGCCGGTGTCATCATCGACGCCCTGCGCGCCGCGAAGATCGCCAAGGACCGCGGTATCGGTGGCCCGATCCTGTCGGCGTCCAGCTACTTCATGAAGTCCCCGCCGGTGCAGTACTTCGACGACGAGGCCCTGGCCAACGTCGAGAAGTTCATCAAGGGCGAGGTCGAGCGCTAACCGAACCCAAGGGTCGCACCGACACCTGGACTTCGGCTGTTCTTCCGCGGAGGGTCCCTGGGCAATGTGCCCGGGGACCCTCCGCGTATGTGACCCTTGCCCTCATGCCTGTCGTACGTGATCTGCGCGTACTCCTGCGCCTGAGGGATTTCCGCAACCTGCTCGCCGTACGGCTGCTCTCCCAGGCCGCGGACGGCGTCTACCAGGTCGCACTCGCCACCTACGTCGTCTTCTCCCCGGAGAAGCAGACCTCACCGGCAGCCATCGCCTCCGCCATGGCGGTCCTGCTGCTGCCTTATTCGGCGATCGGACCCTTCGCCGGGGTGCTCCTCGACCGCTGGCGCCGCCGCCAGGTCTTCCTCTACGGCAATCTCCTGCGGGCCTTCCTCGCCTGCGTCACCGGGATGCTGATCGTCGCGCAGGTGCCCGACTGGCTGTTCTACGCCTCGGCGCTGTCCGTGACCGCAGTCAACCGCTTCGTGCTGTCCGGGCTCGCCGCGTCACTGCCCCACGTCGTCGGACCCGGCCAGCTGGTCACCGCCAACGCGCTCTCCCCCACCGCAGGGACCCTCGCTGCGGTGGCCGGCGGAGGGCTGGCCTTCCTCGTCCGGCTGCTGGCATCGGACTCCAATGCCCTCGTCGTCCTCCTCGGAGCCGGGCTGTACCTCTGCGCAGCCCTCGTCTCCCTGCAGCTGGCCATCGGCCTCCTCGGGCCGGACCACCCCGTCGGCCGGGCCCACCCGTCGGTCACCGAAGGGGTGGCCCTCACGGTGCGAGGGATGGCCGAGGGCCTGCGGCACCTCGCCACACGGCCCCGGGCGGCCCGGGCGCTCACCGCGATGACCATGATGCGGTTCTGCTACGGGGCCCTGTTCGTCATGCTGCTGATGCTCTGCCGCTACTCCTGGTCCGACAACGAGGCCGACGGCCTGGCCCTGCTGGGAGTCGCCGTCGGCGCCTCCGGGGCCGGATTCTTCGCCGCCGCCGTCGTGACGCCCTGGATGGTGGGCAGGCTGGGCACCCTCGGCTGGATCACCGCCTGCTCCGCGGGGGCCGCGGTCCTCGTACCGGCACTTGGCCTGTCCTTCACCCCGGGACCGATGCTCGTCGCCGCGTTCGTACTCGGCCTCGCCACGCAGGGCGCCAAGATCGCCACGGACACGGAGATCCAGTCCCAGGTGAACGACGACTACCGCGGCCGCGTCTTCTCCGTCTACGACGTGCTCTTCAACGTCGCCTTCGTCGGCGCGGCGGCGGTGGCCTCCCTGATGCTCCCGACCGACGGGCGGTCCGTACTCCTGGTACTCATCGTGGCCGTGCTCTACGCCGCGACCGCGGTGCTGCTGGCCCGGCACGAGCGACGTTTCACGTGAAACATCTCCCGCGCCCGGCCGACCGGTGTCCACGACGACCATCCCTGAAGCACCCGGGGCGATGTTTCACGTGAAACATCGCCCCGGGTGCTTCAGGCTCAGGCCTGCGAGGCCCACCACTCCTTCAGCGCGACGACAGCGGCCTCACGCCCCATCGGGCCGTTTTCCAGCCGCAGCTCCAGGAGGAAGGCGTAGGCCTTGCCGATCACCGGGCCCGGGCCCACGTCGAGTACCTGCATGATCTCGTTGCCGTCCAGGTCGGGCCGGATCGCGTCCAGCTCCTCCTGCTCCTGCAGCTGCTCGATGCGCTCCTCCAGCCCGTCGTAGGTGCGGGAGAGGGCATTGGCCTTGCGCTTGTTGCGCGTGGTGCAGTCGGACCGGGTCAGCTTGTGCAGACGCTCCAGCAGCGGACCGGCGTCGCGGACGTAGCGCCGCACCGCGGAATCGGTCCACTCCCCGTCGCCGTAGCCGTGGAAGCGAAGGTGCAGCTCCACCAGCCGGGACACGTCCTTGATCATGTCGTTGGAGTATTTCAGAGCGGTGAGCCGCTTCTTGGTCATCTTCGCGCCCACCACCTCATGGTGGTGGAAGGAGACCCGGCCGTCGCTCTCGAAGCGGCGGGTGCGGGGCTTGCCGATGTCGTGCAGCAGAGCCGCGAGCCGCAGGACGAGGTCCGGGCCGTCCTCCTCGAGTGCGATCGCCTGCTCCAGCACGATCAGCGAGTGGTCGTAGACGTCCTTGTGCCGGTGGTGTTCATCACGCTCCAGCCGCAGCGCGGGCAGCTCGGGAAGCACCCGGTCGGCCAGCCCCGTGTCCACCAGCAGTCCCAGACCCTTGCGCGGGTGGGCGGACAGGATGAGCTTGTTCAGCTCGCCCTGGACCCGCTCCGCGGACACGATCTCGATCCGCTCGGACATCGCCTTCATGGCCGCCACGACCTCCGGGGCGACCTCGAAGTCCAGCTGCGCGGCGAACCGCGCCGCCCGCAGCATCCGCAGCGGATCGTCGGAGAAGGAGTCCTCCGGGGTTCCGGGAGTGCGCAGCACCCCGGCCGCCAGGTCCTCCAGGCCACCGTGCGGGTCGATGAACTCCTGCTCGGGCAGGGCCAGGGCCATCGCGTTGACCGTGAAGTCACGCCGGACCAGGTCCTCGTCGATCGAGTCGCCGTAGGAGACCTCGGGCTTGCGCGACGTACGGTCGTAGGCCTCCGAGCGGTACGTCGTGACCTCGATCTGGAAATTCCGTACGACGTCCCCGACGAGCGCGTTCTTCTGCGCCCCGACGGTGCCGAAGGCGATGCCGACGTCCCACACCGAGTCCGCCCACGGCCGGACGATCTTCAGAACGTCCTCGGGGCGGGCATCGGTGGTGAAGTCGAGATCGTTGCCGAGACGCCCCAGCAGCGCGTCGCGGACGGACCCACCGACCAGGGCGAGGCGGAAGCCCGCCTCCTGGAATCGGCGGCCGAGCTCGTCGGCGACAGGGGCGACCCGCAGCAGTTCACTGACCGCGCGGAGCTGCACCTGACTCAGGGCACTGGGGTTGTCTTCGTTGGCGTTCGGCACAACTGAAAAGGGTACGTGCCCGGCCCACCGGGGGCCGCCCCGTTTTGTGGCCACCCCGGTACGCTCCCGACCCGGCCCTGAGCCGATCATGTGGAGCAAGGCGCGGCACTCGCACACAGCGGGCCTCGTTACCATGCGTGGACGCAGAAAAGACGACCACTGACACTTCGAGGGACGGGCTAGCGCGTGGCCGAGGCGGCAGACATCCAGGGGGCGTCCCCCGCTCCTGCCCGGCGCCGGTGGCTGCGGCGCGCGATCGTTCTGCTCGCCGGGACGCCCGTGCTGGCCGCGCTGATCTACTCTCCCGCGCCCCGGGCCGAGGCGGCTCAGGCCTCGTCCGTGGACGTCCAGCTGGTCTCCATGGCCCCCGCGGCGCCGGTCAAGGGCGACACCTTGACCATCGAGGGGACCGTCCTGAACACCGGCTCCGAGACGATCACCGACGCACACGTCGGGCTGCGCGTCGGGTCCGCGCTCACGGACCGCTCGTCCATCGACGAGGCGGCGGAGCGCACCGGCTTCCGGGCCGGCGCCGACCCGGGCGAGATCGACCCGGCCCACGCGGTGAAGATCGCCTCGCTGCCGTCGAAGGTCAGCCAGTCCTTCACGCTCACCATCCCGGTGAACAAGCTCGAGCTCGACAAGGACGGCGTCTATCCGCTCGGTGTCTCCCTGTCCGGAGTGACCGACAGCCGGCCTTCCGAGCAGGTGCTGGGCATCAAGCGGACCTTCCTCCCCTGGCAGCCGGAAGCCGCCGCGAAGCGTTCCCAGCTGACCTACGCCTGGCCGCTGATCTCCACCACCCGCGTGACGGCGGAGACCGGCTCCGACGAGCTCCAGACCCCCGTCTTCCTCGACGACTCCCTCGTCGAGGAGCTCAAGCCGGGCGGCCGCCTGGAGCAGATGGTCACCCTCGGCAAGGACCTGCCGATCACCTGGGTCATCGACCCCGACCTGCTCTACACGGTCGACGCGATGACCAAGGGCTACCGGGTCCGCGGCCCCGGCGGCGGCAAGCCCGTCCAGGGCAAGAACCGGGCCGTCGCCGAGCAGTGGCTCAGCTCACTCGAGGCCGCCGTCCAGGGCAAGAAGGTCGTCGCCCTGCCGTTCGCCGACCCCGACCTCGCCTCCCTCGCCCACCGCGGCAAGGACGTCTCGGGCACCCTGGGCCAGCTGCGCCCCGCCACCGACAAGGCGAAGCAGGCCGTCGAGACGGTCCTGCACGTCCCCGCGTCCACCGACTTCTCCTGGCCCGTGAACGGCGCCATCGACCCCTCGATCGTGAATGTCGCCACCTCGGCAGGCGCCCACAACGTCCTCACCCGCAGCGACAGCCTCGTGGAGAGCGGAGCCCTCGGCTACACGCCCTCGGCCGCCCGCCCCATCGGCGCCGGCACGACCGCCGTGGTGGCCGACGCCGATCTGTCCACCGCCTTCGAGGGCGACATGCTGAACGCCGGGGCCTCCACGCTCGCCGTGCAGCGGTTCCTCGCCCACAGCCTCGCCCTGAACCTGCAGAAGACCGAGGAGCAGCGCAGCTTCGTCGTCGCCCCGCAGCGGATGCCCGGCGTCAGCCAGGTGCAGACGATGGCGGCCGCCCTGCGCGGCCTCCAGGCAGGCCGCTGGACCCAGCCCGGGGACCTCGAGGCCGCGGCCGCCGCCAAGCCCGATCCCGGCGCCACCACCCAGGTGCCCGGCGCCGGCCAGTACCCCGAGGACCTGCGCAAGCAGGAGCTCCCGGTTTCGGCCTTCGAGAAGATCCGCGCCACGCAGAACACCCTCGATCGCTTCAAGGTGATCCTCGCCGCGCCGGACCGCGTGGAGATCCCCTTCGGCAACACCACCAACCGGGAGATGTCCACCTCCTGGCGCGGACGGCCCGACGAGGCCCGCCTCTACCGGGACCAGGTGCAGGACTACCTGATCGGTCTCACCGAGAAGGTCAAGGTCGTCCCCAAGTCCGACGCCACCCTGTCCGGACACAGCGCCACCATCCCGGTCAGCGTGCAGAACAGCCTGGTCCAGGATGTCCACGGCCTCGTGCTGCGGGTGAAGTCCGCCAACCCGACCCGCCTGATGTTCAGCGACAGCGAGCAGCCGGTCACCGTCCAGGGCGACCACACCCAGACGGTCAAGTTCACCGCCAACGCCACGGCGAGCGGACCCGTTGAGGTCACGGCCCAGCTGTTCACCAAGGACGGCATCCCCTACGGCAAGGCACGCACGTTCACCGTCGAAGCCACCGAGATCACCCCCACCGTCATGCTCGTGATCGCCGGCGGTGTGCTCCTCCTGGTCCTGGCAGGCATCAAGATGTACGCCAGCCGCAAGCGCGTCGCGGCACGCGCGGCCGCCGAGGAGAGCACGCAGCCGAGTGACGAGTCCCCGGACACCGGAGCGCAAAGCACCGACGGGTCCGGCACGAGTGAGACAGTGGACCGTTGATTGACGCCGTGGCCGGTCGGCCTGGGGACGATGAGGTGGGGTTTCGATGAACGCGCCGTACGACGGTGACCGCGCGCAGGGCACTGGTGGGCCCGCGCCCGCCCAGGGCACTGCCCCGGGCACCCCGGTGCCCGGGCAGGTTCCCGTGCCTGCGCCCGCGCCGGACCGTGACCCGTATGTCCAGGACGCCTACGACCACGACCCGTACCGGTCCCAGGACCTGTCGGCCCAGGACCCCGTCGCCGAGGTGCTCTACGACCGGGCCTCGCACCCTCCGCCGCCCCCGGGTACCTACCAGGAGCCCGGGCCGCTCTACGCGGCTCCGGCCGCGCCCTCGTACGCTCCCGACCCGCACGTGTGGGCCCAGACCCCGGCGCCCGAGCCGGACGGCCCCTCGCGCCACCTGCCGTACGGCGACCACGCGACCACGACGCAGTTCGTCGGGGTGGACTCCCTCGTCACCAGCGCATCGGAGGAGCAGCCGGAGCCCGACGCCTTCGCGCACCTGTACCGGGACCAGGAGGCGGCACCCCGTACCCCCGCCGAGGACGCTCCCGTGGCCGCGCCGGCACCGAGCAAGCCGGCCGGACGCGCCTCCAGCCTGCTGAAGTCCAGCGCCCTGATGGCCGCGGGCACGATCGTCTCCCGCATCACCGGCTTCCTGCGGACCCTGGTCATCGCAGGTGCCATCGGCGTCGGCACCTTCAACGACACGTACCAGATCGCCAACACGCTGCCCACGATGATCTACGTGCTGGTCGGCGGTGGCGCCCTGAACGCCGTCTTCATCCCGCAGCTGGTCCGGGCCATGAAGAACGACAGCGACGGGGGGCAGGCGTACGCCAACCGGCTGCTGACCCTCGTCGTGGTGCTGTTGGCCGGCATCACCACCATCTGCGTCCTGGCCGCACCGGTGTTCATCACGATGATGTCGCCGAAGATCGCCTCGGACCCCCAGCAGATGGACGTCGCGGTCGCCTTCGCCCGCTACTGCCTGCCCACGATGTTCTTCATGGGCGTCCACGTGGTCCTGGGTCAGATCCTCAACGCCCGCGGCCGCTTCGGCGCGATGATGTGGACCCCGGTCCTCAACAACATCGTGGTCATCGCCACCTTCGGTGCCTTCATCTGGGCCTTCGGGGGCTTCACCACCTCCGGCGTCAACGCCACCACCGTCACCGCCGAAGGCGTGCGCCTGCTGGGTCTGGGCACCCTGCTCGGCCTCACCGTCCAGGCCCTCGCCATGCTTCCCTACCTGCGCGACGCGGGCTTCAAGCCGCGCCTGCGCTTCGACTGGCGGGGCCACGGCCTCGGCAAGGCCGCCCGCCTGGCCAAGTGGACGTTCTTCTTCGTCCTCGCCAACCAGGTCGGCCTCGTCGTCGTCACCCAGCTCGCCACCTGGGCCGGATCCGTCGCCGAGAAGCAGGGCCACCCCGGCACCGGCATCACCGCCTACAACTACGCGCTGCTGCTCTGGCAGATGCCGCAGGCGATCATCACCGTCTCCGTCATGACGGCCGTCCTGCCCCGCATCTCCCGCTCCGCCCACGACGGGGACGCCGCCGCCGTCCGCGACGACATCTCCTACGGGCTGCGCACCTCGGCCGTCGCGATCGTGCCCTGCGCCTTCGCGTTCCTCGCCCTCGGTGTCCCGATGGCCACCCTGCTCTACGCAGGCTCGGGTTCGGGCGCCCAGAACATCGGCTACATCCTGATGGCTTTCGGGCTCGGGCTGATCCCGTACTCCATCCAGTACGTCGTCCTGCGCGGCTTCTACGCCTACGAGGACACCCGCACGCCCTTCTACAACACCGTCATCGTCGCCGCCGTCAACGCGGCTGTCTCCGCGCTCTCCTTCTTCGTGCTCCCCGCCCGGTGGGCGGTCGTCGGCATGGCCGCCGCCTACGGCCTCGGCTACGCCGTCGGCGTGGGCGTCGCCTGGCGCCGGCTGCGCACCCGCCTCGGCGGCGACCTCGACGGCGCGCACGTGATGCGCACCTACACCCGCCTCACCGGCGCCTGCGTCCCGGCCGCCGCCGTGGCCGGCGCGGCCGCGTACGGGGTCACCCAGTGGCTGGGCAGCGGAGTGACCGGCTCCGCCGCCGCCCTCCTCGTCGGCGGGATCGCACTGGCCGCGGTGTTCCTCATCGCCGCCAAGCGCATGCGGATCGAAGAGCTCAACGCGATGGTCGGAATGGTCCGCGGACGTTTGGGGCGCTGATGCGCACAACCGTCGCCCCCTTTCGTGTGTCGTGCTTAGCGTCGGACTGTGGGCACAATTGGCTTGGCTTCGCAGACTGACCTACAGCGCGCAACGGATGGGGAGGCAGGAACGACGGTGGCGGAACGTAGCACGGCTGCCGTCGACGTGGCCGACAACAGCGGCAATGAGCCGCTGACCGCTCAGGCGGCACAGGCCACGTCCGACGGGGTGGACACCCAGAACGGACGAGCCGCGGACGGACCCATGCCCGACAAGGACGGCGAACGCACCAACCCGGCCCCTGCGGCCGCACCCGAACTCCACAGCGGGCACAAACTCGCCAGACGCTACCGGCTGGAAGAGTGCGTCACCCGTGTGGACGGATTCAGCAGTTGGCGCGCGATGGACGAGAAACTGCGCCGGGCCGTGGGTGTGCACCTGATGCCCGCAGACCACGCGCGGGCACGCTCCGTCCTGGCCGCCGCCCGGTCCTCCGCCCTGCTCGGTGACCCACGGTTCGTCCAGGTCCTCGATGCCGTGGAAGAGAACGACGTCGTCTACGTCGTCCACGAATGGCTGCCCGACGCCACCGAACTCACCGCGATCCTCGCCGCGGGCCCGCTGGAGGCCCACGACGCCTACCAGCTCGTGAGCCAGGTCTCCCAGGCGATGGCCGCCGCCCACCGTGAAGGTCTCGCCCACCTGCGGCTGACGCCCAGCGCGATACTGCGCACCTCCACGGGCCAGTACCGCATCCGCGGCCTCGCCGTGAACGCCGCCCTGCGCGGCATCACCAGCGAGACCCCGCAGCGCGCCGACACCGAAGCCATCGGCGCACTCCTGTACGCCGCCCTCACCCAGCGCTGGCCTTACGAGAACGACGCGTACGGCCTCACCGGCCTGCCCAAGGGCGTGGGTCTGATCGCCCCCGACCAGGTACGCGCCGGTGTCCACCGGGGCCTGGGCGAACTCGCCATGCGCGCGCTCGCCAACGACGGAGCCACCGCCTCCCGGCAGGAGCCCGCCTGCACCACCCCGGACGAACTGGCCAAGGCCGTGGCCGCGATGCCCCGCATCCGGCCGCCGGAGCCCGCCTTCACCGCCCCGCCCGAGTACCAGCACACCACCTACCAGCAGGGCAACTACGGCCGTCCCACGCCGCCCGGCGTGAACACGGTCCAGAGCCGCCCGGTCGCGCCCCCGCCGCCCCCGCTGCAGAGCCGCACCGGCCGGGCCCTCAAGTGGGGCGTGGCCGCCCTGCTCATCGCCGCCCTCGGCCTGGGCAGCTGGCAACTGGCCGACCGCCTCCTGGGCCGCGGAAACCAGACGGGCAACAGCGGCACCACCAACAACAACCCCAACCCGGGCACCGACGACAACCCGAAGGATCCCGCACCCGGTACGCCGCTGCAGATCACGGAGGCGTCCGAGTTCTCGCCGAACGCGGACGCGACCAAGCCGAAGGACGCCGGCAAGGCCGCCGACGGCAATCCGGGAACCGCCTGGGTCACGCTCCAGTACAAGGGCTATGCCAATTTCGGCAACCTGGACGAACGCAAGGACGGCAGCGGCATCGTCGTCGACCTCGGCAAGGTCCAGAACGTGTCCGAACTCGACATCGACCTGTACGTGGCCGGCCAGCAGGTCGAAGTCCGCGCCGCGCAGCCGTCGGCCGGCCACCCCGGTTCGCTGGCCGACTTCAACCAGTCGATCAGCAAGCTGGAACGCACCGACAAGAAGCTCCACGTCACGCTCAAGGAGCCGGTCCAGACCCGCTACGTGCTGGTCCGCATCGCCGAACTGCCCGCCGACGGGGAAGGCGGCTACCGGGGCGGCATCAGCGAGATCAAGGTGCTCGGCCCGTCGTCCTGAGCGCAGCAGCCTCGATCACGCGGCCCGGCCACCGGGCGGGCCGCGTGATTCTTTACGTGCCCGGCCGACGCCCCTAGTCTCCGTCCGGGGAGGAAGCAGGGTGTGATGCAAGAAGGAACCACGGAAGGCCGCAGCGATCAGGAGCTCCTGGCGCTTCACGTCGCCGGTGATCCCGATGCCTTCGGCGAGATCGTGCGGCGGCACCGCGACCGGCTGTGGGCCGTGGCGCTACGGACCCTCGGCGACCGGGAGGAGGCCGCGGACGCCGTGCAGGACGCCCTGGTATCCGCCTACCGGGCCGCCCACACCTTCCGCGGGGATTCCGCCGTCACCACCTGGCTGCACCGCATCACCGTCAATGCCTGCCTGGACCGCGCCCGCAAGGCGGCTTCCCGCAGGACCGCGCCCCTCGACGACACGGACCGCCTGGAGCGCCTTCTGGAGCCCCACGAGTCCGCCGAGGCACCCGCGGAGCGCCAGGACCTCCATCGTCAGCTCCTGGCCGCTCTGAGCACCCTCCCGGCCGATCAGCGTGCCGCGCTGGTCCTCGTCGACATGCAGGGATACCCCGTCGCCGAGGCCGCCCGGCTCCTCGACGTCCCCACCGGCACCGTGAAGAGCCGGTGCGCGCGCGGCCGCGCGAAACTCGTCCCGCTCCTCACTCATCTGCGCACGAATGCCGGGGATAACACCGCCGCCGAGCGGGGAAGGAACCGGACGCCGGGCCCACCCGTCCCACCAGCGGCAGAACCCAGGCATCCAGACCCAGACGCTGTGAAGGGCGGAGGTGGACGACCGTGAGCCCCACAACCGGCACGACTGGCACGACCGGCGCGATCCGGCACCCGGACGTCGCGGAGATCTCCGACCTCACCGAAGGTCTGCTCTCCCCGTCCCGTACCGCCGAGATCCGCCGCCACCTCGACGGCTGCGCCCTGTGCGCCGACGTCCGCGCCTCCTTGGAGGAGATCCGCTCCCTCCTGGGCACCCTCCCCGGTCCGGCCCGGATGCCCTCAGACATCGCCGGGCGCATCGACGCGGCCCTCGCCGCCGAGGCCCTCCTCGACGCCACACAGCCCAAGGTCCAGGCCGTCCCGGGCGACCGGCCCCGCACACCGAGCCGCGATGTTTCACGTGAAACATCGCCCGGCGGTCACCCGACCGGCCCAACCGGCCCCGGGCGGCGACGCGCCCGCCGCCGGGTCGCCGTCCTCGCGGGTCTGACCACAGCCGCCGCCTGTGCCCTCGGCATCTTCCTGTTCGGCGACTTCGCCGGTACGCCCAGCCCTGACGCCGCCACCAGCGGCGAGGCATCGAGCTCGGCCCAGCGGCCGTCCGTCGCCTCCGGCGGCGCCTACACCGCGCAGGGCCTCCAGGAGAGCGTCCAGCAGCTCGTCGCATCCGGCCGGGGCGCCGCAACCGTTCCCGGGGAGCAGAACAAGACCCTCGGACTGGAGAACAACAGCCCCGCCTCCGAGGTCCCACCGGGCGACAAGCAGGCGACGCGGTCCGTCCCCGCCTGCGTGCAGGACGCGACCGACCGCCCCGACAACCCGCTCGCCACCGAACGCGGCACCTACGAGGGCAGCGCCGTCTTCCTCCTCGTCCTGCCGCACCCGGGCGACTCCGCACGCGTGGACGCCTACCTCGTCGACTCCTCGTGCGAGCAGACCGCACCGGAAGCCCCCGGAAAGGTCCTCCTGACGCGCACCTATCCCCGATAGACGGGGCGTTCAGGGCCGTAGTGGGGCGGGTGGGGAATGCATGCGCCGTAGGATCCGTTGGGTGGGGTGAGAGTCCGCACCGGCCCCCGGTAGGCAGTACGCAGTCCGCAGAAACGAGGAAGAAACCCGTGAGCGACGTCCGAAACGTGATCATCATCGGCTCCGGGCCGGCCGGTTACACCGCCGCCCTGTACACCGCACGCGCTTCGCTCAAGCCGCTGGTCTTCGAAGGTGCCGTCACCGCGGGTGGCGCCCTGATGAACACCACCGAGGTGGAGAACTTCCCGGGCTTCCAGGACGGCATCATGGGCCCGGACCTCATGGACAACATGCGTGGCCAGGCCGAGCGCTTCGGCGCCGAGCTGGTCCCGGACGATGTCGTGTCCGTGGACCTCAGCGGTGAGATCAAGACCGTCACCGACACCGCCGGCACCGTGCACCGCGCCAAGGCCGTCATCGTCACCACCGGTTCCCAGCACCGCAAGCTCGGCCTGCCCAACGAGGACGCCCTCTCCGGCCGCGGTGTCTCCTGGTGCGCCACCTGCGACGGGTTCTTCTTCAAGGAGCACGACATCGCCGTCGTCGGCGGCGGCGACACCGCGATCGAGGAAGCCACCTTCCTCTCCCGGTTCGCCAAGTCCGTCACGATCGTCCACCGCCGTGACAGCCTGCGTGCCTCGAAGGCCATGCAGGACCGCGCCTTCGCCGACCCGAAGATCAAGTTCGCCTGGGACAGCGAGGTCGCCGAGATCCACGGCGAGCAGAAGCTCTCCGGCCTCACCCTGCGCAACACCAAGACCGGCGAGACCTCGGAGCTCCCCGTGACCGGCCTGTTCATCGCCGTCGGCCACGACCCCCGCACCGAACTGTTCAAGGACCAGCTCGACCTCGACGACGAGGGCTACCTCAAGGTCGAAGCCCCCTCCACCCGGACCAGCGCCACCGGCGTGTTCGGCGCCGGCGACGTCGTGGACCACACGTACCGTCAGGCCATCACCGCTGCGGGCACCGGCTGCTCCGCCGCCCTCGACGCCGAGCGCTTCCTCGCCGCGCTCGCGGACGCCGAGAAGGCCCACGCCGCGGTCTGACCGGTCTGACCCACCAACCGCCCCACCCCACACCCCGCAGGAAAGAAGAAGGAGGCCGCTGTGGCCGGCACCCTCAAGAATGTGACCGACGCTGACTTCGATGCCGAGGTCCTCAAGAGCGACAAGCCCGTACTGGTGGACTTCTGGGCCGCCTGGTGCGGACCGTGCCGCCAGATCGCGCCGTCCCTCGAGGCCATCGCCGCCGAGTACGGCGACCAGATCGAGATCGTCAAGCTCAACATCGACGAGAACCCGGCCACGGCTGCCAAGTACGGCGTCATGTCCATCCCGACGCTGAACGTCTACCAGGGCGGCGAGGTCGCCAAGACCATCGTCGGCGCGAAGCCGAAGGCCGCCATCCTGCGCGACCTCGCGGACTTCGTTGAGGTCAAGACCGCCTGACCCGATCGATGTTTCACGTGAAACGGGGCCGCCCCCTGCATGGGGGGCGGCCCCGTTCCGCGTTTCGTGCTCACAGCGGCCGCAGCGCCGGCTCCTTGCGTGCCGCGCCGAGCAGCCGGTCCAGCGCCAGCTCCACGTCTTCCTTCCAGGACAGTGTCGACCTCAGCTCCAGGCGCAACCGCGGATGCACCGGATGCGGCCGTACGGTCTTGAAGCCCACCGCCAGGAGATGGTCCGCGGGCAGCAGACACGCCGGGCCCTCCCAGTGCGCATCCCCGAAGGCCTCGATCGCCCGGAACCCCCGTCGCAGCAGGTCTTTCGCGACCGTCTGGACCATGACCCGCCCCAGCCCCTGCCCCTGATACCCCGGCATGATCCACGCGGTGATCAGCTGGACGGCATCGGGCGAGACCGGGCTGGTCGGGAAGGCGGTGGCCCGCGGTACGTAGGCGGCCGGCGCGTACAGGACGAAGCCCACCGGAACGTCGTCCACATAGACCACTCGGCCGCAGGATCCCCACTCCAGCAGGACGGCGGAGATCCACGCCTCCTTCTCCTGCGCGGGATTACCGGCCTTCACCGCGGCCTCACCGCTGACCGGATCCAGCTCCCAGAACACACAGGACCGGCAACGACGTGGCAGGTCCTGGAGGTTGTCCAGCGTGAGCGGTACCAGCCGACGACCCATGAACGCATCGTATCCACTGGTCCATCGTTCTTCGACAGCAAAGCGAAGGGGCGGACCGCGCCGGTTCACACCCGCGCGATCCGCCCCTCGGCGGCCCAGGAATCACTCCCCGGGGAGACCCTGCTCCAGCACCCGGCCCTCGCCCGGTGCCAGCGTCCCCAGAATCCGCTCCAGATCCTCCATCGAGGCGAACTCAACGGTGATCTTGCCCTTCTTCTGGCCCAGATCCACCTTCACCCGCGTCTCGAACCGGTCCGACAGCCGCGTCGCCAGCTCACTGAGCGCCGGAGCCACCCGCGCACCCGCACGCGGACCCTTCGGCTTCACCGCACTCGAAGGCTCCGAGGCCATCAGCGTGACGATCTCCTCGACCGCCCGCACCGACAGACCCTCGGCCACGATCCGGTGGGCCAGCCGGTCCTGCTCCTCGGAGTCCTCCACCGAGAGCAGGGCCCGCGCATGGCCGGCCGACAGCACACCCGCGGCGACCCGGCGCTGCACCGACGGGGACAGCTTCAGCAGCCGCAGCGTGTTCGACACCTGAGGCCGCGAACGCCCGATCCGGTCGGCCAGCTGATCGTGGGTGCAGTTGAAGTCCTTGAGCAGCTGGTCGTAGGCCGCGGCCTCTTCCAGCGGGTTCAGCTGGGCCCGGTGCAGGTTCTCCAGGAGCGCGTCCAGCAGCAGCTTCTCGTCGTCCGTCGCCCGGATGATCGCCGGAATGGCCTCCAGCCCGGCCTCCCGGCAGGCACGCCAGCGCCGCTCACCCATGATCAGCTCATAGCGACCGGGGGCCGACTGGCGCACCACCACCGGCTGGAGCAGACCCACCTCCTGGATGGAGGTCACCAGCTCGGCGAGCGCGTCCTCGTCGAACACATCGCGCGGCTGGCGCGGGTTCGGCGTGATCGCGTCCATCGGGAGCTCCGCGAACGTCGCTCCCGCCACCCCATTGGCCTCGGCCTCGGGCTCCGGCTCGGCCACCGGTACGACTGCGAGCGATGTTTCACGTGAAACATCGGCTTGTACGAGCGCAGCGAGCTTCGCCGCCGCAACACCCCGCTCCGAAGCCAGCGTCGGCACCGCCGACGGAGACGTCGAACCGGCACTGATCACCGGGGGCGTCTTCTCCTGTGGAGCCGCGGGGATCAGCGCACCGAGCCCCCGCCCAAGACCCCTACGTCGCTCACTCACTGGATCCCCTCCGCCACACTCTGCGTGCTGTTCATACCCGGGCCCAGATGGGCGTGCCGAGCTTCGTACTGCATTCCGACCCCCCGATACGCGATCTCTCGCGCCGCCTCCAGGTAGGAGAGGGAACCGCTGGAACCCGGGTCGTACGTGAGCACCGTCTGCCCGTAGCTCGGTGCCTCGGAAATGCGCACCGATCGGGGGATGCTCGTCCGCAGCACCTCCTTGCCGAAGTGGCTGCGCACCTCCTCCGCCACCTGCGAGGCCAGCCTGGTCCTGCCGTCGTACATCGTCAGCAGGATGGTCGACACATGCAGCGTCGGGTTGAGGTGGGCCCGCACCAGATCGACATTGCGGAGCAGCTGGCCCAGACCCTCCAGTGCGTAGTACTCGCACTGGATCGGGATCAGCACCTCCGCGCCGGCCACCAGCGCGTTCACCGTCAGCAGCCCGAGCGAGGGCGGGCAGTCGATCAGGATGTAATCGAGAGGCTGGTCGTAGGCCTGGATCGCCCGCTGGAGGCGGCTCTCCCGCGCCACGAGCGACACCAGCTCGATCTCCGCACCCGCCAGGTCGATCGTGGCCGGAGCACAGAAGAGCCCCTCCACGTCCACCACCGGCTGGACGACCTCCAGCAGGGGCCGGCTGTCCACGAGCACGTCGTAGATGGACGGCACGTCGGCATGGTGGTCGATACCCAGCGCCGTGGACGCATTGCCCTGCGGGTCGAGGTCGACCACCAGGACCCGTGCACCGTGGAGAGCCAGCGAGGCCGCCAGGTTCACGGTCGTCGTGGTCTTGCCCACGCCGCCCTTCTGGTTGGCAACCACGATGATCCGGGTCTGATTCGGCCTGGGCAGCCGCTCTCCGGTACGCCCCAGTGCGTCGACCGCCTGCTGGGCGGCTCGGCCGATGGGGGTGTCGTTGTCTACAAGAGGCGGAGGCGATGTTTCACGTGAAACATCGTCTCCCCCCGATTCACAGCGGGGACCGGGGACCGGATCGGCCATCGGCCCCGCGAGGTTGGCGTCGGACCGCACGGTGTCACTCTCCTCGACATCAGGCTCGCGATGCACAGAGCCTGCCATGTCACCCGGGTCGCGAACCAGCGGGGCCTGTACTCCTGTGGATGAATCCACCGATGTGGACAACTCCGTCCCCCTTGCGTCCTTGCGGTGGAGGGGGGACGCGGCCGCACGGCCGCGGCTGATGATTCCGTGCAGCAGAGAGCGACGTTTCACGTGAAACACGATGCCCGGACGGAGTCTCCAGGCCTCTACGACACTCCGAAATCCATACCTATAGGGACCAACACGGATGAAATCTCCGCGTGGGCCCTGGGCATCAGCGAAATCAGCTGAGCGTCACCGACGCCGACGGGTGCGTCCCACCCGGGCCGCCTTAGCCCGCTTGGCCGCGAACCTCACCCCACCGGGGCTCTCTCCGACCTCGACCCGCACCACCGTCGACAGCGGATCCACCAGACCCTCGCCCACGTGCAGCACCGAGGTCTTCACCACACCCAGCTTCGCCAGCGCCGTCTTCGCAGACACCAGTTCCTCGTCCGCGGTGTCGCCCTTCAGCGCCAGCATCTCGCCGTACGGACGCAGCAGGGGCACGCCCCAGCCGGCCAGCCGGTCCAGGGGAGCCACCGCCCGCGCCGTCACCACGTGCACCGGCTGGAGCTTGCCCAGGACCTCCTCGGCCCGCCCGCGCATTACCGTGACGTGGTCCAGGCCCAGCAGCTCCACGGCCTCCTGGAGGAAGGTCGTCCGCCGCAGCAGGGGCTCGAGCAGCGTGATCTTGAGATCGCGTCGCACCAGAGCGAGCGGGATACCGGGCAGACCCGCGCCCGAGCCCACGTCGCACACGGTGACGCCCTTGGGCACCACCTCCGACAGCACAGCGCAGTTCAGCAGGTGCCGCTCCCACAGGCGCGGCACCTCACGCGGCCCGATCAGGCCGCGCTTGACTCCCGCGTCGGCCAGCAGCTCCGCGTACCGCACAGCTTCCGGGAAAAACTCACCGAACACCGCGCGCGCCTCTTCAGGCGCCGGGGGAAGCTCAGCTGCCTCCGTCACGGGGACCGTCCTTCCGTACCGCATGGTTCTGAAAAACCACGTCTTCAAGGTGAAGCGTCATTCACTTGCCATGCCAGGCTGACAAACTTCGGCCCCGCCTGCGACACAGACGGGGCCGAACACTCGCTCTGGCGATCAGGCCGGGAGCACAACGACGAAGCGCTGCGGCTCCTCGCCCTCGGACTCGCTCTTCAGGCCGGCGGCCGCCACGGCGTCGTGGACGACCTTCCGCTCGAACGGGGTCATCGGGGCCAGCTTCATCGGCTCGCCGGACGCCTTCACGTCCGCCGCCGCCTGGGCGCCCAGCGCCGCCAGCTCCTCGCGCTTCTTCGCGCGGAACCCGGCGATGTCCAGCATCAGCCGGCTGCGGTCCCCGGTCTCCCGGTGCACGGCGAGGCGGGTCAGCTCCTGCAGAGCCTCCAGGACCTCGCCGTCGCGGCCCACGAGCTTCTGCAGGTCGCGGCTGGCGGAGTCACTGACGATCGACACCGCGGCCCGGTCGGCCTCGACGTCCATGTCGATGTCGCCGTCCAGGTCGGCGATGTCCAGCAGACCCTCGAGGTAGTCGGCCGCGATCTCACCCTCCTGCTCGAGGCGGGTCAGGGTGTCGCCACTCTCAGCGGCGGCGGTGGTGGTGCCTTCCGTCACGGGAGGGACTCCTTCTTACTTCTTGGGAGAGGGCTTGCTGGGGGTCTGACGCTGCGACTTCGACTGGCGCTTCGGCTGCTGCCGCTTCGCGGCACCGCCGCTCGCCGCGTCCGAGTCTGCCGTCGCCTCGACGCTCTTGATGACGGAGCCGTCGGGCTGGGCGGCCATGCCCTGCTTGGTGAGGGCCGCGATGAACTTGCGCTCGTTGTCGTTGCGGTCCGGGCCCTTGGCGACGATCGCCGCGACGACCCTCTTCCTGCCCCGGCCCTTGAGCTCGCCGTGCGAGGTGACCTGCTTCAGCAGACGGCCCAGGTACTGGTCCTGCGCCTTGCTGCCCGGCGTCGGGTTCTGGTTGATCACGTACATCTGCTGACCCATGGTCCACACGTTCGTGGTCAGCCAGTAGACGAGAACACCGACGGGGAAGTTGATGCCCATGACCGCGAAGATCACCGGGAAGATGTACATCAGCATCTTCTGCTGCTGCATGAACGGGGTCTTGACCGAGAGGTCCACGTTCTTCTGCATCAGCTGACGCTGGGTGTAGAACTGCGACAGCGACATCATGATGATCATGACCGCGGTGACGATCCGGACGTCCGTCAGGGTCGCGCCCAGGGCGGCGACCTTCTCCGGGCTGTCCATGAACTTCGCGGCGATCGGCGCACCGAAGATCTTGGCCGCTCGGGCGCTGTCGACCAGCTGCTGGTCCATCGCGCCGACGGCCTTGCCATCGGCGATGTTCGACAGCACGTGGTAGAGCGCGAAGAAGAACGGGGACTGCGCCAGGATGGGCAGGCACGAGGAGAGCGGGTTGGTACCCGTCTCCTTGTACAGCTTCATCATCTCTTCGGACTGACGCTGCTTGTCGTTCTTGTAGCGCTCCTGGATCGCCTTCATCTTCGGCTGGAGCGCCTGCATACCCCGCGTCGCCTTGATCTGCTTCACGAAGAGCGGGATCAGACAGATACGGATCAAGATCACTAGGGACACGATGGACAGGCCCCAGGCCCACCCACTCGACTCACCGAAGATCGCCCCGTACATCGAGTGGAACTGGACGATGATCCACGAGACGGGGTAAGTGATAAAGCTGAACAGACTGGCAATCGTGTCCACTAATCAGGCTCCTTGAGCATTGCGAGATCTACGCAACGCACTGCGCAGCTGCTCGTGCCAACGCGGGCGTTTACGGGGTGGGACGTGGTCCACGCCACCCGGGGACCACGGATTGCACCGCAGGATCCGCCAGGCGGTCAGGACCGTCCCCTTCACCGCACCATGCCGGTCGATGGCCGTGTACCCGTAGTGCGAACACGACGGGTAGTAGCGGCACACCGGCCCGAGCAGCGGACTGATCGTCCACTGGTACAGCTTGATCAAAGCGAGCAGCGGGTACTTCATCGAGCCACGCCTCCAAGGAGCCGCACCAGAGCGGCATCCAGGTCCCGGGCCAGCTCGTCGGGGCCGGCATCGCCCGCTCCGGGCAACGCTCGTACCACCACCAGGCTACCGGCGGGCAGCTGAGACAGCCGCTCGCGGACCAGATGGCGCAGACGGCGCTTCACCCGGTTACGTATGACGGCATTGCCGACAGCCTTGCTGACGACGAAACCCGCACGCGACGAGGGATCGATCTCCCCCGACTCGTGCGGGTCCGTTGCACCGCTTGTACGTAGATGGACGACGAGGAGCGGGCGACCAGCCCGACGACCTCGGCGTACCGCGCTCGCGAAGTCCTCGCGCCGCCTCAGCCGATTCTCGGGAGACAGCACGACGTCACGACCTGCGTGGGTTACGCGGAAAGGGCGGCGCGGCCCTTGCCACGACGGTTCGCGAGGATCGCGCGACCGGCACGGGTACGCATCCGCAGGCGGAAGCCGTGGGTCTTGGCACGACGGCGGTTGTTCGGCTGGAAGGTGCGCTTGCTCACTCGGGGGCTCCAGAGAATGAATCGTTGTGGCGGGACATCGCCTGGCTGTCACCGTGCGCCCACGAGGAAACTCGCGTGTTCGCCCGAGTGGCACCGCTAAATGATCACTAACAGTGACCTTCGCCCATCGGTAGGCAGGCGGCAGCAGCCATCGACAACTCGACCTCGTTACGGTACGCGCGGCTACGCCATCCGGTCAAACCGAGCCGACGTGGCCCCACACTGTGCACAGGCTGTGGACAACGACTTGAACCGTACCCGCTGGCCTGACTACCGTTGTCCGACCCCTGATTTTTTGTCCCGACCGTCCCAAAGAACCACACATTCGTGGGACCCCTGTGAGAGAGCGTGCTCTGTGGCTGACGTACCTGCCGATCTTGCCGCAGTGTGGCCAAGGGTGCTCGAGAAGCTCCTCGGGGAGGGACAGCCGGGGATCGAACCCAAGGACAAGCAGTGGGTCGAGCGGTGTCAGCCCCTGGCACTCGTCGCCGACACCGCACTGCTCGCCGTCCCCAATGAATGGGGCAAGCGCGTCCTCGAGGGCCGGCTCGCCCCACTGATCAGCGACGCGCTGAGCCGTGAGTGCGGCCGCCCCATCCGGATCGCCATCACCGTGGACGACTCCGCCGGCGAGCCCGCGCCCCCGGCCCCCGCGCAGCAGCAGGGCGGGTACGAGCCGTACGGCGGCCAGCGCTCCGGCGGCGGCCCCGGCGACGACCAGCTCCCCACGGCCCGCCCTGCCTACCCGGACTACCAGCAGCAGCGCCCCGAGCCCGGCGCCTGGCCCCGCGGCGGCCAGCAGGACGACTACGGCTGGCAGCAGCCGCGCCTCGGCGGCTTCCCCGAGCGCGACCCGTACGCCTCCCCGCAGCCGGGCTACCTCCAGCAGTCCGAGCCCTCCGGCTACGACCAGGGCTCCTACGAGCAGCAGAAGTACGAGCAGTCCCCGTACGAGTCCCAGCAGCAGCACCAGGGGCAGCACCAGGGCCATCAGTACGAGCAACAGAAGTACGAGCCCCAGCAGTACGAGCAGCCGGCGCCGCGCCAGGCGCCCGGCCGGCCCGCGGCGCCCCCGTCCCCCTCCGGCGGCTCCACGTCGGGCCCGCTGGAGCCGACCGCCCGGCTGAACCCCAAGTACCTCTTCGACACCTTCGTCATCGGCGCCTCCAACCGCTTCGCGCACGCCGCCGCGGTGGCCGTCGCCGAGGCGCCCGCGAAGGCCTACAACCCCCTCTTCGTCTACGGGGAGTCGGGCCTGGGCAAGACGCACCTGCTGCACGCCATCGGGCACTACGCGCGGAGCCTCTACCCCGGCACCCGGGTGCGGTATGTGAGCTCCGAGGAGTTCACCAACGAGTTCATCAACTCCATCCGCGACGGCAAGGGCGACGCGTTCCGCAAGCGCTACCGCGAGATGGACATCCTGCTCGTCGACGACATCCAGTTCCTCGCGAGCAAGGAGTCGACGCAGGAGGAGTTCTTCCACACCTTCAATACGCTCCACAACGCGAACAAGCAGATCGTCCTCTCCTCCGACCGGCCGCCCAAGCAGCTGGTCACCCTGGAGGACCGGCTCCGCAACCGCTTCGAGTGGGGCCTGATCACCGACGTCCAGCCGCCCGAGCTGGAGACGCGCATCGCGATCCTTCGCAAGAAGGCGGTCCAGGAGCAGCTCAACGCCCCGCCGGAGGTACTGGAGTTCATCGCCTCCCGCATCTCGCGCAACATCCGCGAGCTGGAGGGGGCGCTGATCCGGGTCACGGCCTTCGCGAGCCTCAACCGGCAGCCGGTGGACCTGGGTCTGACCGAGGACGTCCTGAAGAACCTGATCCCGGGCGGCGAGGACAGCGCGCCCGAGATCACCGCCTCGGACATCATGGCGGCCACCGCCGACTACTTCGGGCTGACCGTGGACGACCTGTGCGGCTCCTCGCGCAGCCGGGTCCTGGTCACTGCCCGCCAGATCGCCATGTATCTGTGCCGGGAGCTCACGGACCTGTCCCTGCCCAAGATCGGGGCGCAGTTCGGCGGACGTGACCACACGACCGTCATGCACGCGGACCGCAAGATCCGCGCTCTGATGGCCGAGCGCCGCTCCATCTACAACCAGGTCACCGAGCTCACCAACCGCATCAAGAACGCCTGAGCGCGGCGCCCCACCACCCGGTCCGGGGCCGCCTCAGGGCCCCTTCAAACGCTTTCAGAGGGCGCTCCCGGTCCACAACGGGGGCGCCCTTCTTCGTTCGCGCGCCCCTGACCTGTTCGAATACGCCCCCGGTGGAGCAACTCATCCACAGATTGGGAGACTTTCTTCCGTCCACACCCTGGGGACGGGTCACGTCGCCCACAATCTGTCCACAGGCATGCGGGGTGAGTCTCCATCAGGGCAGGTCAGGACCCTGTGGAATTGTGCACAAACGTCATCCACAGGCTGTGGACAACTATTTCGTCCACAGCGCTGTCCACGGCGTTGTCCACCGTCGGCCCACAGGTTTCCACCTCCTGTGCACAGGATCCGCTGTGTTCTCCACACCCTTGTCCACTGTTCGGCAACGCACCACCCCCTCTCACCGTCCGGAGTGAAAGCGGTCACACGGATGTAGACGTTTGGGTTGTGGAGTACCGGGGGAAAGCTGGGGACGCACCTGTGGACTAATCGGGGTCACCTGGGGACAGCCTGTGCAGAACTTTTTGTTCTCCACAGGGACACGGGGTTGTCCACCGGTGTCACCCACAGGGTCGGTGGATAAAAAACCGGGGTTGACCTGCGAGAACGGGCTTATCCACCGTTTCCACAGGCCCTACTACTACCCCCATAGAGAGTTAGGCCGGTTTCGGTTTTCAAGCGGGTCCTGTGCACAACTCGTCGAGAGCCCGCCCCGACGCCTCGCTCCCGACTTGACCGCCAGCCGCACCGAGTGTCGGCGCCGTACGTCAGACTGGTCCCCGGCATCGGTCGAGGCATCGACGAGCCGACGACGAAGGCCGGCAGACGAGCGAGCAACAGCAGGAGGCGGTTCCGGTGAAGATCCGGGTGGAGCGCGACGTACTGGCGGAGGCGGTGGCTTGGGCCGCCCGTAGCCTCCCGGCCCGGCCGCCGGTGCCCGTTCTCGCGGGACTGCTGCTGAAGGCCGAGGAGGGCACGCTGAGCCTCTCCGGCTTCGACTACGAGGTCTCGGCCCGGGTCTCCGTCGAGGCGGACGTCGAGGAGGACGGCACCGTCCTGGTCTCCGGCCGGCTGCTCGCCGACATCTGCCGCGCCCTCCCCAACCGCCCGGTGGAGATTTCCACAGACGGTGTACGGGCGACCGTGGTCTGCGGCTCCTCGCGATTCACACTCCACACCCTGCCTGTGGAGGAGTACCCGGCACTGCCGCAGATGCCGACCGCCACCGGCACCGTGGCCGGCGAGGTCTTCGCCTCCGCCGCCAAGCAGGTGGCGACCGCCGCCGGCCGCGACGACACGCTGCCCGTGCTGACCGGTGTCCGCATCGAGATCGAGGGCGACCGCGTCACCCTGGCCTCCACCGACCGCTACCGCTTCGCGGTCCGCGAATTCCTGTGGAAGCCGGAGAACCCGGACGCGTCGGCCGTGGCCCTGGTGCCCGCCAAGACGCTCCAGGAGATCGCCAACTCGCTGACCAGCGGTGACACCGTGACCCTGGCGCTGTCCGGCTCCGGTGCGGGCGAGGGCCTGATCGGTTTCGAGGGCGCCGGCCGCCGCACCACCACCCGGCTGCTCGAGGGCGACCTGCCCAAGTACCGGACGCTCTTCCCGACGGAGTTCAACTCGATCGCCGTGATCGAGACCGCGCCCTTCGTCGAGGCCGTCAAGCGCGTGGCCCTGGTGGCCGAGCGCAACACCCCGGTCCGCCTCAGCTTCGAGCAGGGCGTGCTGATCCTGGAGGCAGGCTCCTCCGACGACGCACAGGCTGTGGAAAGGGTCGACGCCCAGCTCGACGGCGACGACATCTCGATCGCCTTCAACCCGACCTTCCTGCTGGACGGCCTGAGCGCGATCGCCTCCCCGGTGGCCCAGCTCAGCTTCACCACGTCCACCAAGCCCGCGCTGCTCAGCGGCCGTCCGGCGCTCGACGCGGAAGCCGACGAGACGTACAAGTACCTGATCATGCCGGTGCGCCTCTCCGGTTGATTCTTCCCAGGTCAGGCCCGGTTTCGCGGTCAGCGAGGCCGGGCCTGAGCACGTTGCGGGAACACCTGAACGGCCGCGCGCGCCCCATGAAGCCGGGTGGCGCGCCCCGGCGTAGGCTCGGGGCCCGGGGGTGTCCCCGGGATCCACGGGCACCCCGGCAAAGACGGCCACAACGCTTAAGGAACCACCTGATGGAGCTTGGTCTCGTCGGTCTCGGCAAGATGGGCGGCAACATGCGCGAGCGCATCCGCCGCGCAGGCCACACCGTCATCGGATACGACCGCAACCCGGACCTCGCGGATGTCCACAGCCTGCGGGAGCTTGTGGACAGCCTGCCGGCCCCCCGAGTCGTGTGGGTGATGGTCCCGGCCGGTGCCGCGACGCAGTCCACCGTCGACGAGCTCGCCGAGCTGCTCTCGATCGGCGACATCGTCGTCGACGGCGGCAACTCGCGCTGGACCGACGACGAGAAGCACGCCGAGGAGCTGGCGGCCAAGGGCATCGGCTTCGTCGACTGCGGTGTCTCCGGCGGCGTGTGGGGCCTGGAGAACGGCTACGCACTGATGTACGGCGGCGAGAAGGACCACGTCGCCCGGGTCCAGCCGATCTTCGACGCCCTCAAGCCCGAGGGCGAGTTCGGCGCCGTGCACGCCGGCAAGGTCGGCGCGGGCCACTTCGCGAAGATGGTCCACAACGGCATCGAGTACGCCATGATGCAGGCCTACGCCGAGGGCTGGGAGCTCCTGGAGAAGGTGGACTCGGTCACCGACGTCCGCGAGGTCTTCCGCTCCTGGCAGGAGGGCACCGTCATCCGCTCCTGGCTGCTGGACCTGGCCGTGAACGCCCTCGACCAGGACGAGCACCTGGAGCAGCTGCGCGGCTTCGCACAGGACTCCGGCGAGGGACGCTGGACGGTGGAGGCGGCGATCGACAACGCCGTACCGCTGCCCGCGATCACCGCGTCGCTGTTCGCGCGCTTCGCCTCGCGGCAGGACGACTCCCCGCAGATGAAGATGATCGCCGCCCTGCGGAACCAGTTCGGCGGCCACGCGGTCGAGAAGGCCTAGCGGCTCAGAGCAGGCAGCAGCACAGCACCACAGCGAGCAGTTGGAAGCCGGGGGAGGTCGGCGCCGTATGCACGTTTCGCATCTCTCATTGGCCGACTTCCGCTCGTACGCCCGGGCCGAGGTTCCCCTCGACCCGGGCGTCACGGCTTTCGTGGGCCCCAACGGCCAGGGCAAGACCAACCTCGTCGAGGCGATCGGCTACCTCGCGACCCTCGGCAGTCACCGGGTCTCCTCGGACGCCCCGCTGGTGCGGATGGGCGCGGACCGGGCGATCATCCGGGCGGCCGTCACCCAGGGCGAGCGCCAGCAGCTGGTGGAGCTGGAGCTCAATCCCGGGCGGGCGAACCGGGCCCGGATCAACCGGTCCTCGCAGGTCAGGCCGCGGGACGTGCTGGGGATCATACGGACGGTGCTGTTCGCGCCGGAGGACCTGGCCCTGGTCAAGGGCGACCCGGGCGAGCGGCGCCGGTTCCTGGACGAGCTGGTCACGGCGCGCTCCCCGCGGATGGCCGCCGTCCGCTCCGACTACGAGCGGGTGCTCAAGCAGCGCAACACCCTGCTGAAGTCCGCGGCGATGGCCCGCCGGCACGGCGGGCGCTCCCTGGACCTGTCCACCCTCGACGTGTGGGACCAGCACCTCGCCCGCGCGGGCGCGGAGCTGCTGGCACAGCGGCTGGATCTGATCGCGACGATGCTGCCGCTGGCGGACAAGGCGTACGAGCAGCTCGCGCCCGGCGGCGGCCCGCTGGGTCTGGCGTACAAGTCCTCGGCAGGCGAGCCGGTGGACAGCGGCGCGGCGCGCACCCGGGAGGACCTCTACGAGGTCCTGCTGTCCGCGCTGGCCGAGGTGCGCAAGCAGGAGATCGAACGCGGGGTGACCCTGGTGGGCCCGCACCGCGACGACGTGCTGCTGCGGCTGGGGGAGCTGCCCGCGAAGGGGTACGCGAGCCACGGCGAGTCGTGGTCGTACGCGCTGGCCCTGCGGCTGGCCTCGTACGAGCTGCTGCGCTCGGAGGGCAGCGAGCCGGTGCTGATCCTGGACGACGTGTTCGCGGAGCTGGACACCCGGCGCCGGGAGCGGCTGGCCGAGCTGGTGGCGCCGGGCGAGCAGGTGCTGGTGACGGCGGCGGTGGACGACGACGTCCCGGGGGTGCTGGTGGGTACGCGGTTCGGGGTGTCCGGCGGTGAGGTGACCAGGCTGTGAACGACAACGGCAAGGACCCGCAGGAGGGCCGCAGGACCCCGGAGGCCTCCGGGGTGGACCTCGCGCGCCAGGCCCTCGCGGCCGCGCGCGAGCAGGCCCGGGCCCGGGGCAACGCGGCCGGCGGGAAGCGGCGCCAGCAGCCGGGCCTGCGCTCGGGAGCCCGCGCGGAC
Organism: Streptomyces sp. NBC_01232; assembly: GCF_035989885.1. Taxonomy (GTDB): domain Bacteria; phylum Actinomycetota; class Actinomycetes; order Streptomycetales; family Streptomycetaceae; genus Streptomyces. Next base: position 4,249,719 of record NZ_CP108518.1, read on the forward strand.
GGCCGGGACCCGATGCCGCTGATGGCGGCGCTGGACCGGCTGCGCACCGAACGCGGCTGGGAGATGCCGATGGCGGTGGCGGGCGTGATGGAGCGCTGGCCGGAGATCGTCGGCCCGGAGATCGCGGCCCACTGTGAACCGGAGCGGTACGAGGACCGTGAACTGGTCGTGCGGTGCGATTCCTCGGCATGGGCGGCCCAGCTGAAGCTGCTGGCTCCGCAGCTGGTCGCGCGGCTGAACGCGGATCTGGGGCAGGGCACGGTCCGGATGATCAAGGTGCAGGGGCCCGGCGGGCGGCCCAAGGGGTACGGGCCGTGGCGGGCGCCGGGCAGCAAGGGTCCGGGCGACACCTACGGCTGAGACCGCGGCCCTGCGGGGCCGGAGCCCGGCTGCGCCGGGATCCCGGGGCGCCGCCCCGGACCCGCGGCTCACACGCCGGCGGGGCTGGGCAACGCCGCCGGCGGGGCTGGAGCGATGCCGCCGGCGGTGCCCTCGGGCGGTGGTTCGTGGTGGTGTCCCTCACGGTAGTCGGAGGTTGACAGCCCGAGGGGCTGGATGCCCGCGTGAGCCTCTTTGAGCCCCTTCCTGAATGTGGGGAGTCGGAGAGAGGAGGTTCAGGGCGGCACATGCGGACTCAGGTACCGGCAAACCCCCATTCATGTCAGTGGTACCGGTAGACTGAACGAGAATCCCGCCCGTTCGCGGGATCACGCAGACAACGCAGATCGACGCGGCCGCTCCCGCCGGTGCATTGCTGGTCCGGGGTACGGGCTGCGCTGTGCCAGAGAGGGCGCTTCGTGGCCGATTCCGGCGACTCCAACGAGAAGAATTACGACGCCAGTGCGATCCAGGTCCTCGAGGGCCTGGACGCGGTCCGCAAGCGGCCGGGAATGTACATCGGCTCGACGGGTGAGCGTGGTCTGCACCACCTCGTCTACGAGGTCGTCGACAACTCGGTCGACGAGGCGCTGGCAGGGCACGCGGACACCATCGACGTGACGATCCTCGCCGACGGCGGGGTGCGCGTGGTGGACAACGGCCGCGGTATCCCGGTCGGCATCGTGCCGTCCGAGGGCAAGCCCGCCCTCGAGGTCGTCCTCACGGTCCTGCACGCGGGCGGCAAGTTCGGCGGTGGCGGCTACGCCGTCTCCGGCGGTCTGCACGGTGTCGGCGTGTCCGTCGTGAACGCCCTGTCGACGAGGGTCGCGGTCGAGGTCAGGACGGACGGCCACCGCTGGACCCAGGACTACAAGCTGGGCGTCCCGACGGCCCCGCTGGCCAAGAACGAGGAGACCGCCGAGACCGGCACCTCGGTCACCTTCTGGGCCGACGGCGACATCTTCGAGACGACCGAGTACTCCTTCGAGACGCTGTCGCGGCGCTTTCAGGAGATGGCCTTCCTCAACAAGGGCCTCACCCTGACGCTGACCGACGAGCGCGAGTCGGCGAAGGCGACCGTCGGCGCGGACGACCCGGACGCGGACACGGCGGAGCCCACGGCGCGCACGGTGAAGTACTACTACGAGGGCGGCATCGTCGACTTCGTGAAGTACCTCAACTCGCGCAAGGGTGAGCTCATCCACCCGACCGTCATCGACGTCGAGGCCGAGGACAACGAGCGCATGCTCTCGGTCGAGATCGCGATGCAGTGGAACTCGCAGTACACGGAGGGTGTCTACTCCTTCGCGAACACGATCCACACGCACGAGGGCGGTACGCACGAGGAGGGCTTCCGTGCGGCCCTGACGGGTCTGGTGAACCGTTACGCGCGCGACAAGAAGCTGCTGCGCGAGAAGGACGACAACCTCGCCGGCGAGGACATCCGCGAGGGTCTGACCGCGATCATCTCGGTCAAGCTGGGCGAGCCCCAGTTCGAGGGCCAGACGAAGACCAAGCTGGGCAACACGGAGGCCAAGACCTTCGTGCAGAAGGTCGTCCACGAGCACCTCAACGACTGGTTCGACCGCAACCCGGTCGAGGCCGCGGACATCATCCGCAAGTCGATCCAGGCGGCCACGGCGCGCGTCGCGGCCCGCAAGGCCCGTGACCTCACCCGTCGCAAGGGTCTGCTGGAGAGCGCCTCGCTGCCGGGCAAGCTGTCCGACTGCCAGTCGAACGACCCGACCAAGTGCGAGATCTTCATCGTCGAGGGTGACTCGGCCGGTGGCTCCGCGAAGTCCGGCCGCAACCCGATGTACCAGGCCATCCTGCCGATCCGCGGCAAGATCCTGAACGTCGAGAAGGCCCGTATCGACAAGATCCTCCAGAACACCGAGGTCCAGGCGCTGATCAGTGCCTTCGGTACCGGTGTGCACGAGGACTTCGACATCGAGAAGCTCCGCTATCACAAGATCATCCTGATGGCGGACGCCGACGTCGACGGCCAGCACATCAACACCCTGCTGCTGACCTTCCTCTTCCGCTTCATGCGCCCGCTGGTCGAGGCCGGTCACGTGTACCTGTCGCGCCCGCCGCTCTACAAGATCAAGTGGGGCCGGGACGACTTCGAGTACGCGTACTCGGACCGCGAGCGCGACGCGCTGGTGGAGCTCGGCAAGCAGAACGGCAAGCGCATCAAGGAAGACTCGATCCAGCGCTTCAAGGGTCTGGGCGAGATGAACGCCGAGGAACTGCGCGTCACCACCATGGACGTGGACCACCGGGTCCTCGGCCAGGTCACGCTGGACGACGCGGCGCAGGCCGACGACCTGTTCTCGGTGCTGATGGGTGAGGACGTCGAGGCGCGGCGCTCCTTCATCCAGCGCAACGCCAAGGACGTCCGCTTCCTCGACATCTGAGTCGGCTCCGCTGACCGCCGCCTGAAAGGACTTCTGACCAGCAATGGCCGACGAAACCACCCCCACCGCAGAGAACGCCGAGAACGCTGCGGAGGAGCAGCCCGTGATGCGCATCGAGCCCGTCGGGCTCGAGACGGAGATGCAGCGCTCCTACCTCGACTACGCGATGTCCGTCATCGTCTCGCGCGCCCTGCCGGACGTGCGCGACGGCCTCAAGCCGGTGCACCGCCGCGTGCTGTACGCGATGTACGACGGCGGCTACCGGCCCGAGAAGGGCTTCTACAAGTGCGCCCGCGTCGTCGGCGACGTCATGGGTACCTACCACCCGCACGGTGACAGCTCGATCTACGACGCCCTGGTCCGCCTGGCCCAGCCGTGGTCGATGCGCATGCCGCTGGTCGACAGCAACGGCAACTTCGGCTCCCCGGGCAACGACCCGGCGGCCGCGATGCGCTACACCGAGTGCAAGCTCATGCCGCAGGCCATGGAGATGCTCCGGGACATCGACGAGGAGACCGTCGACTTCCAGGACAACTACGACGGCCGCAACCAGGAGCCCACCGTGCTCCCGGCGCGCTTCCCGAACCTGCTGGTCAACGGCAGCGCCGGCATCGCGGTCGGCATGGCGACCAACATCCCGCCGCACAACCTCCGCGAGGTCGCGGCCGGTGCGCAGTGGGCGCTGGAGCACCCGGAGGCCACCCACGAGGAGCTCCAGGACGCGCTCATCGAGCGGATCAAGGGACCGGACTTCCCCTCCGGCGCCCTGGTCGTGGGCCGCAAGGGCATCGAGGAGGCGTACCGGACCGGTCGCGGCTCCATCACGATGCGCGCGGTGGTGGAGGTCGAGGAGATCCAGAACCGCCAGTGCCTGGTGGTCACGGAGCTCCCGTACCAGACCAACCCCGACAACCTCGCGCAGAAGATCGCGGACCTGGTGAAGGACGGCAAGGTCGGCGGCATCGCCGACGTCCGTGACGAGACCTCGTCGCGGACCGGCCAGCGCCTGGTGATCGTCCTGAAGCGGGACGCCGTCGCGAAGGTCGTGCTGAACAACCTCTACAAGCACACCGACCTGCAGACGAACTTCGGTGCGAACATGCTGGCGCTGGTGGACGGCGTGCCGCGCACGCTGTCGATCGACGCCTTCATCCGCCACTGGGTGACGCACCAGATCGAGGTCATCGTCCGGCGCACGAAGTTCCGCCTGCGCAAGGCGGAGGAGCGCGCCCACATCCTGCGCGGTCTGCTCAAGGCGCTGGACGCGATCGACGAGGTCATCGCGCTGATCCGGCGCAGCAACACGGTCGAGATCGCGCGCGAGGGCCTGATGGGCCTCCTGGAGATCGACGAGATCCAGGCGAACGCGATCCTGGAGATGCAGCTCCGCCGCCTCGCGGCCCTGGAGCGCCAGAAGATCGTCGCCGAGCACGACGAGCTCCAGGCCAAGATCAACGAGTACAACGCCATCCTGGCCTCGGAGTCGCGCCAGCGCTCCATCGTCAGCGAGGAACTGGCGGCGATCGTCGAGAAGTTCGGCGACGACCGGCGCTCGAAGCTGGTGCCCTTCGACGGTGACATGTCCATCGAGGACCTGATCGCCGAAGAGGACATCGTCGTCACGATCACGCACGGCGGCTACGTCAAGCGCACCAAGACCGAGGACTACCGCTCGCAGAAGCGCGGCGGCAAGGGCGTGCGCGGCACGAAGCTGAAGCAGGACGACCTGGTCGACCACTTCTTCGTCTCCACCACGCACCACTGGCTGCTGTTCTTCACGAACAAGGGCCGGGTCTACCGCTCCAAGGCGTACGAGCTGCCGGACGCCGGCCGCGACGCCCGCGGGCAGCACGTGGCGAACCTGCTGGCCTTCCAGCCGGACGAGAAGATCGCCCAGATCCTCGCGATCCGCGACTACGAGGCGGCGCCGTACCTGATCCTGGCCACCAAGGGCGGCCTGGTGAAGAAGACGGCGCTCAAGGACTACGACTCGCCCCGTTCCGGCGGTGTCATTGCGATCAACCTCCGGGAGACCGAGGATGGCGGCGACGACGAGCTGATCGGAGCGGAGCTGGTGTCCGCCGAGGACGACCTGCTGCTGATCAGCAAGAAGGCGCAGTCGATCCGCTTCACGGCGACCGACGACGCGCTGCGTCCGATGGGCCGCGCCACCTCGGGCGTGAAGGGCATGAGTTTCCGTGAAGGTGACGAACTGCTCTCCATGAGCGTGGTGAGGCCGGGTACGTTCGTCTTCACCGCGACCGACGGCGGCTACGCCAAGCGGACGCCGGTGGACGAGTACCGCGTCCAGGGCCGTGGCGGTCTGGGCATCAAGGCCGCCAAGATCGTGGAGGACCGCGGGTCGCTCGTGGGGGCGCTCGTGGTCGACGAGAGCGACGAGATTCTCGCCATCACGCTCGGCGGTGGTGTGATTCGTACGCGCGTCAACGAAGTCAGGGAGACCGGCCGTGACACCATGGGCGTCCAGCTGATCAACCTGGGCAAGCGTGATGCCGTGGTCGGCATCGCCCGCAACGCCGAGGCCGGTCAGGAAGCTGACGAGGTCGAGGCCGACGAGAACGAGACCGAGGTGGCCGACGTACAGGCCATCGAGGGAGCCGAGGGCACGCAGCCTTCGGCCGGGGAGCACGAGGAGTAAGTCGTGAGTGGAGCCACGGGCGCCGGACCGGCCAAGACTGGAGCGAACGGTGCCCGTGGCCCCGCCGCGGACTCCCAGGGGGGAACCGTGACGGACACCCGAGGACCGCAGCCGGCGGTCGACGCCGACGCCGGCCAGGACAAGCCCGCACAGCCGTACCACCCGCCGCAGGCCTACGCGGCGCCCTCGGGCCCGGGGACGCCGCGGGGCGGTACGGGGGCGGGCGCACAGCGCAAGCCGCGTACGGGGGTCCGTACGGCTCCCCGTACGCGCAAGGCCCGGCTGCGGGTGGCCAAGGCCGACCCGTGGTCGGTGATGAAGGTCAGCTTCCTGCTGTCGATCGCGCTGGGCATCTGCACCATCGTGGCGGCGGCGGTGCTGTGGATGGTCATGGACGCCATGGGCGTCTTCTCGACCGTCGGCGGCACCATCAGCGAGGCGACCGGGTCCAACGAGGGCAACGGCTTCGACCTGCAGGCGTTCATGTCGCTGCCGCGCGTTCTGATCTTCACATCGGTCATCGCGGTGATCGACGTGGTGCTGGCGACAGCACTGGCGACGCTGGGCGCGTTCATCTACAACCTGTCGGCGGGCTTCGTCGGCGGTGTGGAGCTCACCCTCGCCGAGGACGAGTAGGTCCTGCGGCGAAGCGCCCGTGACGGGTCGGATGACCTGCGCAGACGCCTCCCGGCAACGGATTTTGGCCTGACCGGGTCTGTGCGCTAATCTTCAGGAGTCAGCGCGCAGCGCGGATGGGGCTATAGCTCAGTTGGTTAGAGCGCATCCCTGATAAGGATGAGGCCACAGGTTCAAATCCTGTTAGCCCCACAGTGTCGAAGACCCCCAGGCCAAGGCTTGGGGGTCTTCTTCGTTGGGCCAGTTGGCGCACCGCCAGGTCACCGATCGGTATCGGTCGGTGTGTATTGTTGGGCGCCAGAAGTCCCCTACGTCAACGAAAGACGAGGTCGCGCGGTGAAGAAGCTGCTCCTGGTCGCACTGGCCGCCATCGGCGGGCTCCTCGTGTACCGCCAGATCCAGGCGGACCGCGCCGAGCAGGACCTGTGGACGGAGGCAACTGACTCCGTGCCCTCTGGTTCCGGTGTGTGAGACCCAAGGCTGATCCCATGAAGCCCCGGCTGCCGCTGCGGCCGGGGCTTTGTGCTGTTCTGTGACGAAAAATTCCGTTATGAAAAGATTTGGCTTGCGCTAGCAAACTCGGGGTGGGCGTGATGGTTCGGGTACGGACGACGGTGTGGGCGGCGGCCCTGGGGCTGGTGGTGGTGGGCCTGTCCGGGTCCGCCGCGTACGCGGAGGGGGCCGCGCCCGCGCCCCTCCCGACGTACCGGGCCGCGGACGGCGCCAAGGCGATCGAGGGCACGCTCTCCACGGCGGACGCACCGGAGATCGAGGCCGGGAGCGTCTACCGGGACAGGATGGGCCCGGGGGAGCGCGTGTACCGGCTCGTCCTCGACAAGGACGAGTCCAACGTCTACGTCTCCGCCGTGGTCCGTCCCCCGGCGGGCGCGAAGGTCTCCGGCGGCGACGGCATCGAGGTCGAGATCATGACCACCGCCGGGTCCTCCTGCGAGGACAGCGCGGGACGGGCCAACTTCGGCTACGACGCCTACCCGATCAGCGCCGCCGGCGTCCGGTGGGGCAAGGAGGACGGGGAGTGCGCGCCCGCGGGCGTGTACTACGCCAAGGTGACGCGTACGTCGGCCAAGGACTACGACCAGAGCCCGTGGCCGCTGGAGATCAAGGTCCAGCGGGAACCCGGCCGCGGAGCCGGCGTCCCCACCACCGCCCCCAGCACCTGGCCCTCGGGACCGCCCGTCCTGCCGGGGACCGAGGCGGTGGCCCGCACCGGCGGCACCGGCTTCAACGACGCCCGCGCCCTGGACGCCGGCGTGTGGCGCGACGAGATGCGGCCCGGCCAGACCCGCTTCTACCGGGTCCCGCTGGACTGGGGGCAGCAGCTGGGGCTGAGCGCCGAACTGTCCGCCGCGAAGATGACCAGGACCTACGGCTCCGCCTCGGGCGGGCTCACCGTCTCGCTCTACAGCCCGTACCGCGGCCCGATCTCCGACAAGGACATCTCGTACGACGGCAAGCAGGCCGCGGTCACCCTGGGGAAGACGCCTCCCGTGGCCTACGAGAACCGCTTCGCCAGTGACCGGAGCGTGCAGCCCGTGTCCCTCGCGGGCTGGTACTACGTCGTGGTCACCATGGGCGCCAAGGTCGCCGACTTCACCGAGGACGCGGCGCCGGTGCCGCTGACGCTGCGCCTGACCGTCACCGGTACGCCGGCCAAGGCGCCCGCGTACAAGGGCAGTCCGGCCGCGGACGGCTTCGGGGTGGGCGAGGCGGACCGGGCCGCCGCGAAGGAGGGGCTGACCGCCCCCGAGGCGGCCGAGGCCGCCGAGCGGCACTCGACCATGCGGGTCGTGGCGGGCGCCGGCTTCGGCACCGGGACGGCCCTGCTGCTCGTCCTGGGCGGCTGGATGCTGCTCGGGCGGCGGCGGCGCGGCGCTACAGCTGCGTGAGGGCCCAGACGCCCACCGCGAAGCAGAGCAGCGCCGCGGCGAGGAGCGAGGCCACCGCCTTCGCCGGGGGCGGGGCGATCCCGCCGCCCGTGCGGACCGGCGGCGCCGCGGGGTCCGGGGCCGGGGACAGCGGTGCGGTCGGCACGGACGGCGGCGGCAGGTGGAAGCTGCCCGTCTCCGAGGGCCCGTACGAGGGCACCTGCGCCGGTCCGGCCGGATACGGGACCGTGGCGGCGGCCGGAGCCTGGGGCGCGGTCTGCGCCGTACCTCGCGGGTCGGTACCGGCGGGCCCTGCGGGCACCGTCACGGAGGCGGGCGTCTGCGCGGGCACCGGGGCGGCGACCGGCGTGCCCTGTGTGCCGGTCGGGCTCAGCGGGCCCTCGGGGCCGAAGCCTGCGGGCAGCGGGCCGAGTTGGTCGAACACCTCGACCGCATCCGCGTCCGGGGCGGGCGGCGGCAGCAGCTCCACGGCCTCGGCAAGGGCCTTGCGCGCCCCTGTGGCCGTCCGGAAGCGGCGCTCGGGATCCGGCTGCAGGAGACCCGCGAGGACGTCCCACAGCGGCGCGGGAACCCCTTCGGGGGCACCCGGGGTGCCGTGCGCGACGAAGTGTTCCACCAGGGCCCGGGAATCGGGCTTGCGGCCCTGGAGGAGGTACAGGGCGACCAGCCCGGCGGCGAAGAGGTCGGCGGGGAAGTCGGGCTCGGCGCCCAGCAGTTGTTCGGGGGCGAAATAGCCCGGCGTCCCGACCACGTAGTCGGTCTCGGTCAGCCGGGGCTCCCCCTTGCGCATGGAGATGCCGAAGTCGGACAGCCGCAGGTGCGGCCGCCCGGTTCCGGTGGCCTCCATCAGGATGTTGGCCGGTTTGATGTCGCGGTGCACCACGCCCTCCGCGTGCACCGCGGCGAGCCCCGACAGGAGCTGGTCGAGCAGGGTGCACACGAAGCGGGGAGGCAGGGGACCGTAGTCCCCGATGACATGGCCGAGCGAGCCGCCGCCGACCAGATCCATGGTGAAGAGGACCTTGTCGTCGTCGGCCGCCCAGCTGGCGGGAGCCAGTACGTGCGGATGGTCGATCCGCAGTGCCTGCTCCCGTACGAACCGCAGGAGCGTGTGGGCGTCGCTCTGCAGGAGGACCTTCGCCGCCACGTAGCGTCGACGGCGGTGGTCCCAGGCCCGCCATACGGCACCTGCGCCACCGCGTCCGATCGGATCGATCAGCTCGTACCGACCGGCGAAGACCTCACCCATCGCTGTGCCCGTCCCCCGTCACCCGTTGTCCGCCCTCGTGCGTGTCAGTTCTGGTGGGCCTCGTAGTGGGCGACCGCGTCGGCGGTGCGGCCCGCGCCGTACACCCGGAGGAACTCTGCCAGTTCCGGGTGGCTGGGGGCGAGGGTGTTCGCCGCGTCGATGATGTCGCCGGCCGCGGAGACCGAGCGCAGCAGCGACTGGATCTCGCGGACGACCCGCTTGACCGTGGGCGCGCCGGAGCCGGTGGTGGTCTGGCCGCTGTTGCTGAGGACGGATCCTCCCTGGGTCTTCTTGATCTCGTCCATCCGGTCGGTGGCCTCTCCCGCGCTGACGCTCCCGTCGGCGACCTGGCCGGCGAGATCCTGGAGGGCCTGGACGCGCTGGACCACGGCCGGGTTCCCGATCTTGGCGCGCTGGCCGCTCATCAGCTGGGACAGCATGGGCGCCGACAGTCCGAGGACGGCAGCGAGGCGGGCCTGGTTCAAGCCGAGGTCATCTATGAGCCGGCGGAAGAGCGCTCCCAGGGGCTCCCCGTACCAACTGCGCTGAAGCTCTCTGGCTCTGGCCGTGGCCTCTTGTTGTACTGCGTCCACTCTTACTACTCCCCTTCGCTGGTGCGAACCTCGCGAGCATCTTACGGAGAGTGGTCGCACGGCGGGAGTCCCTATCATTTTGCGAGATGAGGGGGTACACCCGGTACTCTGTTCTGCGGAACGACCACACCTCCCACGCGGGAGAGGTGCGTCCACTTCCACGGGGCCTTAGCTCAGTTGGTAGAGCGCTGCCTTTGCAAGGCAGATGTCAGGAGTTCGAATCTCCTAGGCTCCACATGTAAATGCCCTCCGACCTGCGAAAACGCAGTGTCGGAGGGCATTTTTCATGTCCTCGGGAAGGGGCGGGTCGCCGGGTTGCCGGGCCTCGGCCGGGCGCCGGACAACCTGTCAGACGCCGCGGTCCCCGGGTGAGTTTCCCGCGGGGGCAGGGCGGCTGTTGCGGCCGGATCCGCCGCGCAGCAGGACGGCGATCACGGCGCACAGCACGGCGCAGACCGCGGCGAGGCCCCACAGGACGGTGTGGAAGGCGCTGTCGTAGGACCGGGCGAGGAAGCGGACGAAGCCCTCGGTGTCCACCGCCCCGGACAGTTCGGCGGCCCGGGCGAGGTCGCCGCCCGCGGCCCGGGCGGCGACCAGGTCCGCGTGCGAGGCGCCGGCGTGGTCGCCGATGCCGTTGTCGACGCGGGTGCCGAGCGCCGTGGCGAGGGCCGAGCCGTACACCGCCACGGCGATGGCCTCGCTGCCCAGGCGCAGGGTGTTGAGGAAGCCCGCCGCCATGCCGGCCTTGGCCGGGTCGATCAGCTCCAGTGCCTGACCGTCGACGAGGCCGGCCGACAGGCCCATGCCGGCGCCGGTGACGAGCATCGGCAGGGCGACGGCGAGGATCTTCACGTCGGGGGAGAACAGCGTGAGCGCCAGGTCGCCGACGACCAGGCAGCCGAGGCTCACGTGGATCAGGGTGAGCGCGGGGATCCCGCGGGTGACCAGCTTCGCGGCCAGCATCGGGCAGATCAGCACGGGCGCGGTGAGCAGCAGCATGATCAGGCCGGCGGCGGCGGTGTCGCGGCCGGCGGCGGCGGTCAGGTAGCTCGGCAGGTGGCTGAGCAGGGTGACGAAGCCGAAGGACGCGGCGACCGGGACCAGGCACAGGCCGACGAAGCGCCGGTCGCGCAGCACGCTCAGGTCCAGCATGGGGTGTTCCCGGCGGTCCTCGACCACGGCGAAGACCGCGAGGACCGCGAGCGCGGCCGCGAACAGCCCCAGCACGCCCGGGCTGACCCAGCCCCACTGCGAGCCCTGCACGATGGCGGTGGTCAGCAGCACCATGGCGGCGACGAACAGTGCGCTGCCCGGCAGGTCGAGGCGCGCACCGCTGCCGCCGTCCGCCGGCACGGCCCCGGCAACGGCGGGCACCGCGAGCAGGACGAGGAGCAGGGCGGCCGCGTGGACCGCGAACACCCAGCGCCAGCCGAGGCCCTGGACGAGTAAGCCGGCCAGCGAGGGTCCGAGCGCCACGCCGACGCCCGCGACGGTGCCGAACAGGGCGAAGGCCCTGGCGCGCGCAGGACCGTCGAACGCGGTCGCGATGATCGCCGCGCCGCAGGAGAAGATCGCCGCGCCGCCGATCCCGGCGAGCGCGCGGGCGCCGTCCAGCCACAGCACGTCGGTGGCGAGGGCGCTGGCCGCCGAGGCCACGGCGTAGACGGCGGCGCCGGCGGCGAAGGCCCTGACCCGGCCGACGATGTCGGCGACGGATCCCCAGACGAGGGTGAAGCAGGCGAAGGCGACGTTGAAGGCGTTCACCACCCACTGGAGGGGGGCGAGGCCTGCCTGGGTGTCGGCCCCGATGCCGGGGAGCGCGACGGCAGTGCCGGAGATCGACATCGGGACGACGAACACCGCGAGGAGTACGGCGGCCAGGGGCAGGGCGCGGCCCGGCCGTCCTGTTGCCCGCACGGGTGGCGCGGCGGGCGGGGTGGTCTGCGTACGCATGGGGGCACCGTTCCGGGTTCGGCCCGGCCGACGGGCGACCAGGTTCGGTTTTGATCGAACCTTAAGCTGGCACATGCGAGAGGTATGATGCAAGCCGTACCTCAGGAAGGAGGGCCGCCATGCCCGACGAGGACGGTCACCCCTCCCGCGAGGAGATGAGCCTTGCGGCCGTGCTGAACGCGCTGTCCGACCCCCTGCGCTACGGCGTCGTGGGCGCCCTGCTGAGGGAACCGGAGGGCACGGCGCGCACCTGCGCTTCCTTCAACCTGCCGGTCTCGAAGTCGACGACCACCCACCACTTCCGGATCCTGCGCGAGGCGGGTCTGGTGCGGCAGGTGGACCGGGGCAACAGCCGGGCGGCGACCCTGCGCCGCGCGGACCTGGACGCGCGCTTCCCGGGCCTGCTGAACCTGATCGCCGCCGATCTCTGATCGACGTCGAGGCCGAGGCCGAGGCGGAGGAAGAGCCCGAGGAAGAGGCCGAGCCCGGCCCGGGCCGGGACCGGACACGAAAAAACCCTCCTGACCGCGCTCGCGCAGGTCAGGAGGGTTTCTCGGGTGCTCAGCGGTCGCGCAGCTCCAGCGTGCAGCACTTCACGCTGCCGCCGGCCTTGAGCAGCTCGGAGAGCTCGACCCCGATCGGCTCGAAGCCGCGCGCCCGCAGCTTGGCGTGGAGGCCGGTGGCAGCGGCGGGCAGGAGCACGTGGCGGCCGTCGGAGAAGGCGTTGAGACCGAAGACGGCCGCGTCCTCGGCGGTGGCCAGGATCGCCGTGGGGAACATCGCGCGCAGGACGGCCTGGCTGCCCTGGGAGAAGGCGGCCGGGTAGTACATGACCTCGTCGTCCGACAGCACGGACAGCGCGGTGTCCAAGTGGTAGTACTCCGGGTTCACCAGCGTCAGCGAGGTGACCGGGAGGCCGAAGAACTCCTGCGCCTCCGCGTGCGAACGCGGGTCCGTACGGAAGCCGGTACCGGCCAGCAGGCGGCGGCCGACGGTGAGGATGTCACCCTCGCCCTCGTTGACGAACTCGGGCCACAGCGTGTCCGTGTAGCCGCGGCCCTCCAGCCACTTCAGGTACGCGGGACCCTCGGCGGTGCGCTCCGCGTGACGGAATCTGGCCCCGAAGACCTTGCCGTCGACGACGGTGGCGCCGTTGGCCGCGAACACCATGTCGGGCAGGCCCTCGATCGGATCTATCTCCTCGACCACGTGGCCGAGTTCGAGGTACAGGTCGCGCAGGCCCTCCCACTGGCTGACGGCGAGCGCGTTGTCCGTGGCGTGCTGCGGGTTCATCCACGGGTTGATCGAGTACGTGACGTCGTAGTGCCGGGGCCGGCACATCAGCAGACGGCGGCGCGTGGCCACCCGCGTGGGGCTCTCGGAGCGATAGAGGGCGCCGGCGGGGGTGATGGAGTCGGTGAGCGGCACGAGGGCTCCTTCTCATGGGGTGGCGATGGAAGCCCGGCTGCCCGAGGGATGGCCGGGCCGGCCGGATGTGTGTGACGCAGCTGATTACGTCGGGCCCATGGAAATGGCGTCCGGCATTGACCGGAAGCAGGGGAGAACACCGGCCAATCAAAGCGCCCGCCAGGCCCTCGTCCGAGTTGATTGTCCGTGCCGCGGGCGCCTTCCGGGCAATCGGACGCTGCCGTGGAATGTGGACATCACCCGGGAGGCAACGCAAGGACGAGAACCGTCCTGCCTGACCGTACGAACCTGTCCACCTGTTCCATCTGGAGGTACTTCCATGGCGCATCGCAATGTCGAACTGCTCGCAGTCGGTGCAGGCCCGGCGAACCTGGCGCTGGCGGTCGCCGTCGAGGAGCTCGCACCCGAGCTGGCCGGTGACACCCTGCTGATAGAGCGCGAGCAGGACATCGTGTGGCAGCGGGGAATGCTGCTGCCCGACGCGCTCAGCCAGGTCTCCTTCCTCAAGGACCTGGTCACCATGCGCAATCCGACCAGCCGATTCTCCTTCGTCAATTTCCTGCACTCCCAGGAGAGGCTCGACGCCTTCGTCAATCTGGCGAGTTTTGTTCCCTACCGCAGCGAGATATCCGAGTACCTGCAATGGGTCGCCAATGAACTGGAGACGGTGCAGGTCGAATACGGCCGCGAATGCGCCGGCGTCGAGGCCGTGACGGGCGACGACGGCGAGCTCTCCGGCTGGCTGGTCACCCTTGCCGACGGCGACACCATCGGCTGCCGCTACCTCGTGATCGGCGCGGGCCGTGACGCCCACGTCCCCGCCGTGTTCGACGGTCTGCCGGCCGAACGCGTCATCCACAGCACCCAGTACACGCAGCGCATCGCCGACGTGCGGGCCGACCTGCCGCACCGCGTCGCGGTGATCGGCGGGGCGCAGAGCGCGGCCGAGCTGTTCGGCGCCGCGCTGCGGGACCTGCCGGAGTGCAAGCCGACGATGATCATGCGCTCCATCGGCCTGAACGGCTACGAGAGCAGCAAGTTCACCAACGAGCTCTACTACACGTCCTTCATCGACGAGTTCTACGGATCCTCGCCCGAGGCCCGCCAGCAGCTGCTCGGAGAGATGTACCGCTCCAACTACGGCGGCCTCTCCCCCGCCACCCTCGACGGCCTGTACCGGCAGTTCTACCAGGACCGCCGCTCCGGCCAGGAGCGCCTGGCGATCCACCCCATGACGGACGTGACCGGCGCCCGCATGGACGGCGACGAGGTGGTCCTCACCCTCGTCGACCGCAAGTCCGGAGCCGAGCGGGAGATGCGTACGGACCTGGTGCTGCTGGGCACCGGCTTCGTCCGAGAGATGCCGTGGGCGGTCAAGGCCCTCGCGCAGTCGATCGGCCTGGAGGAGATCAACGTGAGCCGGCGCTACCGGCTCGACCTGGGCCGCCCCGCGACCGGCGCCTGCTACCTGCAGGGCGTCAACGAGGCCACCCACGGCATCGCCGACTCGCTCCTCAGCGTGCTCGCGGGCCGCTCCGCCGAGATCACCCAGGACATCCTCGCGCACCGCCGGACCCGGTCCGCGGAGGTCCCGGCCCCGCGCGAACTCGCCTTCGCCGGCGCGGTCTGAGGACCGCGCACCCCCACGAGCCGTACCCGCCCGACGAGGAGAGACCCACCCCCATGCTCACCAAGCAACTCGACCGCGCCGGACTGACGCACGAGAACGGCCTGGACGCCCAGCGGCTGCTGCCCTGGCCCGAGCTCAACGCCCCCTTCGAGGGGTCCTGGTGCGTGATCCGCCCCGGCACCGCCTCGACGGCCCACGCCCACCACGAGTACGAGATCTTCATCGCCGTCGCCGGCTCCGCCGTCCTGGAGTCGGAGGGCGTCCGCAAGCCCTTCGTGACCGGGGACATCGTCCACTTCACCCCGGGCTCCGAGCACCGGGTGATCAACGAGTCCGACGCGGACTTCGAGATGTACAGCGTCTGGTGGGACCTCGACATGACACAGCGGTTCGCAGCTCGCCACGAAGGAGCCCAGGCATGACACGCCGTACGGTCATCATCGCGCCGCCGCCGACCCCGAACGGGGACCTGCACACCGGGCACCTGGCGGGCCCGTACCTGGCGGGCGACGTGTACGCACGCTACCTGCGGGCCTCGGACCGGCCGGTGATCTTCACCAGCGGTACCGACGACAGCCAGACCTACGTGGTGGCCAGCGCCGCCCGCGCCGGTCTGACCCCGGAGGAGCTGGCCCTGCGCTCCGCGACGCAGATCCGCGCCACCCTGGAGGCGGCCGGCATATCCGTCGACGGCTTCGCCCCCTTCGACAAGGGCTACCGCCAGACCGTCATCGACTTCGTCACCGACCTCCACAGCGAGGGCGCGTTCCGTCTGAAGACGGTGCTGCTGCCGTACGTCGAGGCCACCGGCGAGTACCTGATGGAGGGCCTGGTCGCCGGCGACTGCCCGGTGTGCCTGGTGGAGAGCCGCGGCGGCCTCTGCGAGTCCTGCGGACACCCCAACAACTTCGACGAGCTGCTGCGTCCCCGCTCCACCGTCGACCCGGACGCCGTGGTCACGCACCGCGAGGCGCAGATCCTCGTCCTGCCGATGGAGGAGTACCGGGACCGCCTCGCCGACTACTACGTCAGGCACCGGGACGTGCTGCGGCCGCACACCGCGCAGCTGGTCCGTGAGGCGCTGGACCGGCCGCTGCCGGACTTCCCGATCACCTATCCGACCGCGTGGGGCATCCCGGCGCCGTTCACCGAGACCCCGGGCCAGGTCCTCAACGCCTGGGCCGAGGGCATGGCCGCCTCGATGTACTGCACCTGGTACGCGGCCGAGCAGCTCGGTGAGCACACCGACCGCTTCGACGAGCACTGGCTGTCCGAGCACGGCATCGACCTCGTGTACTTCCTCGGATTCGACAACGTCTACTTCTGGGGAATGACGCACCTGGCGCTGCTGATGGCGCACGGCGACCGGTACGTCGAGCCGCACGCCATCGTGTCGAACGAGTTCTACGAACTGGAGAACCAGAAGTTCTCCACGAGCAAGGGCCACGTGGTCTGGGCCGCCGATCTGGTGGCCGAGGTACCGCGCGACCTGGTGCGCTTCTACCTGGCGCTGACGGCGCCGGAGCACTCCCGCACGAACTTCAGCCACGAGGCGCTCGACACCCTGTCGAGCTCCCGGCTGGTCCAGCCGTGGAACCGGCTCGCGGGCCGGCTGGACGAGCTGCTCGCCGGACTTCCGGCGGACGCGCTGCTGCCGGTCTCCCCGACCGGCGCCGAGGAGGCGGGCATCGTCGTCGGACGGTTCCGCTCCCACTACGAGCTGGAGAGCTTCAGCCTCCACCGGGCGGCGGACCTGATCGTCGTGCACCTCGACCGGCTGCTGGGCCAGGCGGACCGCGTGTCGGCGGAGGTCCCGACCGACCTCGGAGACCTCGTCCTCGCCGTCCGGACGCTGACCGCGTGCGCCGCTCCGCTGCTCGTCGACCTCGCGGCCCGTGCCGAACGGTCCGGGGCCGACCTGACCCTCCCGGCCGGCGCCTTCCCGGCCGAGCCCGTCGCCGTGCTGCGACTCCCCCGCCTGTCCACCGCGGTCGGGGCCTTCGAGCCCGTGGCCGTGCCGGCCGACATCCGAGCCTGACCTCCGAGGAGCACTGTGTCCACGATCGCCCCGCCCCGTCCCAATCGGGCAGAACGCCTGCTCATCCCCGCGACCTTCATCACCAACCTGGGCAACGGCATCCAGCTCACCGCCGCCTCGTACCTGGTGTTCACCGAAGCCAACACCATGCTCGCGGTCAGCTGGCTGATGATCGCCGTCACCATCCCGCAGGTGGCGCTCTCGTTGTTCTTCGGCAAGCTCGCCGACCGCTTCGACCGCCGCACCCTGGCGATGATCTCCGACCTGGCCAGCGCGGCCGCGGCGATCGGCCTGCCGATCTGGCTGGCCCTCGGCGGTAACCCCTCGACCGTCAGCTACGTCGCCAGCTTCATCCTGTCGATCTCCGCGGCCCTCTTCTTCCCGGCCAGCAACGCCCTGATCAAGGAGCGCATCCCGGAGTCCCGGCTCGCCCAGTTCAACGGCAACGCCGAGATCGCCATCCAGGCCGGCACGCTCGCCTCGGCGGCCCTCGGCGGCTGGGTGATCGTCTGGGTCGGCACCACGTCGCTCTTCTACTTCAACGCGATCACGTTCCTGCTCTCCGCGGTCCTGCTGTTCTTCATCGGCCGCCGCCCGGCCGGCCAGGCCGTCACCGAGGCCGCGGCCAAGGCCGCTTCGGCCGCCGCCGCCCGCCTGTCCGCCGCCCGCCCGCCGCTGGCCCGTCTCGCGCTGCTGTACATCATCGGCAACATCGTGATCATCGTCGGCAACAGCATCATGCTGGTCCTGGTCATCGAGGGCTTCAAGTCCAACGCCGGCTACCTCGGCATCGTCGACGCCCTGTTCGGCATCGGCGCCCTGTTCGCGGCCTGGGCCTTCAAGAAGATCAGCTCCAAGGCCACCGTGCTGAAGACGGCCCTCATCGGCTACCTCGCCTTCGCGGTGCTCCTGTCCATGGAGTCCATCCACCTCTACGCCATGATGGCCGTCATCCCCTTCGCCGCCATCGCCTTCTGCGTGGCCCGCATCTCGGCCCGTACCGCCCTGATGAGCGCGGCGCCCGAGGAGAAGACGGGCTTCGTCTTCGGTGCCACCAACGCCTTCGGCCTCGCCGCCGGCACCATCGCCGTCGTCCTGATCTCGCTCCTGGTCGACTCCACCAACGTGAAGAACGGCTTCTACGCCCTCTCCGTCCTGGTCGTCGTCATCGCCTCGCTCACCGTCCTGTCGCTGCGCAAGCACGACCGTGAGGTCGCCGCCGCCGAGGCCGCCGCGCAGTCCGAGTCCGTCACCGGGGCCGCCGGGGCCGCGATCACCGAGCCCGCCGCCGCCGAGGCCGCCGCCGAGGTCCGCGAGCCCGTCCCGGCGAAGGTCTGAGGGGGGTCGGCACAGATGAAGCTGCTCGCCATCGAGGCCAGCCAGAACGCCACCTACTACATCTCGCGCTACCAGCAGGTCGAGGCCCTCGGTGCCGAGGTCCACGTCCTCAACGGCATAGGCACGGAGGACTTCTGGGACGCGGACCGCTACCGGATCGCCGGCTCCAAGCACATCGAGGACATCGTCACCGCCGCCAAGGTCTGGCACGCGGAGGAGGAGTTCGAAGGGGTCCTGACCTTCTCGGAGTCCGGGGTCGTCACGGTGGCGGTCGTCGCCGAGGCGCTCGGCCTCCCGAGCATCGGCTTCGAAGCCGCCCGGACCAGCCGCAACAAGTACCTGATGCGCCAGGCGCACGAGCGCGGCAGCGCGGCGCACCCCGGCTTCCGGTACGCCCCCGACGTGGAGGCGGCGCTGACCGCCGGTGAGGAGCTGGGCTACCCGCTGATCCTCAAGCCCACCCTGGGCGCCGCCAGCAACTTCGTGTTCAAGGTCGACGACCCCGAGGAGATGCGGGCCCGCTTCGCGGACGCCACCTCGGGCATCGAGACCATGACCTGGGCCCTGATGGAGGCCGACGGCCTGGACCTCGGCCCGAACGGGATCATCGTCGAGGGCTACCTCGACGGCCACGAGCACCTCATCGAGGCGCTGGCCTGGGACGACGAGGTCTACCTCGGTTCCATCGTGGACCGGATCACCGTCGAGAGCGGCACCTTCGACGACGACGTCCACCACGCGCCCAGCTCGCTGACCCCCGAGCAGGTCGCCGCCGTCCACGAGGTCGTCAGGGACGCCGCCCACGCCCAGGGCCTGCGCCGGTCCGTCCTGCACGCCGAGGTGCGCTTCCACCAGGGCAGGCCCTTCATCCTGGAGATAGCGATCCGTCCCGGCGGCGGCGGTCTCGACCACATGGCGCGGATCAGCGCCGGCCACGACCCCATCCGGTGCGTGTCGGACGTGGCGCGCGGCATCCAGCCGGACGTCTCGCACTACTCGCCGACGGACGTGCACACCGCCGCGATGTGCCTGATCAGCGGGGCGGGAACGGTCGAGTCCATCGAGGTGCCGACCGAGGTCGCCGAGGACCCCGCCCTGTTCTTCCTCAAGATCACGGCCACGGCGGGAACCGTCATCAAGCGGCCGCCGGCGGGCAACAACATCCTCGGCTTCATCGGCGCCACCGGTACCTCCCTGACGGAGGCGCTGACCGCCGCGCACATCGCGGCCGGCCGCATCACCACCGCGATGAGGCCGGAGCATGGCTGAGACCCCGCGGCGCACGGCCACCAGGCGGCACTACCTGATGTGCCGGCCGACCCACTTCGAGGTGACCTACGCGATCAACCCGTGGATGAACCCCGACAAGCCGATGGACGCCGGCCTGGCGCTGGCCCAGTGGGAGCGGATCCGCGACCTCTTCCTCGGCTTCGGACACGAGGTCTCCTTCATCGACCCGGCCCCGGGCCTGCCGGACATGGTGTTCTCCGCCAACGGAGCCACCGTGGTCGACGGCAAGGTGCTGATCGCGAAGTTCCGCCACCAGGAGCGGGCGGCCGAGGCCGACGCCTACCGGGCCTGGTTCGAGGGCCACGGCTACACCGACATCCGCCTCCCGCAGTACGTCAACGAGGGCGAGGGCGACTTCGCCCCCGCCGGCCGGCGGATCCTGGCCGGCGCCGGATTCCGCAGCGACCCCGGCGCGCACGAGGAGCTCCGTGAGTTCTTCGGCCTGCCGGTGGTCGGCCTGACCCTGACCGACCCCCGCTTCTACCACCTGGACACCGCACTGTTCGTCCTCGACGACGACCTGGTGGCGTACTACCCCGCCGCCTTCTCCGAGGAGAGCCGGGAGGTGCTGCGGGAGCTGTACCCGGACGCGGTCATCGCCACCCGCGAGGACGCCGACGCCTTCGGCCTGAACGCGGTGAGCGACGGCCTGAACGTGGTCCTGACGGAGACCGCCACCCACCTGATCGACGAGCTGCGCGAGCGCGGATTCCGCCCGCACGGCGTGGACATGTCCGAACTGCTGAAGGCCGGAGGCGCGGTGAAGTGCTGCACCCAGGAGATACGACACCAGTGATCGACTACGACGGCAGAAGTTTCCGCAACACCGGCTACCCGTCGGACCAGGACGCCCCCGTCGGCCACTACCGCCAGGAAGGCGACCTGCTCTGGGCCGACTTCGACGGAGGCGACGTCCGCAGGGGCTCCCTGAACGGGCGCGTCGAGCCCGACGGAAACCTCGAATTCGCTTACACGATGGTCCTCGCGGACGGACAGGTGGTCGCCGGCAGGTGCTGGAGCACCCCCGAGTTCCTCGACGACGGACGGATCCGGCTCAACGAGCGCTGGGAGCGCTACGGAGCCCACTCGGACAGCGGTGAATCCGCACTGGAGGAGGTACCGAGATGACCCCGCCCACCACCCCGCTCCGCGGGGGCAGCGTGACCTGGGCCTGCACCAGCGGCTTCAGCCCGGTCTTCATCTTCCCCTTCACCCCGGGCGAGTACTACGGGGTGGCCAACCTGCACGAGTTCCAGACCCTGATGTACCGCCCGCTGTACTGGTACGGAACCGGCGGCCAGCCGACGGTCGACTACGGGCGCAGCCTCGCCGAGCCCCCGCAGTGGAGCGAGGACGGCCGCACGGCGACGATCACCATCAAGCCCTACACGTGGTCGAACGGCGAGAGCGTCAACGCCGACAACGTGATGCTGTGGATGCACCTCCTGGAGGCCGAGAAGGACAGCTTCGGCGGTTACACGCCGGGCTTCTTCCCGGACAACCTCTCCGGCTACGAGAAGGTCGCCGAGGACAAGGTCAGCTTCACCTTCGACCGCGCCTACTCGCACAACTGGGTGCTGATGAACCAGTTCAGCACCATCACCCCGCTGCCGAAGGCCTGGGACCGCACCGGCGACGACCGGCCGGCCGACGCCACCCACGACCCGGCGCAGGCCTCCGCGGTCTACGCCTACCTGCGGGCCTGCAACGACGAACGCAAGGGCTGGGACACCAGCCCCGTCTGGAGCGTTGTCAACGGACCCTGGAAGCTGAGCAGTTACACGATCGACGGCGTCTCGGGCGAGGCCGTCCTGGTGCCGAACGAGACTTACTCCGGTACCGACAAGCCCTACCTGGACGAGTTCCGGCTGGTGCCCACCGGCTCGGACACCGAGCAGTACGAGATGCTCCGCCGCGGCCCCGAAGCCCCGGACGGCGTGCAGATCGGCTTCCTCCCCTTCGACGAGGTCACCGAGCCGGCCGAGGACCCGATGCTCGGCGGACCCAACCCGCTCGGCGAGCACTACGACCTGGTCCCCCAGCTCACTTACAAAATCCATTACTTCCCGATCAACTTCAACAACCCGACGGTCGCCGGAAAGATCTTCAAGCAGCTCTACTTCCGCCAGGCCCTCCAGTCCTGCCTCGACTCCCGGGGCGCCATCCGCGACGTCTACAAGGGCTACGGCTACCCGACCACCGGGCCGATCCCGGCCCTGCCGGACAGCCCGCTGCTCTCACCCGCCGCGCACGAGGACCCGTACCCCTTCGACGTCGAGGCGGCCCGTGCCTTCCTGACGGAGAACGGCTGGGACACCGGCACCACCCCTGCGCTCTGCGTCCGCGAGGGCACCGGGCCCGGAGAGGCGGGCGAAGGCATCCCGGCCGGCACCCCGCTGCGGTTCTCGATGCGGTACGCCCAGGGGCACGAGACGCTGACCGCGGTCATGCGCAAGTTCGCCGCCGACGCCGCGAAGGCGGGCATCGAGATCGTGCTCACCGAGGTCGAGGCGAGCGTCCTGGTCCTGGAGGACACCACCTGCACCCCGGGTCCCGACAGCCCCTGCCTGTGGGAGTTCAGCGACTGGAACGGCGGCTGGGGATACGGTCCCGGCTTCTACCCCACCGGCGAGGCCCTGTACTCGACCGGATCCTCGGTGAACTTCGGCAGTTACAGCGACCCGAAGGCGGACGAGCTGATCGCCCGCACCGTCGTCAGCGACGACCTCGAGGACCTGTACGCCTACCAGGACTACATCGCGCAGCAGGTCCCGGTCATCTGGATGCCCAACTTCCCCTTCCGTCTGCTGGAAGTGGCCAACAACCTGAAGGGCGTGGCTCCGATCAACCCCTTCGGACTGATCAACCCCGAGGACTGGCACTACGTCGGCGAGGTGCTCTGATGTACCAACGGCTGATCGACCTCCTCGACACCCGTCAGGCCCGCTACCGGCTGATCGACCACGCGGCCGAGGGCCGCACCGATCTGGCGAGCGTCCTGCGCGGCCACCCCCTGGACCAGGCCGCCAAATGCATCGTCGTCCGCGTGAGCATCACCAAGCGGGTCGGCAAGTACGTGCTCGCCGTGGTTCCCGGCGACCGGCAGGTCGACCTGGAGGCGGTCGGCGCGCTGTTCGGCGGCGGGCGGACGGCCTTCGCGACGCCCGAGATCGCCGAGCGCCTGGCCGGCAGCGTCTGCGGCACGGTGATGCCGCTCAGCTTCCACCCCGATCTGCACCTCGTCGTCGACGAGAGCCTGATCCTCACCGAAGAGATCTATTTCAACGCGGCCCGCCTGGACCGCTCCGTGGCCCTGTCCACCCCCGACTACCTGGCCATCGCCCAGCCGCAGCTCGCGGCGATCGCGACGGCCGGCGCGCGGGTCCTGACCCACTCCGCGAGGTGACGAAGATGACTGATGACGCCAGCAGGACCGACGACGGCGTGGTGATCCTGGTCGGCAGCGGACAGCGCGCCTACCGCGAGTACCTGCTCGCCGGCGCCTCCCGGCGCCGCCCGATCTGGATCCTGGACGCCGCCGACCCGACCTGGCAGCAGGAGTACGTGCTCGGCTCCACCACGGTGGAACTGCTCGACCGCGAACGCCTGGTGCCCGACACCGAAGGGCTGATCAGGGCCGCGGAGGCGGTGGCCGCCGAGCACCGGGTGGTGGGCGTGTTCAGCTACGACGAGACGCTCGTGGTGACCACTGCCCTGATAGCCGAGCGGCTCGGACTGCCCGGCCTGACCTCCAGGGGCGCGGACAACTGCCGCAACAAGCACAACACCCGGCAGCTGCTGACCGCCGCCGGACTGCCCCAGCCGCACTTCGCCTACGTGACCGGCGCCGACGAAGCCCTCGCCACTGCCGACTCCTTCGGCTACCCGGTCGTCCTCAAGCCCCGCGGCATGGGCGCCAGCATCGGTGTCATCCGGGTCGACGACGCGGCCGGGGTCCGGGCGGCCTTCGAGGTCGCGGACTCCGCCAGCCGCGGCGGCAACAGCGACTACGAGGGCGGGGTGCTGGTCGAGGAGTGCGTCATGGGCCCCGAGATCAGCATCGACGGACTGGTCTTCGACGGTGACTGGACCCCGCTCTTCCTCGCGCACAAGGAAGTGGGCCTGGCGCCCTACTTCGAGGAGACCGGACACGTGGTCAGCGCCACCGACCCGTTGCTCTTCGACGAGGAACTGCTGGGCGTGCTGCGGGACGCCCACCGGGAACTGGGCATCGGCTACGGGATCACCCACACGGAGGTGAAGCTCACCACCCGCGGCCCGGTGATCATCGAGGTGAACGCCCGCCTCGGCGGCGACCTCATCCCCTACCTCGGCAGCCTCGCCACCGGCGTGGAGCCCGGGGAGCTGGCCGCGGACGTGGCCGCGGGCGTCCGCCCCGAGTGGACACCGACGCAGTCCCGCACCGTCGGCATCCGCTTCCTGTACCCGCCGCAGAGCGGCACGGTCGGCTCGGTCGACGTACCCACCGCCCCGGATGTGCCGGGGCTGCTGGAGACGAACGTGATGGTGGCGCCGGGGGTGACGCTCCTGCTGCCGCCCGAGGGCTACCTCAGCCGCTACGCCAACCTCATCTGCGCCGGCGACACCGTCCTGAGCTGCGAGGAGTCCCTCGCCAAGGCCGCCGCGCTGACCACGATCGTCCTCGACAGCTGACCCGTAGGCACAACGAAAACGGAAGGGAGGTGTGTGATGTCGACGAGGGTGACGGTGGTGGGCGGCGGTGTGATCGCCCTGCTCACGGCGGTCGAGTGCGTGCTCGACGGACACAGGGTCACGGTGGTGGACCAGGGCCCCATCCCGCACAGCAGAGCCACCTCTTTCGACCAGCACAGGATCCTGCGGGCCCTGCACCCCGCGGACCCGCTGACCACGGCGGCCGCACTGCGTGCGCACCGCCGCTGGGTCGAACTGGAGGAGCTGTTCCTGACGCGGTTCTACGAGCAGGTCGGATCGCTCACCGTGCTGCCGCCGGCAGCGGCGGCGGACGCAGTGGCCATGCTTGCGGACGCCGGAGGGCGCGTCAGGGAACTCACCGCGGCCGGCCTGGCCGAACGCTATCCGCACCTGCACGTGGGCGGCGGCCTCGGCGCGGTACTGGAGGACGAGGCGGGCGTACTGCTCGCCGAGCGGGTCCTCGCCGCCTGCGTCGGCTGGCTGAAGTGGCAACGGGGCATCGACCTGATCGAGCACCGGGCCGTGACCGCCGTCGACGGCGAGAGCGGCAGCGTACGGCTGGTCGACGGACGGGTGCTGCGCAGCGACGCGGTGCTCATGGCCGTGGGCCCCTGGTCCCGGGACCTGCTGCCGCAGAGCATCTCCGAGCGGCTGACCCTGTACCGGCAGTCCCTCCTCTACTGCCGGGTTCCCCGGCACCAGGCGCAGGCCTGGGCGGCCACACCCGCCATACCGGCCCTCGGCACCGAGGGCGGAGCCTGGCTGATCCCGCCGGTGGCGGGCACGGCCCTGAAACTCACCTCGGCCACCGCCTGCCGGACGGTGGACTCGATCACCGACTACGCCACCGACCCGTACTGGCAGCGCAGGCTGGAGAAGGAGTTCGGGGACCTGCTGCCCGGCTTCGGCCCGGCCTGGGTCACCGCGGCGAAGGACGCGTACTACTCCTCCTTCGCCGAGACCGGCGGCCCGCTGCTGGTCGGCCTCGGCGGCGCGGGATTCGCGTACGCGGCCTGCGGTGGCACATCCTTCAAGTTCGCGCCGCTCATCGCGCGGTCGCTCGCCGACCGGCTGACCGGCAGGAGTCCGTCGCCGACCGGCCTCGGTGCGCTCGACGGGCCACCGCTGGACGTCCACACCCCGCAGCTCGCGGGGCTGTGAACCGGCGGCCCGGGGTGAAGGAGCAGGCAGTGGCAACGGTGGACGACGTACGGCGGCTCGCGCTGAGCCTGCCGAGGACGCAGGAGCACCTGATCCGGGACCGGGTGAAGTTCCGGATCGGCTCGATCGTCTACCTCGCCCTGTCCCGGGACGAGAGCGAACTGGGCTTCGCCTTCCCCAAGGAGGAGCGTGCGGCGCTCGTCGCCGCCGAACCGGCGAAGTTCTTCCTGCCGCGCGAGTCCGATCTGCGCTTCAACTGGGTGGAGTCCCGCCTCGGGGCCCTGGACCCGGACGAGCTGACGGAACTGGTCACCGAGGCCTGGCGGATGGTGGTGCCCGCCAAGGTCGCCCGCGCGCACCTGGACCCGCCCGCCGCCACGCCGCTGCCGCCCGCGCCGTCCCTGGACGAACTACGGGCCGCGGCCGAGGTGTTCAACGGCTTCGCGGGTGTGGACCGGAGCTGGCACGCGCTGCGCGAGGAGACCGGCCGGGCCCTGGACCTCTCGCTCGGCGCGCACCGCACCGCCCTGCACCGCTGG
Organism: Streptomyces sp. NBC_01232; assembly: GCF_035989885.1. GTDB lineage: Bacteria > Actinomycetota > Actinomycetes > Streptomycetales > Streptomycetaceae > Streptomyces. Next base: position 4,275,633 of record NZ_CP108518.1, read on the forward strand.
CTGAACTCCTGGGGCTGCCGCATCCGTTACCCGCGCGAGGGCGAGCCCGACACGTTCGGCGCGGGGCTCGCCGCATGGGGGGAGCGGCACCCTCTGGCGCACACGCCGCTCGCCCGGCTCACCGCGCGGGAGATCTCCCGGTTCGCCGCGGCGTACGAGGAGCTGGCGGCGCTGCCGATCGGCCGCCGCAGCCTCGGTCCGACCGCCGCGTCCAAGGCGCTGTACGCGCTGCGGCCCGACTCGGTCATGCCGTGGGACGCGGCCATCGCGCAGCGGCTGCACGGGGCCCGCGACGGGGCCGCCTTCGCCCGGCACCTGGAGCTCGGCCGGGCCTGGGCGCGTGCGGCGCTGGAGGAGAGCGGCGGGCTGCGGGAGGCGGACCTGTGCGCCGGGATCGGCCGGCCCGAGGTGTCCCTCGCCAAGATCCTCGACGAGTACCTCTACATCACGATCACCCACGCGGCGGCGGACGCCCGAAGGGCCGCCGACCCGGCGCAGCGGGCAACGACACCACCCGCGCCCTGATCGGCGGCCTCCCGGGGAAGGGCCGGTCCTACCTCGACTGGCGTACGTGCGCCCCGGCCCGCGCCGCCGCGGGCACCGGGTCCTCCTCGGTCGGGTCCGGCTGCGTCAGCGCGTACGCCCGGGCCATCGGCGTCAGCCCGTACTGCCCCGGCAGGTCGGAGTGGTCCAGCAGCCCCGCGTCGAGGAGCCGTTCGAGGAGGTCCTCCACCGGCTGCGCGGACCGCTCGACCAGCATGGCGAGCGCGTCCGCGGACTCGTACACCACGTTGTCGACGGAGGGCGGGTTGTCGGAGCCGGCGAACTGGCGCAGCATCAGCCGGGCCCACGGGGTCAGCAGCCGGTAGGCGCTGTCCAGGCGGGTGCTCAGCGCGTCGTCCCCCACCTGCAGCCGGGCCAGGAAGCGGCCGGACGCCCGCTGTCCGCCGGGGCCGTCCTGTCCGTCCTGTCCGCCCTGCCCGTCGCCGAGCAGCTCGGACACGGAGTCCTGGAGCATCCACTCGGGCCGGGCCGCGATGCGCCGGCCCGCCAGGTTGAGCGCCAGCGGCAGGTCCCCGCAGGCGTCGGCGAGGCGCAGGCAGGCGCGCGGCTCGGTGCCGACGCGGTCCGAGCCCAGCAGCCGGGCCAGGAGCTCCATCGACTCGTCACGGTCCAGTGCGGGGAGCCGGATCCGGCCAATTCCGTCGAGGCCCAGTAGCCGCGACCGGCTGGTGATGATGATGCGGCTCTCGGGCGCCGCGATGAGAAGTTCCCGGATCTGACGCTCGTGCTGGACGCCGTCCAGCACCACCAGCAGCCGCCGTCGGTTGAGCAGCGAACGGTACAGGCCGATTCTCTGGCCGGGATCGCTCGGGATCCGGTCGGTGGGGATGCCGAGCGCCTCCAGGAAGCCGCCGGCGATCCCGGCGGCGTCCTTGCGTCCGTCCGCGGCCGGGTCCAGGTTCGCGTACAGCTGCCCGTCGGGCAGGTTCACGGCCAGTTCGTGGGCGAGCCGCAGGGCGAAGGCGGTCTTGCCCACCCCCACCTGCCCGCTGATCACCAGGGGCGCCGCGGGGCTCTGTCCGCCGTACGAGGGGGCGGTCAGCGCCCGGGCCCGCTGGAGCAGTTCACGCCGTCCGACCAGGGGCTGGGCCTCCATCGGCAGCTGTGAGGGCGGCGGCAGCACGGCGCGTACGTCGGCGGCGCGCAGCTCGTTCTCCTGGTGCTGCTGCACGGCCTTGACGGCCGGCCGGGCCGTTCCGTCGTCCCCCTCGGCGCGGGCCGCCTCGTGCCAGCGGCGCTCCCAGGTGGCGCGGTCGCCACCGCACGCCTCGGCGAAGGCGAGGGCCACCTGAAGGGTCGGGAGGCGGTATCCGGCGGCCGCGTCGGAGAGCACGGACGCGGAGAACATGGCGCGTGTGGCCATGTCACGGTAGCCGGGACTGCCCGCCGCGGTCCGCAGCCTGCGCAATTCCCGGGCGAACGCGGTGACTGGTCCGGCATCGGGGGCCAGTGGTCTCTCCAGTCTTCCCACACTCTGCTCCTTCGGTACTCGCTGTGTGTGCTGCCTGCTCTGGGCCGCCCGTGAACTGTCCGTGTCGCCCTTCCTGATCTGCTACCGGATGCTTACCGCGTGCGAGGGGTAACCCCTATGATCCGGTTGGCATGACCTGGCCAGGGGTCTTGTTCTTTGGGGGTGGATGTCCGATGCCGGGGGCGGATGCGGAATCCGGGGAGAGACGGAGTGGGGCACCTGTGGGGGACAGGCTGCGCTTCAACGTCCTCGGATCTCTTGAGGGTTGGAACGACGAGGTACGGCTGAGGCTGGGGGGAGCGATACAGGAACGGGTCCTGTGCATGTTGCTGCTCGAAGCCGGCCGGGTGGTGCCCGTAGCACGGCTGGTCGAGGCGACCTGGGAGAAGGACCCGCCGGTGACCGCGGCGCACCAGGTCCGCAAGGCCGTCGCCGACCTGCGGCGGCGGATACCCACCGGCACCGAGGTGATCGCCACCGACGGGCCGGGATACCGCGTGGTGGTGGCGGACGACCAGGTGGACCTCCTGGAGTTCGGCGCCCTGACCAGGGCGGCGGCCCAGGCCCTGCGGGAAGGCGCGCAGTCCGCGGCCGCCGAGGCGCTGCGGGCCGCCCTCGCACTGTGGCGGGGCTCGGTCCTGTCCGGGACGGGCGGACCGGTGATCGAGGCCGCCGCGACCGCGCTGGAAGAGCGCCGGCTCGCCGCCGCCGAGCAGTTCTTCGACCTGTGCCTCGCCCTCGGCGAGAGCGGCGAACTCATCTCGGGCCTGCGCGCCCTGATCACCCAGCACCCGTTGCGGGAGACGCTGCGCGGCCAGCTGATGCTCGCCCTGTACCGCTCCGGGCGGCAGGCCGAGGCGCTCAAGGAGTACGGGGAGGTCCGCGGGCTGCTCGTGGACGAGCTCGGGATCGACCCGGGACCCCGGCTGGCCAGGCTGTACGAGGCGATCCTGCGGGACAGCCCCGAGCTGGCCGCGCCCGAACGGCCGGCGCCGGTGGCCGCGGTGCCCGTACGTCCGGCTCCCGAGCCGGTCGTTCCCGTGACTCCGGCTCCCGAGCCGGTCCTTCCCGTACCGGCGGTGTCCGAAGGCGCCGTTCCCGAAGCCCCGGCCCCGGCCCCGTCCCCGGCGGAACCGGCACGGGAGGCACCGGGGACGCGGGCCGCGCCGGCCGACGCCCCGTGCACCCTGCCGCACGACCTGCCCGACTTCACCGGCCGCGCCAAGGAACTGGCCGAGCTCTTCGACTACGTGCAGGACGAGGGCCGGGGCAGCGACCGGTACGCCCGGATCGTGGCCATCGACGGCATGGGCGGCATGGGCAAGACGACCCTGGCGGTGCGCGCCGCGCACCGGCTGGCCGACCGGTATCCCGACGGGCAGCTCCACATCGACCTGCACGGATTCACCCCGGGCCGGGCTCCGGTGACGCCGGCCGCCGCGCTCGACAGCCTGCTGCGGACCTTCGGGACCCCCGGCGACCGGATTCCCGAGGACCTGGAGGGGCGCACCGCCCTGTGGCGGTCGCTGCTGGACGGCCGGCGGATGCTGCTGCTGTTCGACAACGCGGTCGACGCGGCGCAGATCAGGCCCCTGCTGCCGGCCTCGCCGGGCTCCCTGGCCCTGATCACGAGCCGGGGGCGGCTGCTGGACCTGGACGGCGTCGAGTGGGTGTCGATCGGGATGATGGAGCCCGAGGACAGCACCAGCCTGATGGCGGAGACCCTGGGCACGACCCGGGTGGCCGCCGAGCCGGCGGCCTCCGCCGAACTGGCCGAGCTGTGCGGCCATCTGCCGCTGGCACTGCGGATCGCGACCGCGCGGCTGCGCAACAGGCCGCGCTGGACGGTGCGTTATCTCGTCGAGCGGCTGCGCGACGAGAAGCGCCGTATGGACGAGCTCAGTTCGGGCGAGCGCAGCGTCGCGGCGACCCTTCGCCTGTCGTACCTCGCGATGGACGAGGAGTACCGCACCGCGTTCCGCATCCTCAGCCTGTACCCGTGCGCCGGCACCGACGTCTACTCGGCGGCCGCGCTCCTCGGTACGACCGTCCGTGACGCGGAGGACGCCCTGGAGTTCCTGCTCGACGTGCATCTGGTCCAGCAGCCCGACATCGGTCTCTACACCTTCCACGACCTGGTGCGCAGTTTCGCCCAGAGCCTGCGGGGCTCGGCGACGGCGGACGACGACGCGGAGGCCGTCGAGCGGCTGCTCGGCTACTACCTGACGACCTCGGACGCGGCCTGCGAGGTGCTGTTCCCGGGCCGCGAACGCCGGCCCACCGGTCTCCCGCCCTACCAGGGCGAACGGCCGGCCTTCCGGCTGGCCGATCAGGCGGTGCGGTGGTTCGACCGGGAGCAGGCGGGACTCCTGGCGGCCGCGTCCCTCGCCGAGCGGTCCGGCCACGACAGGTACGCGGCCTGTCTGAGCCGCAACGTCGGCTTCCACCTGCACACGCACGGACAGCTGGACGAGTTCTGGAGCGTCGGCCATCTCGCGGTGGCCGCCGCCCGGCGGCTCGACGACCCGGCGCTCCTCGGCATCAGCCTGGCCAATCTGGGCGCGGCCTGCTGGAAACTCGGCCGCTTCGAGGAGGGGCTGGAGGTGGCCACGGAGGCGCGCGACACGGCGGTCCGCGTCGGGGACCGGCACACCGAGGCGCACAGCGAGGCGACCATCGGGCTGCTGATGTCGATGCTCGGGAGGTACGAGGAGGCCCTGCCCCTGCTGGAGCGGTCGCTCACGATGGCCGGGGAACTGGGCAACCCGCGCGAGGAGGCCGAGAGTCTCACCATGCTCAGTACGTTGTACGAGCGGTGGGGCCGGTTCCAGGACGCGGCCACCTGCGCCCGCAGGGCGATCGAGATCGACCGGGACCTCGGCTACCGCAGCAACGAGATCATGGCCCTGGCCGATCTGGCCTTCGCGCAGGTGGGCCTCGGCGAGTACACGGACGCGCACGAGACCCTCAAGCGCGCCCGCGACCTGTGCGACGAGACGAGGTCGCCGGGGGACGTCGCCCTCGTGTTCGCGGTGTCCGCGCAGGTGGCGCAGGAGCGGGGGGACGGCACACAGGCCCGTGCGTTCGCCGAGCGGGCCCTGCTCCTCGGCCGTACGAGCGGCGCCCCCATCCGGCTCGCCAAGGTCGAGAACGTGCTCGGCCGGCTCCACATGACGTGGGGGGAGCACGAGGAGGCGCTGGCCCTGCACGCACACGCCCACAAGATCGCGGCGCCGATGAGCTTCCGCGCCGAGGAGGCGTCCGCGCTGGTGGGTCTGGCCCGTGCGGCCGACGCCCTCGGGGATTCCCCGACGGCGGCCGTGCACCGCGCTGCCGCCGAGGAATTATTCGAGTTCATGGACCTGCCGGACCACCGCAGGACGTACTGAGCCCGCACATGAACGTGCCCCGCACCGGATCCCGGGTGCGGGGCACGTTCATGTCGTACGCGGCAAGCGGCCGGCCTAGCGGGGGGACGGGACCGGGGTCGGGGCGGGGGAGGCGATGCCCGGGCCGCGGTCGTCCGCCAGGACCTGGTAGCCGGAGGGCTGACCGGCGTCCGCCGGGCTGACCGTCACACCGACTCCGATCGCCAGAGCCGCCGCGATGATCCCGATCAGTCCAGCCAGCTTGCTGCGCATGTGAGGAACCCCCTGGTGTGTACCCGGTGCGGCTCCCCCCGTGGTGCGGCGGCCGCTCTCGACAGGACAAAGACTGGAGGAGGCCCTTACCGGTCCGTTCCCCTCTCGATACCGCTCGCGGGAACGGGCAGGGAACGGCCGTTACCGGTCCGTTCCCGCTCCGGTTCCGTGGCCGCCGCGATCCGGGATCCCCGCGCGCCGACCAGCACGTCCGTCCGTGTGGTGCCCGATTCGTACCCGGCCAGATCCAGCAGGGCCCGTACCGTCGAGCGGATTCCGGCCTGCTCCGCGTCGCGGAGCGGCGGGGCGCTTCCCTCGGGGGCGATGTCGGCCACCAGGTGCATGCCGTCGACGGTCAGGGTGTCCACCCGGAACTTGGCGCCGGTCAGGAACTCTTCGACGAGATAGGGGGCCGAGTGCCGGGCGGTGACCGCCTGTTCGGCCCAGCGGGTGAGCCCGGCCCGGTCGTGTACCGCAACGGTCCACCAACATCCCGCTTTGTCGGCCGACTTGATGACCACGGGCAGGGGGAATTCCTCCGCCAGCGAGCACGCCTCGGTGACGGTCTGCGCCTCCTCGGCCCGTACGGCCGAGGTCCGGCTCTCGTTGAGGATGCGCCGGATCGTCACCGCGTCCGGCAGCCGGCCCGGCGGCCTGCCGCGGCTCGCGGTGAGTTCCCGCAGGACCTCCTCGGCGGCGGCCGCGGCCGAGCGGCCGAGACCCTTCTCCAGATCGCTCGCGAGGTAAAGGATCTGCCCGATCCCGTGCTCGAGGACCGTGTCCGTCAGCAGGGCGCGCAGGGCGGCCGCGTCGTCGAAGTCGACCCGCAGGAGTCTCTGCGGGGGCACCCCCGGGAGCGGCAGCGCGTCCGCCGGCCGGGGTGCGGCGTCCGTCACCACCCAGATGTCCAGGCCCGCCACGGTCGCAGCGTTCACGAGCCCGGGTCCGGGCCTGACCAGAACTACCCGCTCCGCGGCCTGTCTGATGATCACAGAAATCTCCTCCATCGTGTCTCACGAGGGTGGTGTCGGGCTTTACCGGTCCGTTCCCGGCACGTTCCCGGGCCCGGTGACGGCGTACGGGCCACGTGTCCCCCGGACGGCCCGGTCGCGGGGCCGTCGGACGCCCGGTGCAGGACAGTGGAAGGAGGTACTGATACCAGGGGGCAGCATCACGCCGGAGGCGTACAGACATGGGACTCTTCGACTTCCTGAAATCCGACAAGAAGAAGGCGCACGACGCCGACGAGAAGGCGAAGGAGCAGGCGCAGCAGCAGGCCGGGGAGGCACGGAGGCCTCCCGCGGGTTCGGCGGCCGACGCCGCCTCGGCCACCGGGGCCGCCGCCGAGCGCATGGCGGCCGCCGCACCGCCCAGGCCCGCCCCCGCGACCCCGACCCCCACGTCCGCCGCGCACAAGGCGGTGCCCGCCGCGCCCAGGCCGGCAGTGATGCCGAAGCCGGGGGCCGCGTCCTCCGCCGCGCCGGGTGCCATGCACACGCCCACGCCCCATTCGGCCGCGCACAAGGCGGTACCGGCGGCCCCGATGCCCAAGCGGGTGCCCGGGGCGATGCCCGGACCGGCGCCCACCGCCGGGAAGCGCAGGTACACCGTCCAGCCCGGTGACTCGCTTCCCGCGATCGCCCGTCGCGAGCTGGGCAACGAGGCCCGCTGGCGCGAGCTCTACGCCATGAACCAGGGCGTCGTCGGCTCCAGTCCGGACCTCATCCGCCCGGGCATGGTCATCGACCTCCCCGGCGGCTGACGCCCCGCGCACACCGAAGGGGCCCCGATCCGGTGCGGGATCGGGGCCCCTTCGGTGTGCGCGGGGCGTCAGAGCTGCTTGTCCTCCGGGCCCGACTCCGCCTCGCGCTCCTTCTCCGCCAGCTCGTCGTCGAAGCTCGCCGCCGCCGCGTCGCGGGCCGGAACCTCGGTGGCCGCCGACGGTTCGACGAGCCAGTCCGGATTCGACTGCTGGTCCCACCACTTCCACGCCGCGACGGCGACGCACGCCAGTACGCCGACCAGTGCGGCACCGCGCAGGATCTTGCCGTTGCGCTCGCGCCGCCGGTGACGCCGCACCAGCTTCTGCACTTCCTTGGCCGTCACCTGGCCGCGCAGCGCCGCGATGGCCGCCGTCGACCGTGACGCGGCCTCCTCGGCCATGGGAGTGGCCGCCGCGATCGCGCTCTCGATCTTCGGCTGCGTGTAGTCGGCCGCCTGCCGCGCCGCCCGGCGCGTCTGGTGCACCGCCTGCGTCGCCGCCCGGTCGACGGGGGGCGGGACATGGGCCCGCGCCGCCTTGAGACGGGGATGCAGATGGCAGTCGTAGGTCGTCCGGGCGTGCTGGGCGGCACTGGTCGCCGCGTACGACATCTTGGGCGCCAGCCGCTCGTTCGCTTCATGGGCGTAGTGCACCGCGGCATCCCTGGCGGATTCCGCGTACGGTGCCACCACTTCCGTCGCATGCCGCACACTCTCCCTGGCGCTCTCGGCTGCCAGGCGCATGCTGTCCTTGCCGGTCACGGGATCCTCCTCCTCGGTGGCGGACACAGTTCACCTTTCCACCCTTTGTCGGATCATGCCTGCCATATCGCGGACAGGCATGCGTGACAGGGCATACGGGTGGAGGATTTCAGTGCCGCGGAGCGCTCCGTGCGACCATCTGGACCGACAGTGATGACTATGGAAGGCAGATCCGTGGCCGAGAAGCTCTACGCCACCCTGAAGACGACCCACGGCGACATCGAGATCGAGCTGCTGGAGAACTTCGCTCCGAAGACCGTCCGGAACTTCGTCGAGCTCGCCACGGGCACCCGCGAGTGGACCCGCCCCACCGACGGCCAGAAGACCACGGACCCGCTGTACGACGGCACCGTCTTCCACCGTGTCATCAGCGGCTTCATGATCCAGGGCGGCGACCCGCTGGGCAACGGCACCGGCGGTCCCGGCTACCGGTTCGCCGACGAGTTCCACCCCGACCTGGCCTTCACCAAGCCCTACCTGCTCGCCATGGCCAACGCCGGCCCGGGCACCAACGGCTCGCAGTTCTTCATCACCGTCGCGCCCACCGCCTGGCTGACGCGCAAGCACACCATCTTCGGCGAGGTCACCGACCCGGCCAGCCGGAAGGTCGTGGACGCCATCGCCGGCAGCGCCACCAACCCGCGCACCGAGCGCCCCCTGGACGACGTGATCATCAAGTCCGTGGTCGTCGAGAAGCGCTGACCACCACCCGGTCCCCGGCCCGCGCCCGGGAACCTTTCCGCCCCGCTCGTCCGTAGTGGATACGTACCGGACCTGCGGGGCGCACCCCCTGCCTCGCCGCTGATCGAGGGGACCGATGGACACCGACCGTCTGCCGGGCTGCTACCGCCACCCGGACCGCGACACGGGAATCACCTGCACCCGATGTGAACGCCCCATCTGCCCCGAGTGCATGATCAGCGCCTCGGTCGGCTTCCAGTGCCCCGAGTGCGTCCGTGCCGGTTCCGGTACCGGGCACCACCCGACCGCGAACGCGCCGCGCACCATCGCGGGCGGAGTGGTCGCCGCCGACCCGCACCTGGTCACCAAGATCCTCATCGGGATCAACGTCCTGATGTTCTTCGTGGCGCTCTCCGACCCGGTGCTCGCCCGTGAGCTCGCGCTGTACGGCCTCTACCGGGACTACTTCGGCGGAACCCTCCACGGGGTTTCCACAGGTGAGTACTACCGGCTGCTGACCTCGGCGTTCCTGCACACCGAGTGGTGGCACGTCGCCGGCAACATGCTCGCCCTGTGGGTGATCGGCGGTCCGCTGGAAGCGGCGCTCGGCCGGGTCCGCTATCTCGCGGTGTTCCTGCTCTCGGGCCTGGGCGGCAGCGCCCTCGTCTATCTGCTGACCGAGCCGAACGTCGCGACGCTCGGGGCCTCGGGCGCGGTCTTCGGCCTGCTCGGCGCGACCGTCGTGCTGGCGAAGCGGCTGCGGTACGAGATGCGGCCCGTGATCACCATGGTCGTGCTGATGCTGGTGCTGACCTTCGTACCGCTCGGCGGCTCGCTCTCCGTGTCCTGGCAGGCTCACGTGGGCGGCCTGATCACCGGCGCACTGGTGGGTCTGGGCATGCTCATGCCCGCCGCCGGCAGGAATCGCGCACTCGTCCAGTGGGGCACCTGCGGGGTGGCGTTCCTGCTGGCCGCGATGGTGATTGCGCTCCGCACCGCGGAACTCACCTGATCACACCGGCGTCAACTCTCCACAGAGTTATCCACAGATCTTCTGTCTTTTCCTCAGCTGTGGATGACGCTGTGGATAACTCATGGGGAGAGCTTCCATCAGGGGCTGTCGGGTGCTACTTCCACTGGGTGGATACGCCGAATCCGGCGGCGATAAATCCGAAACCGACTACAATGTTCCAATTGCCCAGAGCCTCGATCGGCAGCTGGGTCTCGGTCACGTAGAAAACGACGATCCACGCGAGTCCGATCAGGAAGAACGCCAGCATGACCGGGGCGACCCAGCTGCGATTCGTGAGCCGGATGCTCTGCGGCTGCCGGGTGGGCGGCGGCGTGTAGTCGTCCTTCTTGCGGATACGTGACTTCGGCACGAGGGGCTCTCCTGTCGATGCGCTGGGGACCTTGCCTGCCCCGGGCGTCCGTTAGCGTAGTGGACCTGTGGCGTTGAAGGAGAAGGGTACGTTGAGCAATTCCGACGACTCCTCCGTGGGTCCCCGTCGCCGGGCCAGGCCGGTCCGGCTGCTGACAGCCGCCGTCTTCGCCCTGGCCGGGCTGCTCTTCGTCACCAGTTTCAACACCTCCAAGGGTACGAACATCCGCACGGATGCATCGCTCCTGAAGCTGTCGGACCTGATCAAGGAGCGCAGCCAGGACAACGCGGCGCTGGAACAGAGCACCGCGGGCGTGCGCAGCCGGGTCGACACGCTCGCCGAGCGTGACGACGGCAGCACCAAGGCCGAGGACGCGAAGCTGGCCGCCCTGCGCGCGGCCTCCGGCACCGAGGAGCTGACCGGCAAGGGCCTGACCGTCACCCTCAATGACGCCCCGCCCAACGCCACCGCCCGCATCCCCAACGTGCCCGAGCCGCAGCCCAACGACCTGGTGATCCACCAGCAGGACCTGCAGGCCGTGGTCAACGCGCTCTGGCAGGGTGGCGCCCAGGGCATCCAGGTCATGGACCAGCGGCTCATCTCCACCAGCGCGGTGCGCTGCGTGGGCAACACCCTGATCCTCCAGGGCCGGGTCTACTCGCCGCCCTACAAGATCTCGGCGGTCGGCGATCCGGGCGCGTTGAAGAAGGCCCTGGCCGCCTCGCCGGCCCTGCAGAACTACCAGCTGTACGTGAACGCGTACGGGCTCGGCTGGAAAGTGGACGAGCACAAGGCGCTGACACTTCCCGGCTACTCCGGCACAGTGGACCTCCACTATGCGAAGCCGGTGGCGCCCACCCCGTGATCGGGTCCGTCCTGACGTCGTACTGCGCCTGGTGGTACGGACGTTCAGTGAGGTGTGCCTGACGGCGGGCACCCTGATCGTGCTCTTCGTCGCCTACGTCCTGCTGTGGACCGGGGTCAAGGCCGACCGGGCCATGGACGGCGAGATGGACCGGATGCGCGACCGCTGGGCGGCGGCCGCCCCGGCCGCCGCACCACGGCCGGACCCCCGGGCGACCCCCGTGACCCCGGTGCCATCGCCGACCCCGGCGCAGCCGGAGCGCTACCCCGCCGGCCGGGCCTTCGCCGAGATGTACGTCCCCCGCTTCGGCCCCGACTGGGTCAAGCCCGTACTCGAGGGCACCGACCCCGAACTGCTGAAGAAGGGCCTGGGGCACTACGCCGCCACCGCCCGCCTCGGCGCCGTCGGGAACTTCTCGGTCGCCGGCCACCGGCGCACCTACGGGGACCCCTTCAAGGACTTCCCGCAACTGCGCCGCGGCGACGAGGTGATCCTCAAGGACGCGGGCACCTGGTACACGTACACGGTCCGGGGCGGCCCCCTGCGCACGCTGCCCACCGATGTCGCGGTGGTCGACCCCGTCCCGGAGAAGTCGCCCTTCCGGGCGCCCGGCCGCTACCTGACGCTCACGACCTGCGACCCGGAATGGGGCCACAGCCACCGGCTGGTCGTCTGGGCCGAGCTGACCGGCACGCGCACCGCGGCCGAGGGGCCGCCGGAGGGTTTGTCCGGGTGACCCACCCTTTCGGGCCGCTGCCTTTAGTCTGTTCGCGTACCGCCCCCGCGGTGCGTTGAACGAACGTGGACGAAAAGGAATCAGGCGGCATGTACGGCTGGATCTGGCGGCACCTGCCGGGAAACGCGTGGGTACGCGCGCTGATCTCGCTCGTACTGGTCCTCGCGGCGGTCTTCGTGCTGTTCCAGTACGTCTTCCCCTGGGCCGAGCCGCTTCTTCCGTTCAACGATGTGACGGTGGACGAGGGATCGGGAGCCACTCCGTGAGCGCGCGCATTCTGGTTGTGGACAACTACGACAGCTTTGTCTTCAACCTGGTCCAGTACCTCTACCAGCTCGGCGCCGAATGCGAGGTGCTGCGCAACGACGAGGTGGAGCTCTCGCACGCGCAGGACGGCTTCGACGGCGTGCTGCTGTCCCCCGGGCCCGGCACCCCGGAGGAGGCGGGCGTCTGCGTCGACATGGTCCGCCACTGCGCGCAGACGGGCGTTCCCGTCTTCGGCGTGTGCCTGGGCATGCAGTCGATGGCGGTCGCCTACGGCGGGGTCGTGGGCCGGGCGCCGGAGCTGCTGCACGGCAAGACCTCGCCCGTGACGCACGAGGGGCTCGGGGTGTTCGAGGGACTGCCGTCGCCGTTCACCGCGACCCGCTACCACTCCCTCGCGGCCGAGCCCGAGACCCTGCCCGACGTGCTGGAGGTCACGGCGCGGACCGAGGACGGGATCATCATGGGCCTGCGCCACCGGGAGCACGACGTCGAGGGCGTGCAGTTCCACCCCGAGTCGGTGCTCACCGAGTGGGGGCACCGGATGCTCGCCAACTGGCTGGTGCGGTGCGGTGACGCGGGTGCCGTGGAGCGCTCGGTGGGGCTGGCCCCGGTGGTGGGCAAGGCCGTCGCGTGACCGCGGTCGCGCCGTCCGCGCCCACGGAGGGCCGGGCCGCGCGGCGCAGGGCAGCTCAGGAGGCCGCGAAGCAGGCCGCCCGGCGTACCCGCAGGCGGGGCGGGCGGCGGCGCAGGCCGCCGGCCTCGGGCGGCCCGGTGGTCATCGCGAGCCGGCTGGGCGGGGAGCTGTTCATCACGCTGGGCCTGGTGATGCTGCTGTTCGTCGCCTACCAGCTCTGGTACACCAACCTCCTGGCGGAGCGCGTGGCGAACGGCGCCGCCGGCTCGCTGCGCGAGACCTGGGAGCAGCAACCCGGCCCGGGCCCCGGGGCGGCCGCCGCGCCGCCCGTGACGGCCTTCGAGCCCGGGCAGGGCTTCGCGATCCTGCACATCCCCAAGCTGGACGTGAAGGTCCCGGTGGCGGAGGGCGTCAGCAAGCCGAAGGTGCTGGACCGGGGCATGGTCGGGCACTACGGCGAGGGCGCGCTGAAGACGGCGATGCCGGCCGACAAGCAGGGCAACTTCGCGGTGGCCGGACACCGCAACACCCACGGCGAGCCGTTCCGCTACATCAACCGGCTGGTGCCCGGGGACCCCGTCGTGGTCGAGACCCGGGACGCCTACTTCACGTACGAGACGACCTCGTCGCTCGCGCAGACCCCGCCGACGAACGTGGCGGTGATCAAGCCCGTGCCGGAGGGGTCGGGATTCACATCTCCGGGCCGGTACATCACGCTGACCACCTGCACCCCGGAGTTCACCAGCACCTACCGGCTGATCGTATGGGGCAGGATGACCGAGGAACGCCCCCGCAGCCAGGGCCCGCCGCCCGCGCTGACCAGCTAAGGACGAATCAGCAGTGTCTCGTGCCCGCCGCCGCGCCGCGGCCCCGCCCGCCGGCAGCCGCAGTGTGCTCGCCGGATTCCTGAGCCTGTTGGGCGAGGTGCTGATCACGGTCGGCCTGGTGCTGGGCCTGTTCGTGGCCTACTCGCTGTGGTGGACGAACGTGCTCGCGGACCGGCACGCGTCGGCGCGCGGTGACCAGATCCGCCAGCAGTGGCAGGCCCCGTCCCCGCAGTCCGCCGCACCCGGTGCGCTGGACACCAGGGACGGCGTCGGCTTCCTGCACGTTCCGGCGATGAAGAACGGCGAGGTGCTCGTCAAGCCGGGGACCGACCCGGACACCCTCGACGACGGCGTGGCCGGGTACTACACGCAGCCGGTGAAGTCGGCGCTGCCGTGGGACGAGAAGGGCAACTTCTCGCTCGCCGCGCACCGGGACGGCCACGGTGCGAAGTTCCACAACATCGACAAGGTGCGCAGCGGCGACGCGATCGTCTTCGAGACCCGTGACACCTGGTACGTCTACAAGGTCTTCGCGGAGCTGCGCCAGACCTCGAAGTACAACACCGACGTGATCAGCCCGGTTCCCAAGGACTCGGGGCGGACCGCTCCCGGCCGGTACATCACGCTCACCACGTGCACTCCGGTCTACACGTCGAAGTACCGCTACATCGTGTGGGGCGAGCTGGTCCGGACGGAGAAGGTGGACGCGAAGCGGACCCTTCCGGCCGAGCTGCGCTGAACGGCGCCACCAGGACTCCAGAAGGCCCCTGTGGGCCGCGCCGGCACCTCGGTGGCCCCATGAGGCCCACCCGCCCCGGCGGGGCCGCAGGCGGCCGTACAGGGGCGGGGTGCACAAAGGTCCGGCCTCCTCCTCCCCGGGAACGGGAGGAGGAGGCCGGACCTCTGTGGTCGCGCTAGTTGTTGCGGCCCAGGCCGCCGATGAAGCCGCCACCGCCGCCGTTGTTGTTGCCGCCCTGCTGCTGGCCGCCCGTGGTGATCACGTTGACGGCCTGGCCCGAGTTGACCGGGGTGCCGGGCTGCGGATCGGTGGCCACCACGAACGCGTTGTCGTCGGACGGGCCGGCGACGATGCCCACCTTCAGGTTGGCGCGCCGCAGGTCGTCCTTGTACTGGCCGAGGGTCCGGCCGGCGAAGTTCGGGACGACCGATGCCTGCGAGGCCTTGGCGATGGTGATGTTCACCGTCTTGCCCACCTCGAGCTGCTGGCCCGGCGGCCACTGCTGGTCGACGACCGTGCCCGGTACCGCTCCGGGCGAGTCGGACTCCGTCACGCTGCCGAGCCTGAGCTTGGCGTCCGTGAGGGCCTTGACCGCCTCGTCCTTCTTCTTGCCCCGCAGGTCGGGGACCTCGGCCTTGGTGATCTCCTTGGCGACGGTCAGCATGACGACGGTGTTCCGCTCCGCCTCGCCGCCGCCCTTGGGGTTCTGCTCCAGGACGGTGCCGGCGGTGCGCTCGGACTCCTGGGGCTTGCGGTCGACCTGGAAGCCCTTCGCCTTGAGCGCCTTCTCCGCCTCTTCGAACTTGAGGTTCACGACGTCGGGGACCGACTCCTTGGGCGCGCCCGTGGAGATCGTCACCGTGACCGTGGTGCCCTCCGCGACATTGATGCCGGCCGCGGGGTCCTGCTTGCAGACATTGCCCTTGGGCTGGTCCTCGCAGGGCGCGTCCGGGCCCTTGGCCACGACGAGTCCGACGTTGACGGCGCTCTTCGTCGCCTGCTCCAGGGTCTGGCCGACGAGCTTGGGCACGGCGGGCCGGTTGTCGGCGCCCTCGCCGCCGAACAGGGAGCGGCCGATGAGGATGGCGCCGACGAGGACGAGGATGCCCGCCGCCACGAGCAGGACGGTGGACGCCTTGCTCTTCTTCTGGCGGCGGTTGGATCCCTGGTCGTAGCCGCCCTGGCCCTGGTCGCCGTAGCCGTATCCGCCGTCGCCCGGGGGCATGGGCGGCATCATCGACGTCTGGCCGCCGGGGTCGGTGGTGCGCAGGGCGGCCGTGGGCTGGTCGTAGCCCTGGTGCCCGTAGCCGTGGCCCTGGTCGGGGTAGCCGTAACCGGCCGCGCCCATGGAGGCGGTGGCGGCGACGGGCTGGCCGTCGAGGCAGGCCTCGATGTCGGCGCGCATCTCGTCGGCCGACTGGTAGCGGTAATCGGGGTCCTTGACCAGTGCCTTGAGGACGATGGCGTCCATCTCGGGCGTGATCTCGGGGTCGAAGTTCGACGGCGGCTGCGGCTCTTCCCGTACGTGCTGGTAGGCGACGGCCACGGGGGAGTCGCCGACGAACGGGGGCCGGACGCTGAGGAGCTCGTAGAGCAGGCAGCCCGCGGAGTAGAGGTCGGAGCGCGCGTCGACCTGCTCGCCCTTGGCCTGCTCCGGCGAGAGGTACTGGGCGGTGCCGATGACGGCCGCCGTCTGCGTCATGGTCATGCCGGAGTCGCCCATGGCGCGGGCGATGCCGAAGTCCATGACCTTGACCTGGCCGGTCCGCGTGAGCATCACGTTCGCGGGCTTGATGTCGCGGTGCACGATGCCGGCACGGTGCGAGTACTCGAGGGCCTGGAGGATGCCGATGCACATCTCCAGCGTGCGCTCGGGCAGCAGCTTGCGGCCCGAGTGCAGCAGCTCGCGCAGTGTGGAACCGTCGACGTACTCCATCACGATGTACGGGATGGAGATGTTGTCGACGTAGTCCTCGCCGGTGTCGTAGACCGCGACGATCGCCGGATGGTTCAGGGACGCGGCCGACTGGGCCTCGCGCCGGAACCGGGCCTGGAAGGACGGGTCACGGGCGAGATCGGCACGCAGGGTCTTGACGGCGACGGTACGGCCGAGCCGGGTGTCGTGGGCGAGGTAGACCTCGGCCATGCCACCACGGCCGAGCACGTGGCTCAGCTCGTACCGGCCGCCGAGGCGACGCGGCTCTTCCATAACGTTGCAGCCCTCTCCGTCAGTCCCGACCGCACCTGTGTGTGGTCCGGCGGTGTGCTGTTCGCGCAAAGGCTACCGGCCGATCGTCCGTGATCGGTTCGGGGCCACAGGCTGATACTGGACAGGTACCGTACGCTCGGATCCGGGCGGGATTCAGTGATGTGCGTCACTCCGCTCCGGACCGTCGCGGCCCGGTTACCCCTGGCTCTTCAGGACCGCTTCCATGACCGCCTTGGCGACGGGGGCGGCGAGACCGCCACCGCTGATGTCCTCGCGGTCGGCCTCGCTGTCCTCGATCACGACGGCGACGGCGACGGGCGAGCTCTTGTCCGGGGTCTCGGCGTAGGAGATGAACCAGGCGTACGGGCGCTTCTTGTTGCCCTCGCCGTGCTGCGCGGTACCGGTCTTCCCGCCGACCGTCACGCCCTTCATCTTCGCCTTGCCACCGGTGCCGTTCTCGACGACGTTGACCATCATCTGCTGCACCTTCTCCGCGTTGGCGGCGGAGAGCGGGCGGCTCATCTCCTGGGGATCGTGCTTCTCGATCATGTCCAGGTTGGGAGCCGTGAGGTGGTCGACCATGTACGGCTTCATCAGCTTGCCGTCGTTGGCGATCGCCGCGGTGACCATGGCCATCTGGAGCGGGGTGGCGGCGGTGTTGAACTGCCCGATCGAGCTCTGGGCGTTGCCGTCCTTGCCCATCTTCTTGTCGTAGATGCTGGCGAACGCGCGGACCGGAATATCGATCTTGTCGTTGTTGAAGCCGAACTTCTCCGACGTCTCCACCATCTTGTCGCGGGTGACCTTGTCGCCCATGTTCGCGAAGACGGAGTTGCAGGACACCTCGAGGGCCTTGTTCAGGCTCGCCTTCTCGCAGCCCTGGGCGTGGTTGACCATCACGGTCTTGGTGCCGGGCAGGAAGTACGGCTCGGGGGTGTCCGTCGGGGCGTTGATGTCCGAGACGACGCCGTGCTCCAGCGCGGCGGCCGCCGTGACCACCTTGAAGGTGGAGCCCGGCGGGTAGGTCTCGCGCAGGGCGCGGTTGACGAGGTTCTTGTCCTCGCTGTCCTTCAGCTCGACCCAGGCCTTCTCGTCGTCCTTGGAGTTGCCCGCGAAGCGCCCGGGGTCGTACGAGGGGGTGGAGACCAGGGCCAGGATGGCGCCGGTGCGCGGGTCGATGGCCGCGACGGCGCCCTTCTTCTTGCCCAGCGCCTCGAACGCCGCCTTCTGGGCCTCGGGGTTGAGCGTGGTGACGACGTTGCCGCCCTGCTTCTTCTCCCCGGTGAACATGCCGATGGTGCGGTCGAAGAACAGCCGGTCGTCGTTGCCGGTGAGGATGCCGTCCTCGAGCGATTCCAGCTGGGTGGAGCCGAAGGCCTGCGAGGCGTACCCGGTGACGGGGGCCCACAGCTCGCCGTTGGTGTAGGTCCGCTTGTACTTGTAGTCGCTGCCGTTGGTGACCGTGGAGCCGGTGATCGGATCGCCCCCGACGATGATGTTGCCCCGCTCGGTCGCGTACTGGGCGATCTGGACCCGTCGGTTCTCCTTGCGGGTGCTGAGCTCCTCGGCCTGCACGTACTGCAGCCAGTTGGTGCGGATCAGCAGCGCGAGGACGAGCAGCCCGCAGAACAGCGAGATGCGGCGCAGGGGCTTGTTCATGACGGACGGACCACCTGGGTCATCTCGGAGTCGGGGGACGGGGCGGGGGCCGGTGCGGGGCGGCGTGCGGTGTCGCTGATCCGGATGAGGACGGCGATGAGGATCCAGTTCGCGAGGACGGAGGAACCGCCCGACGCGAGGAAGGGCATCGTCATGCCGGTGAGGGGGATGAGGCCCATGACTCCGCCGGCGACCACGAAGATCTGGAGCGCGAAGGCACCGGAGAGGCCGATGGCGAAGAGCTTGCCGAAGGGGTCGCGGGCGGCGAGGGCGGTGCGCACGCCCCGCTCGATGATGAGCCCGTAGATCAGCAGGCAGGCCATGACCCCGGCGAGGCCGAGTTCCTCGCCGACGGTGGAGAAGATGAAGTCGGAGTTCGCGGCGAAGCCGATGAGGTCGGAATTGCCCTGCCCCCAGCCGGTGCCGAGGACACCGCCGGAGCCGAAGCTCATGATCGACTGGGCGATCTGCTCGCAGGCCCCGGCGTCGGTGCCTCTGCGCTGCCAGCAGCCGAAGGGGTCCATCCAGGCGCTGACGCGGGCTCCGACGTGGCTGGAGAACCCGGCGACGACGACGGCGCCGCCGACCGACATCAGCAGGCCGATGACGATCCAGCTGGTCCGCTCGGTGGCCACGTACAGCATGATCACGAACATGCCGAAGTACAGCAGGGAGGAGCCGAGGTCGTTCTCGAAGATCAGGATGAGCAGGCTCATCGCCCAGATCACCAGGATCGGGCCGAGGTCGCGGCCGCGCGGCAGGTAGAGGCCCATGAACCGGCGGGAGGCCAGGGCCAGGGCGTCGCGCTTGACCATCAGGTAGCCGGCGAAGAACACCGCGAGGACGATCTTCGCGAACTCACCGGGCTGGATGGAGAATCCGGCGACGCGGATCCAGATCTTGGCGCCGAAGACGTCGGCGCCGAGGCCGGGGACGAGCGGCAGGAGCAGCAGCACCAGGGCCGCGACCATCGAGATGTAGGTGAACCTCTGCAGGACGCGGTGGTCCTTGAGGACCAGCAGGACTCCCGCGAACAGTGCGATGGCCAGCGCCGTGTAGAGCAGCTGGTTGGGCGCGGAGGGGGAGAAGGCGCCGTAGGAGCGCTTGGCGAGGTTCTGCAGGCGCTCGGACTGGTCCAGGCGCCAGATCAGGACGAGGCCCAGCCCGTTGAGGAGCGTGGCCAGCGGCAGCAGCAGCGGGTCGGCGTACTTGGCGTACCGGCGCACGACGAGGTGCGCGGCCCCGGCGAGGGCGCCGAGGCCGAGACCGTAGAGAACCATGCCGGGCGGCAGGGTGCCGTTGATCGCGAGGCCCACGTTGGCGTAGGCGAACATCGGGATGAGCACGGCGAAACCGAGCAGCATCAGCTCGGTGTTCCGCCTGCTCGGCAGCTCGATGGCGCCGATGGTGGTCGTATTGGTGACAACGCTCATGGTGTGGCAGGCCCCCTGCGCCCGCGTATGTCTACTACTTCCCGCACAGCCCGACCATTTGCTGCTCCTCGGGAGTCAGGCTGGGGGCGGGCGTCTGGCTGTTCTGCGCCTCGGCGTTGCGGCGCTCCTCGTCCTTCTTGCAGGCGGACACCTGGACGCCGAGATCGTCGAGCTTCTTGCGGGCGGCGTCGAGGCTGCCTTCGCTGATGGTGGCCTCGACGAGCTTCCGCTTGAAGGGCGGCAGGTACTTCAGTTCGATGTCGGGGCGGTCGGTCTCCACCTTGGAGAGCTCCAGCGGCCCCAGCTTCGGGCTGATGCCGCGGAAGAGCGCGATGTGCTCGCCCTTCACGCCGACGTAGAACTGCGTCTGGGTCCAGCGCCAGCCCGCGTAGAGGCCGCCGCCGATGACGCCGGCCACGATGAGCAGGGTCAGCGTACGGGTGGTCCACTTGCGCCCTTTGCTGCGGCGCCTGCGGGGGTGGTTGTACGTGTCCTCGTAGCCGGAGTCGGCGTCGTAGGCGTCGGCCTCGCCGAAGCTGCCGTAGCCGTTGCCGCCGCCCTGGCCCTGGTCCGCGTACCCGTAGCCGGGGGCCTCGCCGCTGCCGGGCGGACCGAAGGCGCCGGGAGGCGGGGACTGGCGGCCGAGGCCCGAGGCCCGGCCGGCCGGGGTCTGCATGGCGTTGCCGCCGTCGAAGAGCTGGTGCTGGTTCTCGGCGACCGCGCCGACGACCACCGGGGTGTCGCTGACCTGGGCGGCGAGCGTGTCGCCGCTGTCGGTGTCGAGGACATCGGCGACGATGCAGGTGATGTTGTCGGGTCCGCCGCCGCGCAGCGCGAGCTGGATCAGGGACTGCACGGTCTCGCGGGGGCCGTGGTAGTCGGCGAGGGTCTCCTCCAGGGTCTGGTGGGAGACGACGCCGGAGAGCCCGTCGGAGCAGATCAGGTAGCGGTCACCGGCCCGGACCTCACGGATGGAGAGGTCGGGCTCGACGATGTCGCCACTGCCCAGCGCGCGCATCAGCAGGGAGCGCTGCGGGTGGGTGGTGGCCTCCTCCTCCGTGATCCGCCCCTCGTCGACGAGGCGCTGCACCCAGGTGTGGTCCTGGGTGATCTGGGTGAGGACGCCGTCGCGGAGCAGATAGGCGCGGGAGTCGCCGACGTGAACGAGTCCGAGGCGCTGACCGGTCCACAGCAGGGCGGTCAGGGTGGTCCCCATGCCCTCGAGCTGGGGGTCTTCCTCGACCATCACGCGCAGCTGGTCGTTGGCGCGCTGCACGGCCGTGGCGAGCGAGGTGAGGATGTCGGAGCCCGGGACGTCGTCGTCGAGCTGCACGAGGGTGGAGATCACCTCGGAGCTCGCGACCTCGCCGGCGGCCTGGCCTCCCATGCCGTCGGCGATCGCGAGGAGACGGGGCCCGGCGTAGCCGGAGTCCTCGTTCCCCTCACGGATCATGCCCTTGTGTGATCCGGCGGCGAACCGCAAGGACAGACTCATGCGCACCTGCCCTGTCGACGAAGCTGCCTCCGGGTACAACCGGTCTCGAGCCACACTGCCCACCCTCCGGTCGGGAGCGCGCTCGGGTCCGTGTCCTCGGTGGGACGGATCGCCGCGCCGCGCTCGCTCCGCTCGCTCATTCTCGTACTACTTCCGCAGCTCGATGACGGTCTTGCCGATGCGGATCGGTGCGCCCGGCGGAATGGGCGTCGGGGTGGTCAGCCGGGTCCGGTCGAGATACGTGCCGTTGGTGGACCCGAGATCCTCGACGATCCACTGGCCGTCACGGTCGGGATAGATCCTGGCATGACGGCTGGACGCGTAGTCGTCGTCCAGCACGATCGTGGAGTCGTGCGCGCGGCCCAGCGTGATCGTCTGGCCGGCGAGGGCCACCGTGGTTCCGGTGAGGATGCCCTCGGAGACGACGAGCTTGGTGGGTGCGCCGCGCCGCTGGCGCTGCTGTGGAGGCGCGGCCTGGCGGCCCGCCTGCTGCGGGGCGCCGGCGGCGCCCGCGGCGCCACGACGGGAGCCGCGTTGGGTCACGCGCGTCCCGAAGAGATCGCTGCGAATGACCTGTACGGCCACGATGACGAACAGCCACAGAACGGCCAGGAAACCCAACCGCATGACCGTCAGGGTCAGCTCTGACATTGCCCCCGCTTCACCCTTCGGCTTGCCGGTAAATGATGGTGGTGCTGCCCACGACGATCCGCGAGCCGTCGCGGAGCGTAGCGCGGGTGGTGTGCTGCCCGTCCACCACGATGCCGTTGGTGGACCCGAGATCCTGGATCGTCGAGGGCGTTCCGGTCCGGATCTCACAGTGCCGACGGGATACGCCGGGGTCGTCGATCCGCACGTCGGCTTCCGTGCTTCGGCCGAGTACGAGCGTGGGGCGCGAGATCTGGTGGCGGGTGCCGTTGATCTCGATCCAGTGGCGCCGGGCGCCGCCCGGGCCCGCCACGGGAGGGACTCCGACGGGTCCGCCGGGAGCGGGCCGTCGCGCGCCGGGTCCGCCCGGGGGCGGGGCGCTGGGCATGGGCGGGGCCGCGACCGGGGGGTACCCGTAGCCGCCCTGCTCCGCCGGGGGGTACCCGTAACCGCCCTGGCCGGCCTGACCGCCCTGCTGCCCGCCCTGGGGGGCCTGCGGCTGGGAGGTGCTGGAGGCGAGGGTGCGGCTGCGGACCCGGTAGAGCCCGGTGTCGAGGTCTTCGGCCTTCTCCAGGTTGACCTTGATGGGGCCCATGAAGCTGTAGCGCTGCTGCTTGGCGTAGTCGCGCACGAGGCCCGCGAGCTCGTCGCCGAGCTGCCCGGAGTAGGGGCTCAGGCGGTCGTAGTCCCCGGCACTGAGCTCGACGATGAAGTCGTTGGGGACGACGGTCCGCTCGCGGTTCCAGATGGTGGCGTTGTTGTCGCACTCCCGCTGGAGGGCTCCGGCGATCTCCACCGGCTGGACCTCGGACTTGAACACCTTGGCGAAGGTGCCGTTCACCAGACCTTCGAGTCGCTGCTCGAACCGCTTCAGGACTCCCATGGGGCACCTCCTCCGTAGCTGTCGCCCTGTACTGCTTACTGATCGTATCCACGCGTGGCGGATTCAGGTGGTTCCCCAGCGCACCTGTGAGGACGAGTGTTGGTCCTCACAAGCGATCGTAGGGGCGCCCAAGGGACAGTGTCCCGCACCGGGAGCGGAGTGCGGGAGGGGCAGTCCGTACCGGGGTGCGGGGGTGCCCGGAAAGCGATGTGAATCCACCCCGTTCTCCGTGCTAATCTTTCGACGTCGCCAGGGGAAAGGCCCGAAAGGGAAGATCCACTGGGGTGCTGCTCGGGCGAGTGGCGGAACGGCAGACGCGCTGGCTTCAGGTGCCAGTGTCCTTCGGGACGTGGGGGTTCAAATCCCCCCTCGCCCACAGACAGAACCCCCGCTCCGGAGAGATCCGGAGCGGGGGTTCTTCGTTGTGCCCGTCCGTTTCACCCGTTTCCGCCCGCGCCCGCCGGCAGGGGTGGCCAGGGTCACAGTGCGCCGCCGGGACGGTCGCGGTCGGGGCGGGTCAGCAGGCCCCGTTCCATGGCGGTCACCACCGCGTGGGTGCGGTCGCTGACGTCCAGCTTGGCGAAGACCCGCAGCAGGTGGGTCTTGACCGTGGCCTCGGCGATGACCAGACGGCGGCCGATGTCGGAGTTCGACAGGCCGTCCGCCACCGCGCTCAGTACGTCCAGTTCGCGGGCGGTCAGGGCCACCGGGGCGGGCTGCCGCATCCGGGCCACCAGCCGCTCCGCCACCCGCGGGGCCAGCACGGTCTCGCCCCGGGCCGCCGAGTGGATGGCGCTCACGAGCTGTTCGCGGGTGGTGTCCTTCAGCAGGTAGCCGATCGCGCCGGCCTCGACGGCCCGCTCGATCTCCACGTCCGTGTCGTACGTGGTGAGGATGAGCACGCGGGTCGTGACCGGGGCGGCCACGATCGCGGCGGTGGCCGCGACCCCGTCCATGACCGGCATCCGCAGGTCGATCAGGGCCACGTCGGGCCGCAGGTCGCCGACGAGGGCGACGGCCTCCTGCCCGTTGTCGGCCTCGCCGACGATGGCGATGGAGGGCTCGGGGGCGAGGAGGGCGACGACGCCGGCCCGCATCACCGTGTGGTCGTCCACGACGATGACCCGGATGCGTCCGCTCGTCTCCATGTCAGGCTCCGTTCGTGTGGATCGTGGCGAGGATGCGGGTGCCGTCCCCGGGGGAACTGGTCACGGTGAGGTCGCCGTCCAGCTCGGCGAGGCGCTTGCGCATGCCGTCGAGACCGAAGCCGCGGGAGTCCTCGACGACGAAGCCGTTCCCGTCGTCGGTGATCTCCAGCTCGATGGCGTGCGGGTGCTGGGTGAGGACCACACCGACCGTGGTGGCACGGGCGTGCTTGCGCACGTTGGCCAGCGACTCCTGGGTGCAGCGCAGCAGGGCGATCCGGGTCTGCTGGTCGCAGGTGACGTCCGGCGGCAATTCCGCCTCGACGGTCAGGCCGGTGTCCTGAGTGAACCGGTCCAGGGTGCGGCGCAGGGTGACCGCGACCGAGCCGGGGGCCAGACCGCTCTGCGGGGCGGAGCCGACCAGTACCCGGGCCTCGGCGAAGTTCTCGCGGGCGGTCTGCTCGATGGAGACCAGCTGCTGCCCGGTGCGCTCCGGGTCCGACGCGACGGTCGAGCGGGCCGCCTCCGCCAGCACGATGATGGAGGCGAAGCCCTGGGCGAGGGTGTCGTGGATCTCCCGGGCCATCCGTTCCCGCTCGTCCGCCGCGCCCTGCCGCCGGTGGGCCTCGGCCAGCCGGGCCTGGGTGCTCTCCAGCTCGGCGCCCAGCAGTCCGGCCCGGGCGTCGCCGTCGGCCACGAGACGGTGGATCAGGAGGCCGGTCAGCACCGAGGCGGCGTACCCGATGAAGACGAAGACCACGTTCCCGGTCAGGGACTCGTCGCTGCGCAGGGTGCTGCCGACGACGGTGGCCGCGGCGGCCGCGCCGCTGAGGACGATCGCGGCGCGGGTGGAGGTGGCGAAGAGCCAGAACTGCGGGAGGGAGACGATGAACAGGGCCGCCCCGCCGCCCGGGAGGCCGCCCATGGCCCCCAGGCCGAGGGCCAGGAGGGCCAGGTACGCCTGGGGACGCAGCACCGGATTGTCCGGGAACCGTCGTACCGCGGTGTAGCAGGAGGCGAGTACCGCCAGGAGGGCCAGGGCCCCCCACTTGGGTGCTCCCGAGTCGTTCTCCACCCCGACGACGGAGGGGATGAGTCCGAGGAGCGCCCAGGCCGCCGTGTACCAGCCGATGAACTTCTGGACGGTCAACCGGTCGATGGGCTGCGGCCGTTCGCTCATGACGTCAGCCTACGGTCGCCGGCTGAGGTTCCGCTGAAGCCTGCGCGCGGACCTTGCGCATCCCGCGCGACGGCCACCAGTTCCACTCACCGAGGAGCAGCATGAGCGAGGGGAGGATCAGGATGCGGATCACGAAGGCGTCGAGCAGGACCGCCGCCGCGAGGCTGAAGCCGATCTGCTTCATCTCGATCAGGTGCAGGGCGGCGAAGCTGGCGAAGACGGTGACCATGACCACGGCGGCGCTGGTGACCACGCCGGCGGAGCTGCCGATGCCCTCCAGGACGGCCTGGCGCGTCGGGGTGCCGTTCATGGCGGCCTCCCGGATCCGGCTGATCACGAAGACCTGGTAGTCCATCGAGAGCCCGAAGAGGATCACGAAGAGGAAGAGCGGTACCCGGGCCCCGATGGAGCCGGTGGATTCGAAGACGAGGATGCCCTCGGCCCATTCGTTCTGGAAGACGAGGACCAGCAGGCCGAGCGAGGCGAGCGCCGAGAGCAGGTTGAGGACGATGCCGATCAGGCCGAGGACGAGGGAGCGGAAGGCCCAGACGGTCATGACGAAGGTGACGAGCAGCAGCGCGCCGATGATCAGCGGGAGCTTCTCCTTCTGGTGTGCGGGGTAGTCGGCGTTGCGGGCCACGTCTCCGGTGACGGCGGTCTCGGTGCCGGTGAGCCGGCCGGTGGTGGCGGGGATGAGCTCGGCGCGCAGGTTCCGCAGGGAGGTGTGGGCCTCGGCGCTGCCGACGGGGTGGGCGACCGCCATCTCCAGCATGGTGATCCGGCCGTCGGGGGAGGTGCGCAGGACGGGCCTGCCGCTGATGGCGGGGTCCTCGGCGGTGGCGCGGTCGGCGAGTTCGGTGAGGGCCGCGGTCACCTCGCCGCGGCGGTCGGCGTCGGCCTTGACGAGGACCTGGTGCGTGGAGTGGAGCTCGGGGTAGGCGGCCATCGCCCGGTCGTAGATCTGCATGGCGGGGATGGCACGGGAGTGGGTGTCGCGGCCCATCTCGGTGAGGTTCAGGTTCAGTACCGGCAGGGCGAGGGCGACCATGGCGAGGGTGGCCACGGCCAGGGTGGCGACGGGGTGCCTGGTGGTGGGCCGCAGGACGGCCGCGGTGATCCGGCCGCCGCCGGTCTTCGCCTTCTTGACGCGCAGGGTACGGCCCTTGGCGGCGGCGCGGGCCTCCTTGCGGGCCCGGCGGCGGTCGGCGCGCTCGCCGAGCTTGGCCAGCAGTGCGGGCAGGACGGTCAGCGAGCTCAGGACGGCGACCAGGGTGACGACGATGGCCCCGGTGGCGATGGAGGAGAAGATCACGTCGTCGGCGAGGAACAGGGTGGCGCTGGAGATGGCGACGGCGAGCCCGGAGACGACGACGGCCCGGCCGGAGGTGGCGGCGGCCAGTTCGACGACCGCCTGCGGGGAGAGGCGGCCGCCGGCCCTGGCCCGCTCCTCGCGCTCCCGCTTGAGGTAGAAGAGCGTGTAGTCCACGCCGACGGCCAGGCCGATCAGCAGGATCACGTTGGTGCCGACGCCGGCGTCCGGGAAGAGGTGCGAGGCGAGCATCGACAGCCCGACGGCGGAGATGATCGAGGAGAGCGCCAGCAGCAGTGGGACGAGGGCCATGGCGATGGAGCTGAAGACGATCAGCAGGGTGATCAGGGTGACGGGGAGGGCGATGATCTCCGTACGGGCCAGGTCGTCGTCGCGCAGGCCGTCGACGCCCTTGCTGATCGAGGGCGAGCCGACCTCCTCCACCCAGAGCCCGGGGTAGGCCTCCTGGACGGCGCCGGTCTGCGCGAGGAGGGCGTCCACGTGCTTCTTGGCGTCGAACTCGGCGCCCTTCATGGTGACGTCCACGCGGAGGGCGGAGCCGTCGGCGGCGGGCACCGGGTCGCCGACCGCCGCCACCTCGGGAAGCGCGGCCATCCGGGCGCCGATGTCGCGGGCGGCGGCCTCGGCCAGGGCCGGGTCCAGGGCGCCGGCGCCGGGCTTGGCGTGGATCAGTACCCGCTCCGTGGGCTTCAGCTGGAGGCCGCCCTCGGCGGCGATGGCCTCGGCCCGGCCGGCCTCGCCGATGCGGAAGTCCTCGCTGGCCGCGGGGTTGGACCCGATCGCGATGCCCGCCCCCAGGCAGAGGACCACGAAGAGGAGCCAGCCGGTGATGGCCCGCCAGGGGTTGCGGGCACTCCATCGAGCGATGCGTACGGTGGGGTTCGTCATGACATACATGCTGGTCGGAGCAGGTATGTCGGCGACAGGCTCGACCGGTTGAACCTTGGGTCCACCGACTGGTGGACACCGGGGATGGCCCGAAGCGGAAGCGGGGCGGTTTTCTCGTCGGATGCGCAACGGCCCCCGGGACGAGCGTAGTCGCTCGTCCCGGGGGCCGGAAACGTATCGGGGCGCAAGGGCCCGCGGGGCGCCTGCGGGGCGTCCGCGGGACGCCGGTGCGGCGTCAGTGGGTCAACCGCCCGGGGTCAGTGGAAGGTCAGGGTCCGGTAGACCGTCACATTGCCGACGAGCTCCTGGCACAACTGGGCCGCCACGGCCAGCCGGGCGGGGCAGTCGGGGGCGTCGGTGTCCATCAGGATGCCGAGCGTGGTGCCGCTGTGCCCGACGACCACGCCCAGGCCGCCGACCTCCTCGCAGATGCCGATCATCGGCTCCAGGGACCACTTGTGGCGCAGGACCTGGTTCATCCGGGCACTGGCGGTGGCGACCCGGCCGACCTCCGCCAGGTCGCGCGCGGCCACCGCGCCGGTGATCCGGTCCAGCAGCCGCGCGTACTCGTGCTTGTCGGCGTCCGTGAACGGCTTGGGGATGTTGTTGAAGGCGACGGTGTCCACCGCGCCGCCCTCGTCCGCGCCGACCACCGCCATCGAGGGCAGGGAGCCCAGCCGGGCGCGGAGTCTGACGCTGCGGTGGTGAAAGGCCACCACCGAGGGGTAGAGCACCCCGTCGGTCGGTTCGATCCTGGCCAGGTACCGCTCGATGCGGCGCGGCGGCATCGGGACGCCGAGCGCGTTGGCCACGGCCCGGGCGGTCGCCACCAGGTCGGCCGAGGAGCTGGCCAGCCCCTTGCCCTCGGGCAGGGTGCTGTCGATCCGCAACAGGCCCGCGGGTTCCAGCCCCTCGTCCTGAAGGATCATGGCGGTGAGCCGGAGCGCCTTCTTCTTGTGCGGTGGCCACACCTGGAGCCCCGGCTCGTCCGGCCGTATCTCGAACCGGACCATGGACCAGCGGGCCACCGGCAGGGTCACCAGGAAGTTGCCGTCCTCCTCGGGCAGGACGCCCTGGAGCAGCTCGCCGAAGGTGCCGAAGGCCGTGCTGACGCCGCTGGCGGCCACCTTCCGGTAGCCGGTGGCGGGTACAGCCGCCGGGCTGACCGGCGCTGCCGTCTGGGTCGTGATCATCCGGTGGTCCTCCTCACCACGTCGGCGGTCTCCGCCGGCCTGGTACCGGGGAAGTAGTGTCCGCCCTCTTCGAGTTCGTGCAGCGTGACGCGGTCGGAGACCGTACGCCACGCCCGGTACGCGTCCGGGCCGGCGGGGGCGGTCCACCTGTCGTCGCGGGCCACCACCACCTCCACGGGGGCGTCGATCCGGTGCGCCCGCGGGTCGTCCAGGACGCCCAGCAGGTGCCGGTTGGCGGTGATCACGTCGTGCCGGTAGGCCCGGTCCACGGCCGCCGCCCGCTCGGGGCTGAAGGCGTCCAGTTCCACGTACGCGTTGTCGGAGCGCAGCCGGCCCAGCAGCACGTCCCGGTCCGCCGCCG
The DNA here is from genome assembly GCF_035989885.1 of Streptomyces sp. NBC_01232. Classification (GTDB taxonomy): domain Bacteria; phylum Actinomycetota; class Actinomycetes; order Streptomycetales; family Streptomycetaceae; genus Streptomyces. The sequence goes on from NZ_CP108518.1 coordinate 4,304,387, forward strand.
CCGCCTCGGCCAGCTCCGCCCGCAGCGTCTGCGCCCCCGGCAGCAACCGGCCCCCGATGAAGACGCGTTCGACGGGCCGGCCGGCCTCCTGGAGCAGGCGTGCGGTCTCCAGGGCCGCGGCGGCGCCCGAGCTGTGGCCCCAGAGGAGTACGGGCGTGGTGACCTGCGCGAGGATCTCGTCGCGGGCCCGTGCGGCGAGGGCGCCCACGTCCTCCAGCGGCTCGTCCTCGGCCGCGAAGTCGTGGCCGGGCAGTTCCGCGCCCAGGACCGCGATGCCCTCGCCCTCCAGCTCGGCCGCCAGGGCGCGGAAGTTCAGGGCGCTGCCGCCCGCGTAGGGCAGGCACACGAGGGTGTGGCGCGGGTTGCGGACCGCGAGCAGCGGGTGCAGCAGCGGCGGCGCTGTGTCCCGGGGCTCGCCGCGGCCGCGTCCGTCGAGCAGGGCGGCCAGATCGGACAGGACCGGGTGGGCGACCAGTTCCTTCATGGACAGCGCCCGGTCGAGCCGTACGGTCACACGGACCGCGGCGAGGGAACTGGCGCCCAGCGAGAAGAAGTTGTCGTGGCGCCCGATGCGTTCCAGCGGTACGCCGAGGACCTCCGCCCACAGCATGGCCAGCCGGCGCTCCGTGGCGGTGGCCGGGCCGGTGTGGCCGTCGCCGCCGTGGCCGAGGGTGCTCGCCAGCTCGGCGAGGGCCTTCTTGTCGGCCTTGCCGTTGGCGGTGCGGGGCAGGCGGCGCAGCGGATGGAGGTAGCTGGGCACCATGTAGTCGGGGAGGGCGGCCGCCAGGCGGGTACGGGCCTGCTCGACGGTGGGGCCGCTGCCGCTGCCGCTGCCGCTGCCGTCGGTGGCGTTGTCGGCATCGGTGGTGAAGAAGGCCACGAGGTGACGGTGGATGCCCGCGTCGCCGACGACGACCACCGCCGCCTCGCGCACGCCGCTCACGGCGAGGAGCTTGCTCTCGATCTCGCCGAGTTCGATGCGGAAGCCGCGGATCTTGACCTGCTCGTCGTGCCGGCCGAGGTACTCCATCCGGCCGTCCGGGAGCCAGCGGCCGAAGTCGCCGGTCCGGTACATCCGGGTGCCGGCCCGGAACGGGTCGGGTACGAAGACCTGCTGGGTGCGTTCCGGGTCGCCCGCGTAGCCGCGGCCGACACAGACGCCGGAGAAGGCGATCTCGCCCGCCGAGCCGAGCGGGACCAGGGCGAGGTTCTCGTCCAGGACGTAGGTGTTGACGTTGGGCAGGGAGCGGCCGAGGGGGACGGGGCGGCCGGGCTCGGGGGCGCGGTCGAGGAGCTCGTGCATGGTGTCGTCGCAGACCTCCGTCGCGCCGTAGGCGTTGACCAGGGGGATGTCCGGGCAGAGCGCGAACCAGCGGCGGACCAGGGCCGGGGCGAGGACCTCGCCGGTCACGGAGACGGCGCGCAGGGCTCCGAGGGGGCGGGGGCTGCGCTCCAGGTGCCGGACGAGCACTTCCAGGTACGCGGGCACGGTCTGGGCGACGGTGACGCGGCCCGCGGTGATCTCGTCGAGGAATCCGTCCACGTCGAGGAGGACGTCGGTCGACACGATGCGGGTGGCGCCGCCGGTCAGCAGGGGGGCGGCGAACTGCCAGAGGGAGATGTCGAAGCTCTGCGGTGCGGTCTGGGCGACGATCTCGGCGCCGGCGGCGTCGGTCAGCCCCATGTCCGCGGCCTTCGCGAGGAGGTGGTTCAGGAGACCGGCGTGCTCGCACACGGCGCCCTTGGGCTCGCCCGTGGAGCCCGAGGTGAAGTAGATGTACGCCGCGTGCCCGGGGCGGACGCGGGTGGGGCTGCGGGTGCCCGCGTCCGCCCCGGGCCGGCCGTCGGGGAGCGGCGCGGAGAGGGACTCGTGTGCGCAGAGCACGGCCGGGGGGTGCGCGGTGGCGGCCGCGGCCCGGCGGGCGAGGGCGTCGGTGGCGGGTTCGGCGAGCACGAAGGAGGCCGCGGCGGCGGACAGCTGGGCGGCGATCCGCTCCACGGGCAGGTCGGGGCCCATGGGGAGGTAGACGGCGCCGGCTTTGAGGACGCCGAGGGCGGTGGCGATCCATTCGAGCGAGCGGTCCATGAGGACGGCGACGATGTCCTGCGGGGCGCAGCCGGCGGTGAGCAGCGCGTGCGCCGTGCGGTCCGCGCGGGCGGCGAGCTCGCGGTAGGTCCAGGTGCGGGCGCCGTGCTGGGCGGCGACGGCGCCGGGGTGGCGGCGGACCCGCTCCTCGAAGAGGTCGGTGAGGACGGCGTCGGGGAGCTCGGTGCGGGGTCCGGCGAGGCCGTAGAGCTGGGTCTCGATCTCCTGCGGGGCAAGCAGGCTCTGCCGGTCGTGGCGGGCGGACGGATCTTCGGTGAGCAGGCGCAGGGCGGTCAGGTGGTAGCCGGCGAGGCGGTCGGCGTACGCGGCGTCCAGGGTGCGGGGGTCGTGGCGCAGCTCCAGCCGGGGGTCGGGCCCGGCCGTGCGCCAGTGGACCCGCAGCCTCTCGCCGGGGGCGGGCGGCGCGCCGGCGCCCTCGGTCAGGTCGAGGACCACCTCGGGGCGGGGCCCGTCGGGCGCCGCGGCCGAGGCCAGGGCCGCCTCGGTCGCGGCGGCGAGCCCGGCCCAGCTGGACGGGGCCAGGGTGAGGCGCACTTCCCGCACGCCGGAGCCGTCGGCGAGGCCGGTGCGCAGGTCGCGCTCGGCGGCGACGGTGGCGAGCACGCGGGCGTGGGCGGCCGCGAGCAGCACGGCCGGCCGGACCCCGAGCGCGGTGGCCGTCCGCGCGAGCGCGGCCACCAGTTCCCCCGGCACGGCCACCACCCGTGAGCCGGCGCCGGGGCCCGCGCCCGAGCCCTCGTCCGCGCCCGCCGTGACCCAGTGGGGAACCCGGGTGGGTGTCGTGGCCGGGGCGGCCGGTGCCGGTGCGGCCGGGGCGGTGGCCGCAGGTGCGGTGCCCCGCGGGATCTCGGTGGCGGGGGTGGACAGGGCGCCTTTCATCGGGGGAGTTCCTCCACTGTGATGTCGATCAGGGCCGTCGCCGCCGTGGCGCGGCGGGACGCGGTCGCGTGGTCCGGGCCGGCGGCGACCACGCAGGCCAGGCGGTCCTGGAAGGAGTGCGTCACCCGGACGTCGCGGCCCACCGCGGTGGTGGCGGCCGCGGCGGCCACGCCCGGGGCGGCCGCGGCGTCGGCCAGGCCGTCGATGGCGGTGACCCGGCCCTCCGTGGCCACCTGGACGAAGCGGACGGAGGCGTGTCCGGCTGCGGGGCCGGGCAGGGCGGCCGGCCGTCCGGCGGCCCGGGCGATGACGGCGTCGACCAGGTCGACGCCGGTCGCGGCGCGGACGGCGACCGGGATCATGCCGCCCGCCAGGCGCGGGTTGACCTCGATGACCACGGGTCCGTCGGAGCCGAGCCGCAGTTCGGTGTGGGCCGCTCCGTAGCCGAGGCCGAGCGCGGCGACGGCCCGTACGGCGGTGGCTCCGAGCACCTCTGCGGTGGCGGCGGGGACGGGGGCGGGAACGTCGTGCCCGGTCTCCACGAAGTACGGCTCGGGCCCGACGTGCTTGGCGACCACTGCCACCACCGCGCCGTCGAAGGTCTCGACCGAGTACTCGGGGCCGCGGACCGCCGCTTCGACCAGTACGGTGGCGGACCCGTCGGCCAGCAGCCGGTCCGCCCATGTGCGGGCCTGCCTGCGGTCCCCGCACAGCCGGACGCCGGCCGAGCCGGAGCCGCTGACGGGCTTGAGGACCACGGGGAAGCCGATCCGGGCGGCGGCGTCGGCGGCTTCGCCGGCCGAGGTGACCGCCGCGAAGGCCGGTACCGGGACACCGGCGGCCGCGTGCACGGCCCGCTGGGTGTCCTTGGAGCGGCAGCGCGCGACGGCGTCGCCGTCCGGTCCCGGCAGGCCCAGCTTGGCCGCCATCCGGGCCGCCATGTCGACGAAGTACTCGGAGCTGGAGGCGATGGCGGCCGGTGCGATACGGGTGCAGGCGTCCAGGACGGCCTGCGGATCGGCGGTGTCCAGCACCACCGTGTCCACCCCGTCCGCCGCGGCGTACGGATACCGGCCGGGGTCGCGGCTCAGCAGGACGGGCCGCATCCCGCGGGCCCGGGCGGCGGCGCAGAACTCCCTTCCGGTGCCGGTGGTGTTGCTCTCCAGAAAGGCGAAGGCGGCGCCGTTCTCGGTCATCTCGTCCCTCCCTCGGTGTGACGTGCCACGACGGCGGCCACATCGGCGTCCAGGCGGCGCTCGGCATCGCGCAGCCCCTTGCGGTGAGCCGTGATCCACTCCCCGTGTCCGGCGAGCCGGTCCCTCAGGGTGGTGACGACGGCGGCGCACTCGCCGGGGCCGCCGCCCCGGTTCAGGTCGGCGACGACCTCGGCGAGCGAGGGCAGTGCGCCGCCGAAGTCGGTCACCCCCTCCGGCGTCTCGATCTTGGTGAGTTCGTGCTCGCCGGAGGCGATCGCGTCCCGCACGGCCCGGCCCACCACATGGTGCGCGGTCCGGAACGGCACCCCCTCGCCCACCAGCCGGTTGGCGATCACGGTGGCGGTGGTGAAGCCCTCCCGGGCCCGCTGTTCCATGCGGGCGGTGACCGGGCGGGCGCCGGAGACCAGCACCTGGCCGAGCAGGACGGACTCCCGTACGGCGGCCAGTGCGGGCCAGGCCACGGCCACGGCCTCGGTCCCGACCTCGATGGAGTTGGTGAAGGGGGTGGACTTGGCCGCGGAGGCCGAGGCGGTCCAGGCGCCCACCGCCCAGGCCGCCTTGGCCTTGACGTGCTCCAGCAGGAAGGCGTTGCGCTTCTGCGGCATCGCGGAGCTGCCGCCGACCAGCCGCTCGGGGAACTCCACGAACCCGAACTCCTGGGTGCTCCACAGCTGGAGGTCGGTGGCCAGCCGGCTCAGCGTGACCGCCGCCGACGCCACGACGCCCAGGGCGCGCAGCAGGGTGTCGCGGGCCGCCACCGCGTCGGTGGCGTGCAGGGTGGGGCCGCGGAAGCCCAGCAGGCCGGCCGTGCGGGCGGGGTCGATCGGCAGGTCCGTGCCGGCGACTGCGCCGGCGCCCAGCGGGCAGCGGTCGAGTTCGCCGATGGTGTGGCGCAGCGCGGTGATGTCGCGGTCCAGGGCGGTGGCGATCCCGGCCAGGTAGTAGCCGTAGCTGATGGGCATCGCGGGCTGGAAGTGGGTGTAGACGGGCATCACGGCATCGTCGTGCCGGCGGGCCCGGGAGAGCAGACCCGCCTGCAGGCGCAGTGTCTCGCCGAGCAGATCGGTGAGTTCGGCGCGCAGGCGCATCGCGGTCATGGTGGCCTTGATGTCGTTGCGGGAGCGCGCGGTGTGCACCTTCCCGCCGATGTCGGCGCCGAGCTCCTCCACGAGGTAGCCCTCGTACATGAGGTAGAGGCCGCGAGGGGCCCGGCGGCCGGTCAGCTCGGCGAAGCCGCTCTCGCGCAGCCGCCGGATCCGGTCCAGCAGGGCCGCCGCGGCGGGTCCGGGGAGCAGCCCGCTCTCGCCGAGCATGACCACGTGGGCCAGGTCGACGGTGCTGGTGGCCTCCAGCTCGCGCCGTACGGCCTCGGGGCCGGGCTCGCCGTAGACGACGCGGCGGGTACGGGCGCCCAGGCCCTGCTCCAGCCGGCCCGTACCGGTGATCGAGGGCGCGCTCACGCTCCCACCTCCACGGGCTGCGGGGCGGCCGAGGGGGCGTGCCGGGGAACGGCGCCGGGGATCTCCTCGTAGGCCCTGCGGTCCCAGGCGAACCGGGTCCACCGGTCGGCCCCCGCCGCGTCGGGGCCGGTCGCGGCGACGGGCGTCGCCGGGCGTTCGCGCAGCGGGAAGCCATTGGCCTCGAGCCAGCTGTCGTCGTAGACGGTGGCCTGGTAGCGGTAGCCCTCGTCGGGGAGCATCACGACCCCGGTGCGGTCGGGGTTGCGCTCGGCCCACCAGCGGGCGACGAGGTAGGCGGCGCCGCTGGTCGGCCCCTGGAAGAGGGCGTGGCGGGCGTGCAGGGCCCGGGTGGAGGCGAACGCCTCGCCGGCGGTGAGCCAGTGCACCTCGTCGAAGACCCGGTGGTCGAGGTTGGCGGGCCACAGGCTGTTGCCGAGCCCGCGCAGCTCCCGGGGGCCGTCGGGCTGTCCGAAGAGCACGCTGTGGTGGCTGTCCACGCCGATGGCCTCGGTGTTCGGGGTGCGCTCGCGCAGCGCCCGTACGGTGCCGCACATCGAGCCGCCGGAGCCGACCGGGCCGATCACCGCGTCCACGGCGCCGAGGGTCCCCTCGAGCTGCTGCGCGACCAGCCGGTACGCGCCCGGGTTGCCCGGATTGGTGTACTGCTCGGGGCAGAAGGAGTCCGGCAGTCCCGCGCGGATCTCGGCGAGCCGGCGCAGTCTGGCCTCCTGGAACCCGCCGACCTCCGCCGGTTCGTGGCAGATCTCCACGCGGGCCCCGAGGTCCGTCAGCCGCCGGTAGAGGTTGGCGTCGATCGCGGGGTCGCTGACCAGGATCAGCTTGCGGCGCATCAGGGCGGCCTGCATGGCCAGGGCGAGACCGAAGGTGCCCGAGGTGGTCTCGACGATCACGGTGTCGGGGCCCAGTTCCCCTCGTTTCTCCGCCTCTTGGAGAATGTGATGGGCCGGGAGCAGCTTCATCAGCGTGAAGGCCGCGCCGTAGAGATTCGGGCCGAGCCGGATGACGCGCGGCATCATCGTCGCTTCGGATATCGAAGGGAAGGCGGAAGTCGCCGTCATGGAATCTCCCGGTGCAGTCGTCGGCGAGGGGGACGGCTCCCACTGTGCTGAAGGGCCCTGACGGGGCACTGACAGCCGCGCCCGCCGGACGTCAGCGGGGCGTCAGCGCGGGAGTGGACCATCGCGCCGTCGAAGACGTGCGGACGCCGGGTGCGGCGGGTGGGCAGGGGTGGCAGCGATGGCAGCGATGGTGTGGACACAGGTGGTCGAGGCACGGCCGTTCGCGGCGGAGCGGGTGGTGTGCTTCCCGCACGCGGGCGGGTCCCCGTACTTCTTCCGGTCCTGGGGCAAGGGGCTCGGCGCGTACGAGGTCCAGGCGATCTGCTATCCGGGCCGCGCGGAGCGGTTCTCGGAGGACTGCGCGGAGCAACTGGTGCCGATGGCACGGGAGATAGCCGCCGAGATGCTGGCCTCGGGGGACGAGCGGCCGACCGCCTTCTTCGGGCACAGCATGGGCGCGATCGTCGCGTACGAGGTGGTCCGCGCGCTCGAGGAGGCCGGCTCCGGGGTGGGGCACCTCTTCGCCTCGGGGGCGCGGGCACCGCATCTGATGGCGGGGGACCCGGTGGCCGCGGCGGCGTGGGACGAGGCGTCGATCGCCCGGACTCTGGTCGAACTGGGCGGTACAGAGCCGGAGTTGCTGAACAACCGGGCCTTCGTGGAGCTGGTGATGCCCTACATCGGGGCGGACTTCCGGCTGCTCGCCGCCTACGAGGGGCAGCCCCGGCCGCCGTTGGACTGCCCGGTCACCGCGATCGTGGGCGCGTCCGACCCCCGGGTGACCACCGCGCAGAGTGGTGCCTGGCGGGAGTCGACCCGGGGGCCGTTCGGGGCGCTGACCGTGCCCGGCGAGCACTTCTACCTCGCCGAGGAGCCGCCGTTCGCCCTCATCGAGGAGACGTTGCGCGCGTCCCGGGGGTGAGCGGTCCGCGCTCCCGGTACATCTCGGCGAGCCGGAAGGCCAGGTCGAGGGACTGGGTGTGGTTGAGACGGGGGTCGCAGGCCGTCTCGTAGCGGTGCGGCAGGTCCTCGGGCCGGACAGTGTTGCCGCCTCCTGTGCATTCGGTCACGTCGTCGCCGGTCAACTCGACGTGGATGCCGCCGGGATGGGTGCCCAGCGACCGGTGGACCTCCACGAAGCCCCGTACCTCGTCGAGCACGGTGTCGAAGGAGCGGGTCTTGTGGCCGCTGGGCGCCGTGACGGTGTTGCCGTGCATCGGGTCGGACACCCAGCACGGCAGCGCGCCCTCCGCGGCGACCTTCTCGACCAGCGTGGGCAGCACGTCGCGGATCCGCTCGGCGCCGGCCCGTACGACGAAGGTCAGCCGGCCGGGCTCGCGGTCCGGGTCGAGGCGGTCGAGGAGGGCCAGGACGTCGTCGGCGGCGGTGGTGGGGCCGAGCTTCACGGCGATCGGGTTGTCGATCCGTGAGAAGAACTCCACGTGGGCGCCGTCGAGGTCGCGGGTCCGCTCGCCGATCCACAGCAGGTGCCCGCTGGCGGCATAGGTGCGGCCGGTCTCCGGTTCGGTGCGGGTGAGCGCGGCCTCGTAGTCGAGGAGCAGCCCCTCGTGGCCGACGAAGAACTCGGCGGTGCCCAGTTCGCGGGTGTCCACCCCGCAGGCGTGCATGAAGGCGAGCGTGCGGTCGATCTCGTCGGCGAGGGCCTCGTAGCGCTCGCCGGTGCCCGAGCCGGCGACGAAGCCCTGGTTCCAGGCGTGCACCTGGTGCAGGTCGGCGAAGCCGCCGGTGGTCAGGGCGCGGATCAGGTTCAGGGTGCGGGCCGAGGCCTCGTACATGTCGCGCAGGCGCCGCGGGTCGGGGATGCGGGAGGCGGCGGTGAACTCCAGGCCGTTGACGGCGTCGCCGCGGTAGGACGGCAGGCTCACGCCCCCGCGCTCCTCGTACGGGCTGGAACGGGGTTTGGCGTACTGGCCGGCCATCCGGCCGACCTTGACCACCGGCAGCGCGGTGGCGTGCGAGAGGACGACGGCCATCTGGAGCAGGGTCTTCAGCTTGCCGCGGATGGAGTCGGTGGTGACCTGCTCGAAGGTCTCGGCGCAGTCGCCGCCCTGGAGCAGGATGGCCTCGCCACGGGCGACCGCAGCCATCTTCAGACGCAGTTGTTCGCACTCGGCGCCGAAGACCAGCGGGGGCGCCCCGGCCAGCCGGCCGGTGACGGAGCGCAGCGCGGCGGGGTCGGGCCAGTCGGGTTGCTGAGCGGCCGGGAAATTCCGCCATGAGGAACTGTTCTCGGTTTGTCTCATGGCCTCAGTTACCCATTGCCGCCACGGAATGGTCAAGCATTTTGGAAATGGACCGTATCGCCGCTGTGGAATTGGTCTGGCGATGCCCGGCGGATCATTGATTCACTCATTTCGACGGAAAGAAGAAGAAGGGGGAGATCGCATTGTGGGATTCACGTGTTTCGCCGGACGCGGGCAGCGGTCGGGTGGAGGTGCGGGTCGAGGTCGAGGAACTGGCCGGGCACGCCCCGCCCGACCTGTACGCGGCGCTGCGCGCGGTGCTCCCGGCCGAGGAGGTCTTTCTCCTCGAGAGCCTGGAGGGAGCGCCCGCGGACCGCCGGTCGGCGGTCGTCGGCTTCGGGCGGCTGGCCGAGATCCGGGTCCACGCGGACCGGGTCGAGGTCGACGGGGCCGCGCCGGAGCTCAAGCGGGCGCTGGCGGGCGCGGTCGAGGCGGCCGGACTGGTCACGGACGGGCCCGCCGCGGGCTGCCCGGTGGCCCACCACCCGCTCCCGGAGGGTCCGTACGTCTTCCGGTCGGAGCGGCCGGCGCAGGTCTGGGACGCGCTCGGGCGCGCCCAGGGGCTCTTCTCGGTGACCACCGAGCTGCCCGGGACCGGCTACGCCTTCGGGTTCCTGACCTCGCTGGCGTACGAGTCGGCCTGGCACATGGAGGAGCTGCCGGAGCGGGCCGACGGGGACGGCGGGCGCCCGGACATCGTGCTGACGCTGTTCCGGAACACCGTCTGGTACGACGTCGAGGGCGGCCGGGTACGGCGGCTGCGGGCCGACAGCCCGGCCTTCGCCGGCCTCGCGGAACAGCCCGGACTGCCCGATGTCGCGGGGGTGTCCGGGACGTTCGCGACGTCGGGGGTCCCCGAGGCGCCCGTACCGCACTCGGTGCGCGACAGCGTCGACCGCGAGACGTTCCTCGGCTGGGCCGCCCGCTGCCTGGAGCACATCGGCGTCGGCGACGTCTACCAGATCCAGATCGGCCACCGCGTCGACGTGGAGACCGGTCTGACCCCGCTGGAGGTCTACCGGCGGCTGCGCGCCCGCAATCCCTCCCCCTACATGTACCTGGCGGCGCAGGCCGGGCGGACCCTGATCGGGGCCAGCCCGGAGCTGTTCTTCCGCATCGAGGACGGCGGGATCGTGATGCGCCCGATCGCCGGGACGGCCCGCCGGGGCCCCGACGAGGAGACCAACCGGCGGCGTGTCAAGGAGATGCGGGAGAGCGTCAAGGAGCAGGCCGAGCACATCATGCTGGTCGACCTGTGCCGCAACGACATCGGGCGGGTCGCCCTGCCCAGCACCCAGCCGGTGGACCGGCTGATGGAGGTGGAGACGTACTCCCACGTGTTCCACCTGGTCTCGACCGTCTCGGGCCGGCTGGCTCCGGAGGTCGGCGTCTGGGACGCGGTCCGGGCCACCTTCCCGGCCGGGACGATGTCGGGCGCGCCCAAGGTGCGCGCCATGGAGATCATCGACGGCCTGGAGCGGGAGCGGCGCGGTGCCTACGCGGGCGCGGTCGGGCTGGTCGACGTACGGGGCTGGAGCGAACTCGCGCTGTGCATCCGCACGATCGAGTACGACGGCCGCACGTACTCCACGCAGAGCTCGGCGGGCATGGTGGCCCAGTCCGAGCCGGAGTCCGAGTGGCAGGAGACGCTGGCGAAGATGGGGGCCGCCTACTGGGCGCTCACCGGTGAGGAGCTGCTGCCGTGAAGGTGCTGCTGATGGACGCGTACGACAGTTTCGTCCACATCATCGACCAGTACCTGCAGGTGCTGGGGGCGGACACCGAGGTGGTCCGCTCGCGCACCCGGACCCCGGAGCAGCTGGTCGGGCTCGAGCCCGACGCGGTGGTGCTCGGGCCGGGCCCCGGGCACCCGGCCGAGTCCGGGCACGTGGAGCTGGTGCACGCCTTCGCGGGGCGGGTCCCGCTGCTCGGGGTGTGCCTCGGGCACCAGGCGATCGGGCTGGCGTACGGGGGCCGGATCGAGGTGGCCGGGCAGGTGATGCACGGGCGGACCAGCATCGTCCGGCACGACGGCGAGGGCCTCTTCCAGGGGCTGGGCCACAGTCTGGAGGCCACCCGCTACCACTCGCTGCTGGTCGCCGACCCGCTGCCGGAGCCGCTGGTCACCACGGCGGTGGCCGCCGACCACGGCTACGTGATGGGGCTGCGGCACCGCACGCTGCCGGTGGAGGGGGTGCAGTTCCACCCGGAGTCGGTCATGACCACGGGCGGGCTGACCATGATGGAGAACTTCCTGGCGATGCGGGCCGGCGCGCTCACCTCCCGCTGACCGGGAGGCGGCGCTCACCGCCCGGTCGGCACGCCCGCCAGTTCCCGCAGCGCCTGGTCCGCGCCCCACCGCGGCAGGTGCGCGTGCCCCACCACGAGGGCGGGCGCCCCCTCGCCGGCGCGGGCGTGGTGGGAGGCGGCACCGGTGAGGAGCACCGAGCGGCGCAGTGCCCCGGCCACCAGCGCCGCCTCGTCGGTGTGCCGGGGCAGCCTCACGTACGCGTGCAGTCCGGCGGCCGGGCCGGTCACGGCCGCTCCCGGCAGGTGCCGGCGCACGGCCTCGCGCAGGGCGTCGTGGCGGGCCCGGCACAGGGCGTTCAGCCGGCGCAGGTGCCGGTCGTAGGCGCCCCCGCGCAGGAACCCCGCGAACGCCAGCTGGGTCAGCACGTCGGTGCCCAGGTCGTGGCGGGCGCGGGCGTGCTGCAGCAGGTCCAGGAGCGGGGCGGGGGCGGCGAGCCAGCCCAGGCGCAGCCCGGGGGCGAGGGACTTGCTGACGGTGCCCGCGTAGACCACGTGGTCGGGGGCGAGCCGCTGGAGAGCCAGCGGCCGGCCCGCGCCCCGCTCGTACCACAGGCCCCGGTCGTAGTCGTCCTCGATGATCAGGCCGTCCACCTCCTGAGCCCATCGCACGAGCTCCTCGCGGCGCCGGGGGGACAGCGGCGCCCCGGTGGGGAACTGGTGCGCCGGAGTCACGAGGACGGCCCGCGCCCCGGAGGCGGCGAGCGCGGCGACGTCGAGGCCCTCACCGTCCACCGGCAGTGCGACGGGCCGCAGGCCGCTCTCGTGGACGAAGCGGCGCTGGCCGGGGTGGCCCGGGTTCTCGATGCCGAGGGAAGTGATCCCCAGCTGCGGGAGGACGGCGGCCAGCAGGCCCAGGGCCTGCGCGAATCCGGCGGTCACCATGACCTGGCCGGGCGCGGCGCGCACCCCGCACATCCGGCCCAGGTAGCGGGCCAGTTCGAGGCGGAGCCGCAGGTCACCGGCGAGCGGCGGGTAGTCGAGGGCGGCCGGGTCGGCGGCGTTCAGGGCCCGCTGGTAGGCGGCGAGCCATTCGCGGCGGGGGAAGTCGGGGACGTTGCCGCCTCCCGGGCGCAGGTCCCAGCGGACGGACGGGTCCCGGCGGCCGGTGTGCCCGTCGTCGAGCAGGGAGGGCACGGGCGCGAGCCCGCGGGCCCCGCGGTCGAGGTGGGACACCACCCGGGTACCGGCGCCCTGCGCCGCCTCCAGGTAGCCCTCGGCGACGAGTTGTCCGTACGCCTCCACCACGACGCTGCGGGAGACGCCGAGGTCGTGGGCCAGGCGCCGGCTGGAGGGCAGCCGGGTACCGGGATGCAAAGTTCCCTCGGTCACCTCCTTCTTGATGAATCGCTGGATCTGCGACGTCAGCGGAATTTCGGATTCCCTGACGAGCGTGACCGCGGCGTGCAGGGCCACTGGCTTTCTCCTTCGGTGACTTCCGAATTGGACTGGACGGAATTCCGGGCAGTGGTCTGGAAAGGCTGGACGCTCTTTCGCAGACTGGGGTGTCGGATCTTTTCCCTCCCTTTTCCTAGCCGCTCCAGGAGACCGCCGTGGCTGTGATCGAGACTGCGCACGAGACCGATTGGCCAGGATTGCTGAACGCACTGCTGGACCGCCGGGACCTGACCGCCCGGGAGACCGAGTGGGCGATGGACCGGGTGATGTCCGGCGAGGCCGGCCCGGTCCGGCTCGCCGGGCTGCTGACGGCCCTGCGGGCCAAGGGGGAGACCGCGGCGGAGCTGGAAGGGCTGGTGTCGGGGATGCGCGGCCACGCGGTGCCGCTGTCGGTGCCCGGACGCGCGCTCGACATCGTCGGCACCGGCGGTGACGGCTCGCACAGCGTGAACGTGTCCACCATGTCCGCGGTGGTGGCCGCCGGGGCCGGCGCCCTGGTGGTCAAGCACGGGAACCGCTCCGCCTCGTCCGCCTGCGGTTCGGCCGACGTGCTGGAGGAGCTGGGGGTCCGGCTCGACCTGCCCGCGGCGGAGGTGGGGGAGGTCGCGGAGGAGACCGGCATCACCTTCTGCTTCGCCCAGCTGTTCCACCCGGCGATGCGGTTCGCCGCGGGCACCCGCCGCGAACTGGGCATCCGTACGGTCTTCAACGCGCTGGGCCCGCTGACCAATCCGGCTGATCCCGCGGCCCAGGCGGTCGGGGTCGCCGACGCGCGGCTGGCTCCGCTGATCGCGGAGGTGCTGTTCCGGCGGGGGGTGTCCGCGCTGGTCTTCCGGGGCGACGACGGGATGGACGAGCTGACGGTCACCACTACCTCCACCGTGTGGTCGGTCACCGGATCCGGGGTGCGGAAGGAGACCTTCGACCCGCGGGACATCAAGATCCCCTACGCGCCGGCCGACGCCCTGCGGGGCGGCGACCGCGTCCACAACGCGCGGGTGGCCCGGGAGGTTCTCGCCGGGGCCCGCGGACCGGTCCGGGACGCGGTCCTGCTGTCGGCCGCGGCCGGGCTGGCGGCCCTGTCCCCCGACGGGCGGCCGGTCGCCGCCCGGCTGGCCGACGGGGTGGCCCGGGCCGCCGAGGCGATCGACTCCGGTGCGGCGGCCGCCGTACTGGAGCGCTGGGCGGCCGTCACGGAAAAGCGGGACCGGGAGCACCGGGCAGTCGCCGGGGCCTCCCCGCGCCCGGCCGCCCTCCGTTGAACCGGCGGCCCGCGGCCACCAGAGCGGCCACCGCCTCCCGGCGGTGGCCGCTGGTGACGAGGGCCTCGCCCACCAGGATCGCGTCGGCGCCGAGCTCCGCGTACTCCACGGCGCACCGCGGGCCGCGCACCCCGGACGCGGCGATCCGCACGATGTTCTCCGGGATGTCCGGCGCGATGGCGGCGAAGGCCCCCTTGTTCATCTCGAGCGTCTTCAGGTTGCGCGCGTTGACCCCGATCACCCAGGCCCCGGCGTCGAGCGCCCGGCGCGCCTCGCCCGGGTCGTGCACCTCCACCAGCGGGGTCAGGCCGAGCTCCGCCGCCTGCGCCACCAGATCGACCAGCAGCGGCTGTTCGAGCGCCGCGACGATCAGCAGCACCAGGCTCGCGCCGTGGGCCCGCGCCTCCCACACCTGGTAGGGGTCGACCACGAAGTCCTTGCGCAGGAGCGGCACCGTCACCCGGGCCCGTACGGCGTCCAGATCCGCCAGCGACCCGCCGAAGCGCAGCTCCTCGGTCAGTACGCTGACCGCGGCCGCGCCGCCGGCCTCGTACGCGGCGGCCAGCGCCGCCGGGTCCTCGATCGCCGCGAGCCGGCCGCGCGCCGGGCTGGCCCGCTTGACCTCCGCGATCACCTTCAGTCCGTCCGTACCGCGCAGCAGCTCGGCGCAGTCGGCGACGGGCCGGACCTCCGAGGCCCGGTCGCGCAGCTCGCACTCCGGAACCCGGCGCCGCCGCGACGCCAGGCCGTCCCGCACGCCTGCGATGATCTCGTCGAGCGCGTTCATGCTTTCCGTCCATTCTCGCCGGGCTCCGCGGGGCGCCACGGCGCCATCGGTCCAGACCCTAGGAAGACGGCCTCCGGACGGCTACGTCCTTAAGGCTGCGGTGAATCGGGCGGGCCGGGCCCCGCAGGGCTGCGCCCCGCCGGGTCGAAACCCGACGGGGCGCGAGCGCCGGGGGCCCGGCCGGCCGGGGTGGGGGGTCAGGTCATCGAGACGACGATCTTGCGGGCGCCGGTGTACGCCTCACGGCCGTGCAGGACCGACATGTTGTCCACGATCATGATGTCGCCGACCTGCCACGGCTCCGACAGCCGGTTCTCCCGCTGGGCCTTGCGGACATGGGCCAGGTCGTCGTCCGACAGCGGGGTCCCGTCGCCGTAGGTGACCCAGTGCGGCAGGTCGGCCACGTCGTCGATCAGCGACAGCAGGTCCTCGGCCTCGTCGTCCGGCAGGTTGGAGGGGTGCCACTGGTCGGCCTGGTTGAACCAGGTGTCGGCGCCCGTACGCGGGTTGTGCCGCAGGCCCGGGCGGTGCTGGCTGACCCGCAGGCCGCCGTCGGCGGTCCAGGCGTACTCCGCGGCCGACTCCTCCAGGAACCGTTCGACCACCGCCCTGTCCTGCGTCTCGAAGGTGTCCTGCCAGGACTTGCCGAGCCCGAACCCGCCGTGCAGGTGCTGCCGGTAGACCACGCCCGAGGCGAAGCGCTCGCGGACCTCCGGCGGCAGCGAGGCGAGCAGCGCCCCGCCGTCGCAGACCGGGGTGGCGCCGCCGGTCTCGGGCGCGATCAGGCAGCCGAAGAACAGCCGGGTGGGCCAGGACTGTGCGTACGACATCTCGTTGTGGAGGGAGATGTCGAAGCGGGCCGGGTACTCGGTGGAGGTGAAGACCCCGTCGGTGACGGCCGCCCGGGGGGTGTTCCCGCCCCGGTAGCTGTCGATGAGGGAGTCGCCGAAGAGGGCCACCGCGGAGTGGAAGGCGTCCGCGTCGGTGAGGCCCAGCCCCCGTACGAGGACCGCGCCGTGCTCGGCGAGGAGTTCCTCGGCCCGGCGGCGTACCTCCTCGGACCGGGTGTCGGCGTACAGGACGGCGAGGGTGGTGCCGCCGGCCGTGCGTGTCTCGTGGCGCATGTCAGTGGGTCTCCTTGCCGGTCTGCCGCGGGGGGACCGCTCCCGGCGCCGCCGCCTGCGCGGTGAGGGCGACGGGCAGGGCGCTGTACGCGCGGACGAAGTTGGAGTAGAGGCGCTGGGGCGGGCCGAGCAGCGTGATGTCCGAGACCATCGAACTCAGGGCCTCCACCATCGCCTTCACGTGCACCCGGCCGAGGAAGGCACCGAGGCAGAAGTGCGGTCCGTGGCCGAACACCACGTGCTTGTTGGGGCTGCGGCCGACGTCGAAGCTCTCCGGGTCGGTGAAGGCCCGCTCGTCGAAGTTGGCCGAGGTGTTCCACAGGGTCACGATGTCGCCGGCTCTGATGACCCGGTCGCCCAGCGGTACGTCGACCAGGGCGCGCCGTCCGAAGTGCATGGCCGGGGTCGTCCAGCGCAGGATCTCCTCGGTCGCCGCGTCCGCGGACACCTCGCCGGCCTTCAGCCGGCGCCACTGCTCGGGGTGCTCGGCGAGGGCGATCAGGCCGCCGATGAGGGAGGTCCGGGTGGACTCGTCGCCGCCGAGGATCAGGCTGTAGGCGTTGAGGACGATCTCGTCCTCGGTGAGCGGGCTGCCGTCGACGGTCGCGGCGGCCAGGGTGCTGAGGACGTCCTCGCCCGGGTTGCGGCGCCGCTCGGCCGCGAGCTCCCCCATGTACATGATGATCTCGTTGCGGGCCATGACGGATTCGAACTCGTCGTCCCCGGAGCCGTGCTGCGCCAGAGTCCTGGTGTTCCACTCCACCAGCCGCGGGCGGTCCGCGTGCGGGATGTCGAGCAGGTCGCCCATGGTCTGGATCGGGATGTGGTCGACGACGTCGGCGACGAAGTCCAGCCGGCCGGCCGCGACGGCCCGGCCGAGCAGTTCACGGGTGTGCGTGTGGACCCCGGCGACGACCGGCTCCAGGACGCGGGGCGCGAACGACTTGAGCATCACGTTGCGGATCGCGCGGTGCCGGACGCCGTCGGTGACGGCGAGCATCTTGCGGGAGGCGGAGTCCTCGCCCTGGAGCAGGGTGGTGAGGACGTTGCCCTTCTCGGAGGTGAACCGCTTGTTGTCGCGGTAGACGGCGACGGCGTCGGCGTACCGGGAGATCACCCAGAAGCCGGGCGTGTGCGGCCCGGCCGGGTGCCAGTGCACCGGGCTCTCGGACCGGAACCGGCGCCACATGGCGTGCGGGTCGACGTCCAGGAAGGTCTGCGGGTCGGTGAGGTCGAGGTCGGCGGGGGCGGGTACGTGGGCGGGCGGCTGGGCGGTGGCGTCGGCGTCGGCCGGGGCCACCTCCTGCGTGATGGTCATGGTGTGGGTCCTCGGGTCCTCGGGGCTTCAGCTGGACGTCGAACGGAAACGGCGCAGGCTCACGACGATGCAGGTCACGAAGGTGACGGTCAGGGTGACCGCGACGACCAGCAGCGGATGGGTGCCCGAGAAGCCGGCGCTCGGCGTGTCCGGGTTCCCCCACAGGTCGCGGCAGGAGGCGATGACGGCCGTCACCGGATTCCACTCGGCGAGCGGCCTCAGCGCCGCCGGCATGGTCTGCGGCGAGAGGAAGGCACTGGACAGGAAGGGAAGTACGACCACGATGAACGGCGCCACCACGCTGATCGTCTCCACGCTGCGCAGGGTCAGGGCCAGCAGCACCCCGAGCCAGAGCATCGCGTAGATGAAGACGGCGATCAGTGCGAAGCCCGCCAGGGTGGGCAGCAGACCGGTGTGCGAACGCCAGCCCAGCGCCAGGCCGATCACCACGGTGGTGCCCAGTCCGCCCATGCCCACCAGCCAGTCGGCGGCGGTGTGCCCGATCGGGATCGAGGCCGGGTTGATGGGCAGGGAGCGGAACCGGTCGACCAGCCCGCCCTGGAGGTCCAGGGCGAGCGAGACCGCCGTCGGTCCCACGCAGGCCAGTCCGACCTGGACGGCGCCGCCGGCGAAGACGTACTCGACGTAGT
Organism: Streptomyces sp. NBC_01232; assembly: GCF_035989885.1. GTDB lineage: Bacteria > Actinomycetota > Actinomycetes > Streptomycetales > Streptomycetaceae > Streptomyces. The sequence continues at coordinate 4,322,239 of NZ_CP108518.1, forward strand.
CACCGCCCTGCGGGAGGTGGATCGAGTCGCGGAAGAGGTAGCCGAGCATGATCAGCGAGAGCATCGGGTTGAGGACGATGCCGATCGAGCGGCCGGGGGCGCGCCGCATCCGGCGCAGCCGGCGGCCGATGACGGCGCCGATCTCGGTGAGCAGGGTGCCCAGGCCCGCGGGCCGGGCCGCCGCGGGCTGCGGCGGCCCGGCCGCGGCGGCGGCCGCGGCGGTCTCGTCCGGTTCGGCCGCGGGGCGCGGCAGGGTCGTCGTCATGACCGGTCACCCGCCGTCCACGCGTCGAGCGAGTCGCGCAGGGCGGGGCCGATGGCCCTCAGCGGCTCCGGGTTCAGCATGTCGTCGTGGGCGCAGTCGATGCGGTGCACCCGAACGGAGCCGGTCATGTGCTCCTTCCACAGGACGTCCTTGTCGGTCACCTCGCCCCAGGGCGAGCGCTCGGCCAGGAAGAGGTCGACGGTGCCGGCGTACTCCCCCGGCCGGTAACGGGTGTTGAGGATCTGGTGGCGGCCCATCAGGTCCACCACGCGGTGGATCCGCTCCCGGCCCATGCGGGCCAGTGGGTTGCCGTCCCGGAGCAACGTCTCGTAGAGGTCGTCCGGTTCGAGCCGGCGTCCGGCGAACTCGTCGCGGTGGTGGCCGATGCCCTCCATCAGCCAGCCCAGCCGGACCTGTTCGCTCCGCTCGTCGACCGCGTCGGTGCGGGGGAAGGAGTCCATGACGGTCAGGATTCCGACCTCGTCGCCGGCGGCCCGGAGCTGGACGGCCAACTCGTAGGCGAGCAGTCCGCCGAAGGACCAGCCGAGCAGGTGGTACGGGCCCTCGGGCCGGACCTCCTTGATCAGCCGGATGTACGTCGCGGCGATCTCCTCCATGCTCTCCGGGAGGGGGGCGCCGTCCACGACCGTGGGCGACTGGAGGGCGTACAGGGGCTGGTCGGGGTGCAGGTACGGCACCAGCGTCAGGTAGGAGAGGGACAGTCCCACGCCGCTGTGCACGCAGAACAGCGGAGTGCGGTCGCCCTCGGGCTGGATGGTCAGCATCGGGGTGAAGTGCTCGATGTGGCCGATCCCGTCGGCCTCCGCGATGGCCTCGGCCATGCCCCGGGCGCTGCTGCGCAGCGTTTCGGGAGCGGGCGCGGGAGCCTTGGCGGGAGCGGGCGGCTCGGGAGCCGGTGGGGCGGTCCGCGGGCGCAGGCTCGCGGCGAGTGCGGCCACGCTCTGGTGGACGAAGACGTCCGCGATGCTCAGCTTCAGGCCCGCCTTGCGGGCCAGGCTGACCAGCCGCAGCGACTTCATGCTGTCCATGCCGGCCTCGAAGAAGTTCTCCCCGGCGACGACCGCGTCGGTGGCGAGTACGTCGTGGACGATCCGCAGCAGCTGCGCCGTGACCGGATCGTCCTCGCACTCGCCGTCGGCGGCGGCGTCGGCGGCGGCGGCCGGGGCGGCCTGAGCGTCCACCGGGTCCGCCGGGTTCGCCGGGGCCGGCGCGGCCCAGTCGCGGCCCGGCCGGTCGGGGGCGTCCGCAGCGCCGCCCGAGAGCAGCGCCGCCCACAGGCCGGCACCCGTCCCGGTGGTGGCCAGGGCGGCCGCCTCCGCGTGGCTGACGGGGACGACGGCAGCGCCCGGACCGTCCGGCCCGCGCCGCACCAGGTACGCGGGCCACTCCGGGTCCGGCTCCGGCAGCGGGGCCGGGGCCGGGCCGCCCGGGGCCGCGAGGACATCGGCGGAGTCCAGCACCACGACCGGCACGCCGCAGCTGCGCAGCCTCCCGGCCAGGCCCTCGGTGGTGAGGACGGCCACCGCGGCGGTCGCCTCCACCAGCTCCCGGACCCGCTCGCTCGGCTCCTCGGCGCCGACCGGCACGTAGGCCGCGCCGGACCGGAGCACCGCGAGCGCGGCGGCCGCCTGGTCGGCGGCGCGCGGCACCGCGAGGGCGACGACCCGGCCGGGGCCCGCCCCCCGCTGCGCGAGGTGCCGGGCCAGCAGCCCGGCGCGCTCGTCCAGCGCCCCGTACGACAGGGCCCGGGATCCGGAGCCGGCCGCGGTGTCCTCGGGGGAGGCGGCGATCCGCCCGGCGACCAGTGAGGTCAGGGTGGCGGCGCCGGCGGGGGTCTGTGGCCGCTGCGCCTCCAGCTCGCTGACCCGCACGCCGGGGTCGGCGGCCGCTGCCCGCAGGACCTGCCCGAACTGCTCGACGAGCCGCTCGGCGGTGTCCCGGGTGAACAGGTCGGTGCTGTAGGTCAGCAGACCGCGCATGCCGTCCCGGCCGGGCCAGTTGAACAGCTCCACCACCAGGTCCAGCTTGGCCTGGTCGGAGCCGACGTACGCGGGCTCCGCGCGCAGTCCCACCAGGTCCGGGACGCGCACCCCGTCGTGCTGCACGGTGAGTGAGACCTGGAACAGCGGGTGCCTGCCCAGCACGCGGTCGGGCCTGATCGCGTCCACGACCTGGTCGAAGGGGACGTCCTGGTGCGAGTAGGCGGCCAGGTCGGTCTCCCGCAGCCGTTCCAGCAGTTCCCGGAAGGTGGGGTCGCCGCTGGTGTCGCCGCGCAGGACCAGGGTGTTGAGGAACATGCCGACGAGGCCGGAGAGGGCGTCGTCGGCGCGGCCGGCGACGGACACTCCGAGGGGGATGTCGGTTCCGGCGCCCCACCGCGTCAGCAGGGCCGACAGGGCGGCCTGGTAGACGATGAACTCGGTGGTCCCGGTGGTCCGGGCGATCTCCGCGAGCGTGGCGTGGAGTTCCGCGTCGATGTCGAACATCACCGTGTCACCGGCGCTCCCGCCGTGCTCCGGGCGGGGGAAGTCGGTCGCCAGCGCCAGCTCCTGGGGCAGCCCGGCCAGCGCGTCGCGCCAGAAGTCGAGCTGTCGCGCGCCCAGGCCGTCCTCGTCCGCCGGATCGCCGAGCAGCTCGCGCTGCCATACGGCGAAGTCGGAGTACTGGACCGGCAGCGGCTCCCGGTCGGGGGCCCGCCCGCCGGCCCGTGCCCGGTAGGCGTCGGCGAGGTCGTCGAGCAGCGGCCCCATCGACCAGCCGTCGAAGGCGATGTGGTGCAGCACGATCAGCATCACGAAGGAGTCGCCGCCGGTGGGGAAGATCCGTACCCGAAGCGGGGTCTCCTCGGTCAGGTCGAATCCCCGGTCGGCCTCGGCGGCCAGCGCGGTGTCGAGCTGGTCGGAGAAGACGGAGACCGTCCTGAGGTCCGGCGCCGCGGCGGCGGCGTCCAGGACGCGCGGCGCCGGCACCCCGTCCTGCTCGGGGATCACGGTCCGCAGCACCTCGTGGCGTTCCACGAGATCGGCCAGGGCCGCCCGCAGGGCGTCCGCGTCGAGCCTGCCGGTGAACCGGAAGGCCATGGCGCTGTTGTACGAGCCGTCGGCGCGGCCCTGGCGCCGGTTGAGGAACCACTGGCGCTGCTGGCTGAAGGAGAGCGGGCGCTCCCCTCCCGGGGCGGCCGGTGCCAGCGAGGGCCGGGCCTGCGCGGCCCGGCCGACCTCCGTGGCGAGGGCCACCACGGACCGCGCCTCGAACAGGGCGCGGATGGGGAGTTCGACGCGCAGGGTGCTGCGGACGCGGCTGACGAGGCGGGTGGCGAGCAGGGAGTGCCCGCCGATCTCGAAGAAGTCGTCGTCGATGGAGACCTGCTCCAGGCCGAGGACGTCCGCGAACAGGCCGCACAGGACACCCTCCAGGGGGGTCCGGGGGGCCCGGCCGCGGGAGGCGGCGCCCAGGTCCGGGTCGGGCAGGGCCTTGCGGTCCAGCTTGCCCTGGGCGGTGAGCGGCAGCTCCTCCAGCGCCACCACGGCCGAGGGGACCATGTAGTCGGGGAGCTCCGCGGCGAGCCGCTCGCGCAGGACGGCGGTGTCCTCGGGGGCGGCGGCCGAACCGGCGACGACGTAGGCGACCAGACGGCGTTCGCCGGCCTCGTCCTCGCGCATGACCACGACGGCCTGTTCGACTCCGGGCTGTGCGAGCAGGGCGGCGGATATCTCGCCGAGCTCGATGCGGATTCCGCGCAGCTGGACCTGGTCGTCGACGCGGTCCAGGTAGTCGAGGTCGCCGTCGGGCAGCCAGGTCACGAGGTCTCCGGTGCGGTACATCCGGGATCCGGCAGGGCCGTACGGGTCGGCGACGAACCGGGACGCGGTCAGCCCGGGCCGCGCCAGGTAGCCGCGGGCGAGGCCGCCCGCGACGTACAGCTCGCCGGTGACCCCGGGGGCGACGGGCCGCAGGTTGCGGTCGAGCACGTACACCCGGTGGGCGTTGGTGGGCTTCCCGATCGGGGGCCGGCCGGCCCGGGGGGCCAGCGGGCCGGCGACGGTGCAGCCGACGACGGCCTCGGTGGGACCGTAGCCGTTGAACAGCCGGACGGAGCCGCCCCAGCGTTCGACGACCCCGGCCGGGACCGCTTCGCCGGTGACCACCAGCCGCAGGTCGCTGGGGAGGGTGGCGTCGGCCGGCAGCCCCCCGACGACGACGGGCGGCAGTGCGACCAGGTTGATCCGGGCGTCGTTGATCAGGTCGACGAGCGGCCGGCCCGGTGTACGGGCCTCCTCGTCGGCGATGACCAGGGTGCCGCCGTTGAGCAGCGCCAGCATGATGCCGAAGACCGAGGCGTCGAAGCTGAACGAGGCGAACTGCAGGACCCGCACGTCATGGTCGAGCCAGAACCGGTCGGACAGGCTGGAGACCATCGACATCAGTCCGGTGTGCGCCACGGTGACGCCCTTGGGGCGGCCGGTGGAGCCGGACGTGTAGATGATGTAGGCCGTGTTCTCCGGGTGCAGCGGTGCCACGCGTTCCGCGTCGGTGAGGTCGTGTCCGCCGAGCGCCGCGAGCCGGGCGGCCGTCTCGGGCGCGTCCAGCAGCACCGGGGTGACCCCGAGCGCGGCCAGGTCGGGCAGGCCCGCCGGGCGGGACCGCGTCGCCGTGTCGGTCAGCAGGACCGGCGGCCGGGCGTCCTCCAGCATGTAGCCGATGCGGTCGGCCGGATAGTCGGCGTCCACGGGCAGGAACACCGCGCCGGCCTTGAGGGCGGCGAGCGCCGCGACGACCAGCTCCGGGGAGCGCGGCAGCATCACGGCGACCGGCTGCTCCGGTCCGGCGCCCCGCTCGGCCAGCAGCCGGGCCAGCCGGTTCGCGCGGTCGTTCAGCGTGGCGTAGTCGAGCTCCTCGGCGCCCAGCGAGACGGCCGGCTTGGCGGGCGAGAGCCCGGCCCACCGCTCGAAGACCGTGGTGGCGAGGGTGGCGACGGCCGGGCGGGCCGCGGCCGCCCCCGACCAGGTGCCGAGGACCTGCTCCCGCTCGTCGGCGGTGAGCGCGTCGATCCGGCCCAGCGGGGTGTCCGGGGCCGCGGCGAGCTGCTCCAGCACACGGGCGAACCGGCTGACGAAGACCTCGGTCCGGGCGGCGTCGAAGACGTCCGGCCGGTACTGGGCCTCCACGCGCAGGCCCTGCCCCCCGGTGGGGAACACGCCCACCGCGAGCGGGTACTCGGCGATGACCCGGGCCTTCCAGTCCAGCATCGAGAGGCCGGGCACGTAGGAGCCGATCGCGTCCAGCGCGCCCGCCGGGTAGTTGTGGAAGCTGACCACGGTGTCGAAGAGCTCACCGATGCCGACGCCCTGCTGCACCTCGGCCAGGCCCAGGTGCTGGTGCTCCTCCAGGCCGAGCTGGCGGTCCTGGAGGCCGGCCAGCATCTCCTCGAACGGCACGGCCGGGTCCAGGTGGGCCCGTACCGGCAGGGTGTGCAGGAACGCGCCGACCATCTGCTCGACCCCGGGCAGGTCCGCGGGCCGGCCGGAGACGACCGCGCCGAAGGTGACGTCGCCGCGGCCGGTGAGGCTGCCCAGTACGACGGCCCAGGCGCCCTGGACGACGGTGTTCATCGTCAGGCCGCGCCGGTGCGCCCAGGGGGTGAGGGCCGCGGTCAGCCGCTCGGGCAGCTCCACGGTGTACGTCTCGGGCAGTACGGAGACCCGCGCCCGGTCGGCGGGGCCGAGCCGGGTGGCCTCCTCGATGCCGCCGAGCTCCTGCTCCCACGCCTTGCGGGCGGCCGGCTTGTCCTGGGCGGCGGACCACTCCAGGTAGGCGCGGCCGGGTGCGACGGGGCGCAGGGCGCTGAGGTCGGCGCCGTTGCCCCAGAGGGTGACGAGCTCCTCGGCGAGGACGGCGGACAGCGACCAGCCGTCCACCAGGATGTGGTGGGTGGTCCATACGACGCGGTGGCGCTCGGCGCCCAGCCGGTAGACGGTGAACCGGGTCAGCGGGCCACCGGTCACGTCGAACCGGTCCAGCCACTCCTCGTCGGTGCGGCGGACGGCCTCGGCGCCAGGGTCGGCGGCCGACGTCAGGTCGTGTTCGCTCCACGGCAGCTCGACGGCCGCCGGGATCAGCTGTACCGGATCGCCCTGCTCGCGTTCGCGGAACCGGGCGCGCAGCGCCGGGTTGCGGTCCAGCAGCGCGGTGGCCGCGGCGCGCAGCGCGGCCACGTCCAGCTCGCCGCCGATGTCCATGACGACCTGGAGGGTGTAGGCGTCCATGCCCTGGCGGTCGAACTCGGCCTGGAAGAAGAGGCCGCGCTGGAGCGGGGAGAGCGGCAGGACGTCGGTGAGCCCGTCGAGCTCCTGCTCCCAAGCGTCGATCTCCCGCTGCTCGACGTCGACGAGGGGGAACTCGGCGGCGATCCGCCCGCCGGATCCGGGTGCACCGGAGTGCGCGGCGAGGGCGCCGAGCGCGGCGAACCACGCCTCGGCCGTCTCGCGTACGACGGCCTCGTCGACGGCTCCGGACGGCCAGGTCCACTCGGCCACGAGCACCGGTCCCCCGGGGCGGTCCTCGGTCAGCGCGACTACGTCGAGGGGCTGGCGCAGCGGGGTGGTGGGGGAGGCGGTGAGTCCGGCGCCCCCGGGCTCGATGGCCCAGGCGCCGTCGCCGGCCGCGAACCGGCCCAGGTAGTTGAAGCCGATCTGGGGTACGGCGGCGCGGCCGAGGACGAGCGCCGTCTGGGGGTTGAGGTGGCGCAGCAGGCCGTAGCCGATGCCGTGGTCGGGCAGGGCGCGCAGGGCGGCCTTGACCCGCTTCAGGGCGGTGGCGACGGCGGGGCCGCCGGCCGCGATCTCGGTCCGGTCCAGTTCGCCGACGTCCAGCCCGACGGGGAAGGCGCTGGTGAACCAGCCGACCGTACGGGAGGTGTCGAGGCCGTCGCCGATCTGTTCGCGGCCGTGGCCCTCCAGCTCGACGACGGTACGGGTGCCCCCGGCCCCGGAGCGGCCGGTGACGGCCAGCGCGAGGCCGGTGAGCAGCACCTCGTTGATCTCGGCGTGCAGGGCGGCGGGCACCCGGGTCAGGACGTCGGCGGTGAGCGCGGCGGGGAGCTCCAGGCGGAGCCGGCCCGCGGTGGCCCAGGTGTCGGCGGACGGGTCCAGCGGCCGGTCGGTGAAGGTCTCGGCCGCTCCGGCCGACTGGGCGTTCCACAGCGGGAGTTCGGCCACCCGGCGGGAGGTGCGGGCCTCGGCGGACAGGGCCTTGGCCCAGCTCCGGAAGGAGGTCGGGACGGGGTCGAGGGCAGGGGTGCGGCCCTCGGTCACGGCCTGCCGGGCGGATTCCAGGTCGGGCAGCAGGACGCGCCAGGACACGCCGTCCACGGCGAGGTGGTGGACGACGAGCAGCAGACGGCCGCCCGCGCCGGGGGTCTCCTCCAGCAGCACCGCCTGGACGACCAGGCCGGTCTCGGGGCGCAGTCGGGCCCGGGCGGCGGCGGTCTGCTCGGCGAGCACGGCCGCGCGGTCGGCGCCGGCGGGCACGGTGACCCGGGTGACCACGTCGGCGGCGGCGACGGAGCCCGCCGGGAGGACCTCCTGCGCCCACAGGCCCGGTACCGGGGAGGTGAGCTTCAGGCGCAGCGTGTCGTGGTGGTCCAGGACGGCCTGGAGGGCGGGCTCCAGGACGGCGGGGGTGAGCCCGGCGGGGGCGTTGACGGCCACGTACTGGGCGAACTCGCGTGTCGCTTCCGGGAGTTCGGAGATCTGCTCGCGCAGCCGGTCGAAGATGGGGGTCGGTTCGACCTCGCCCGTGCCGTCGTCCCGGGCGTCCGCCGGGGCGCCCGCGCCGGTCGCGGCGTCCGTGGGCACGGGACGGGCCGCAGCGGCGATGGCCGCCGGGGTCCGGTGCTTGAAGACGTCGCGGGCGGTGACGATCAGCCCCGCCCTGCGGGCCCGCCCGACGACCTGGATGGAGCTGATGCTGTCGCCGCCGAGGGCGAAGAAGCTGTCGTCGACGGCCACTTCGGGCAGGCCCAGCACCTCGGCCAGCACCGCGCAGATGATGCCCTCCGCAGGGGTGCGGGCGGCCCGTGCGGCGGTCCGGGGGCCGGCCGGGTCGGGCGTGGGCAGTGCCTTGCGGTCCACCTTGCCGTGCGGGGTCAGCGGCAGTGCGTCCAGGATGATCAGTACGGTCGGTACGAGGGCCTCGGGCAGCCGGCCGGCGAGCAGGGTCCGCAGCTCGCCGGTGTCGGGTGCGGCGCCGGTCTCCGGTTCCAGGTAGCCGACCAGGCGCTTGTGCCCGGACGGGTCGGTGACGGCGGCGGCGACCGCGTCGGCGACGCCCGGCAGGGCGCGCAGCGCCGTCTCGACCTCGCCGAGCTCGATGCGCTGGCCGCGGATCTTGACCTGGTGGTCGCGGCGGCCGACGAAGGCGAGCTGCCCGTCGGGGCGCAGTTCGACGAGGTCGCCGGTGCGGTACATGCGCGAGCCGTCGGCCGCGAAGGGGTCGGGCAGGAAGGTGACGGCGGTGCGGCGGGGGTCGCCGAGGTAGCCGCGGCCCACGCCGTCGCCGGCGATGTAGAGCTCGCCGCGCACACCGTGCGGGACGGGCCTGAGGTCGTCGCCCAGGATGTGCAGGCGGGTGTTGCGCAGCGGCCGGCCGATGGGGACGATCGCGGCGCCCATCGCGTCGAGCGCCCCGAGGTCCCGGGCGTAGGCGTGGGTGACGTCGTCCGAGCACTCGGTGGGGCCGTACAGGTTGGCCAGCGCGATGGCGGGGTAGCGGGCGAACCAGCGGCTGCACAGCTCGGCCGGCAGGGCCTCCCCGTTGGAGATCATCCAGCGCAGGGCGGGCAGTGCGGGGGCGTCGCCGGCCGCGTCCCACACGTCGAGGGTGGCGCGCAGCAGGGAGGGGACGACCTCCAGCACGGTGAGGCCCTCGGCGCCGATGGCCGTGAACAGGGCGTCGGGGTCGGACGCCTCGGCGCGGCTGAAGGCACGGACCCGGCCGCCGACGAGCAGCGTCGTCAGGGTCTGCCAGACGGTGACGTCGAAGGTGACCGGGGCGTTGTGGACGAGTGCGTCACTGCGGTCCAGGGACAGTTCCTCGATCTTGGCGAGCAGGTGGTTGACCATGCCGCCGCGCTGCACCATCGCGCCCTTGGGCCTGCCGGTGGAGCCGGAGGTGTAGATGACGTACGCGAGGTCCTGCGGCCCGCCGAGCACGGGGGGCAGCGCGTCCGCGGGGTCCTGCTCGGTGCCGATCTCGCGGACGGGCAGCGGCGCGCCGTCGCCGGCGGCCGAGGCGGCCCGCTCGGCGAGGTCCCGGTGGGCGGCGTCGGTGAGGACGAAGCCGGCCCCGCTGTCGCGCAGCAGCGCGGTCAGGCGGGGCAGCGGCGCCCCGGGATCGAGCGGTACGAAGGCCCGCCCGGCGCCGAGGACGGCCACCTCCGCGGTGACGAAGTCCCGGCCGGGCTCGCTGAGGATGGCGACGGGGCCGCCGGAGGCGGTCAGGTGGCGGGAGAGTGCGCCGGCGCGGCCGACGAGCCCGGCGTAGTCGAGGGTGCCGGTGTCGTCGGTGACGGCCGGGGCGTCGGGGGTGGCCAGGGCGTGGGCCCGTATCCGCTCGACGACGCCCAGGTAAGGGGTCGGGCGGACGGGGCCGGTCAGCGCGGCGGCCACGTCGGCGGCCTCGCCGGGGGAGAGGAGGTCCAGGGCGGCCAGCGGCTCGTCCGCGCCGGCGGCCAGGAACCGGTCGAGGTAGGAGACGAAGCGGTCGAGGTGGGCACGGACCTCGGCGCGCGTGTAGCGGGCCTCGTTGCCGTTCAGGTCGATGCCGATGCCGGCGTCGCCCTTGTCGGCGACGGTGAACTCCAGGTCGTCGACCAGTCCGGTGGAGGGGCTGTGGATGGTGGCCGCGCACGGGCCGATGGCCAGCTTCTCCACCTGCGGCATCATGTTGAGGAACGGCCCGAACGGGCGGCGGTCGTCGCTCGGCAGGCCCATGGAGCGGCGGATGCTGCTGACGCGGTGGCGCTGGTGCTTGAGCGCCTGCGAGAAGGCCCGGTAGGAACCGGCGAGCAGGTCGGTACGGGTGGTGGCGGTGTCCACGGAGAGCCGCAGCGGCAGGTAGTTGACCACCATGCCGGGGACCTTCTGGGTGTCGCCGCCGACGCGGGCGGTGACGGGCACGGACAGCAGCACGTCCTCGGTGCCGGCCATCCGCCCGGTGTAGGCGCCCAGGGCCGCGACCAGCACGGTCTGCCAGGTGACGCGGGACTCCCAGGCGGTGGCGCGCAGCCGCTCGGCGACGGCGTCGGGAAGGACGCCCTGCTCCTGGAGGAAGGTCTGGGCGGGTTCCGCGTCCCCGGTGGAGAGGCTGATCAGCTCGGGCCGGTCGGTGAAACGCTGCGCCCAGTAGGCCCGGTCGCGCTCGGCGCGGGCCGAGCCGGCGTAGGCGGCCTCGGCGTCGAGCAGGGTGGTCAGGGCGGGGAAGCGGCCCTCGTCGAGGTCGGAGCCGGCCAGCAGGGCCTCGTAGATCGCGCCGAGGCGCTGCCAGTAGATGACGTAGCTGAAGCCGTCGGAGACCAGGTGGTGGTTCAGGAGGCAGAAGAAGGTGCGGTCGGGGCCGAGGGTGAAGACGCTCAGCCGGAAGAGCGGCTCGAACGCGTCGCCGTCGGTGGCGCCGGTGCCGGGGGTGTCACCGGCGGCCGCGCGGTCCTCGGCGGTGAGGGCGAACGGTACGCGCAGGTCGGCGCGGATCGCCGCGTGCGCGGCAGCGGCCGGGTCGGCGGCGCCGCTCACGTCGGTCTCGGTCAGCGGGAGCGTCGTCAGCGGTTCGATGAACTGCCTCGGCTCGCCGTCCACTTCGGTGAATCTGGTCCGCAGGCACTCGGACTCCTCGACCAGCCGCTCCAGCGCGGTGCGCAAGAGGTCCCGGTCGAGCGGCCCGTTGATGTCCCAGTAGATGGCGGTGTTGTAGGTGGCTCCCCCGCCAGAGAGTTTCGCGTCGAACCAGATGTCCTTCTGGCCGGCGGTGAGCGGAAGGCCGCCGACCGTCTGAACATGCGTCATGGCTATCCCCTAGCGAAGGTTTCCGTATGCGGCCCTGTCACGGGCCCGATCGTTGCCGCAGGCACTGACGGCGGACTGAAAGCGGACTGACGGCGCCCCGAGGGGCCCGGCCGGATCCGGACGGGGCGGTTCAGCCGCAGCCGCCCGCGTGCGCGTCGTCGGTCGCGCGGCCCATGCCGATCGCCGCCAGCGGCTCCGGGACGGAGGCGGCCGGTACCTCCCGGTCGCGCAGGTGGGCGATGAAGTCGTCGAGCCGGTCGATGCCCCAGAACCGGCTGAAGCCGTGGACGAAGAAGGGCACGCCGAACACCCCGTCCCGGCAGACGTCGAGCAGCATGCGGATGCCCTCGGCGCGGACCTCCGGCACGGTGCTGGCCCGGGCCAGTTCGCGCGGGTCGAGCCCGATCTCGAAGGCGATGTCCTCGATGGTGGCCGGATCGCAGATGTCCCGGCCGCGCCCGAACCGGGCCCGGTACACGGCATCGATGAAGGCGTGACCGCGTCCGTACCGGGCCGCGACCAGATAGGCCAGGTGCGGGACCTCCCACACCGGGTCGCGGTCCACGGGCCAGGTGACGGTCAGCCCGCGCGCCTTGGTGAGGCGGCCGACGTCCTGGAGCACGTACCGGTTCTTCTCGCGGGACATGTCCGAGTACGGGAAGCGGCCGCCCTGTTCCTCCAGCAGCCGGGCGCTCAGTTCGTCGGGTTCGAAGAACGGCACCCACTCCAGGCTCTCGGCGAGGTCCGGGTGGAAGGTCATGATCTCGCGGTAGGCCAGCCAGGAGTACGGGCTGCGCAGCGAGAAGTAGAAGCGGGGCGTCTTGTTCTTGGGCATGGTGAACCCTTCGGTCGGTCGGTGGTGTCCCGGCGCGGGCGGGGGTGCGTGTCAGACGACGAGGCCGCCGTCGATCCCGAAGACCTGTCCGGTGATGTACGAGGCGCGGTCGGAGGCGAGGAAGGAGACCAGGTCGGCGACCTCCTCGGGGCGGCCGAACCGCCCGAGCGGGATGCGCTCGGTCATCTTCTTCACGTGCTCCGGGGCGAGCCCGGAGAGCATGTCGGTCTCGATGAAGCCGGGGGCGACGGCGTTGGCGCGGATGCCGTAGCGGCCGCTCTCCTTGGCGAGCGCCTTGGTGAAGCCGATGATCCCGGCCTTGGTCGCGGAGTAGTTGGTCTGGGTGGCGTTGCCGTACACGCCCGCCACCGAGGAGAGGGTGATCACGGAGCCCGCGCGGCGCTTCATCATGGCGAAGACGGCGGCCTTGCAGAGGTTGTAGGTGCCGTCCAGGTTGACCCGCAGGACCGCGTCCCAGTCGTCGGGCGCCAGCATCACGAGCGGGTTGTCGCGGACGATGCCCGCGCAGGACACGACGGTGTGCAGCGGGCCGAGTTCCTTCTCGGCGGCGCGGACGAAGTCCCGTACGGCGTCGTGGTCGCGGACGTCGGTGCGCGCGGTGTGGACGCGGGCGCCGGCCGCGGTGGCCTCGGCGGCCACCGTGTCGGCGGCCTCCTTGTCGGACTGGTAGCAGAAGGCGACGTCGTAGCCGTCGCGCGCGAGGCGGGACACGACGTGCCGCCCGATGCCCCGGGAGCCTCCGGTCACCAGTGCGACACGGCGTTCAGTTGCGGACATGTGCGTGCTTCTCCTCGGTGAGGGCGGATGCCGGGGCCTGCGGGGGGGCGTGCAGGGCGTGCAGGACCGGTGGGAGGGAAGGGGAGGGGCCGGCGGCCGGCCGGACACGGGGGCATGGTCCGGCCGGCCGCCGGGGTGTGGGGGGTCAGCCGCCGGTGAGGACCGCGCAGCCGACCAGACCGTCCCGTTCGATGCCGGTGATCAGTGCGGCCTCCCCGGGGGCCAGGCCGCCCTCGCCGGCGGCGGCGAGCACCCCGGCCATCTGGAGCGCGGCCGAGGCCGCGGAGGTGTCGCCGACCAGCGGCCGGATACGGATCCACCGCGGGTCCGCGTCGTCGCCGAGCACGTCGGCGACGGCGGCCTCCTCCTGTGCGACGAGCGGGCCGCCGGCGCCGAGCGGCGCCACCGTCCGTACGTCGCGAGGCGCGACCCCGGCCTTGGCCAGGGCGTCGCGCACGCAGGCCGCGAGCGCCTCGCGGGCACCGTCCGGTTCGTGGAAGGCCCGGAAGCCGGTGGAGCCGATCCGGGCCAGCGCACCGCGCCCGGCCGACGCCGCGTCGTCCGCGGTCTCCAGCAGGAAGACGGCGCTGCCCTCGCCGAGCGGGGTGTCCCTCTCGGCGTCGGCGCGGCCGTGCCATTCCAGCCAGGAGCGCTGGGTGGAGTACTCCTCGGCCGCGCCCACCAGCACCCGGGAGCAGTGGCCGCCGCGGTGCAGCCGCAGCGCGTAGCCCAGGGCGAGCAGGCCGGTCAGGGAGCCGCCCGCGACAGTGGTGTTGGGGCCCTTGATGCCGTGCCAGATGGCGCTCTGCCCGGCGGCCCGGTTCATCACGGTGTTCGGGAAGCGGGCCGGGTCCACGTGGTACGGGCGCTCCCCGGCCAGCGCGTCCCGGGTGAAGTCCATGATGCTCTGCACGCTGCCGGAGCCGGTGCCGAGGACCAGCGCGGTCTGCTCGGGGCGGGCGGTCAGCTCGTCGCGGAATCCGTCAATCAGACCGCCGACCGCGGTGACCGCGATGGCGGTGACCCGGTCCATGGTCCGGGTCCCCTTCTTGCCGACGTACTTGGCGGCGGTGAAGTCGGGGACGACGGCGCCTTCGGCGAACGGGCCGGGGAAGGTCTCGCGGTCGACGGCGCCGACCGCCGTGCGGCCGGCGCGGATTCCGCCGCGGAAGGCTTCGCTGCCGACGCCGAACGGCGAGACGGCCGACCAGCCCGAGACGACCAGGGGGGTCGGGGACATCAGACGGCCTCCTCGTACCGGCCCAGGATCAGCACGGCGTTGTTGCCCGCGAAGGCCAGAGCGTTGTTCTGCACGACGTTCAGCCGGGCGGGGCGGGCCTCGTTGGGCACGCAGTCCAGGCCGCACTCGGGGTCGGTCTCGCGGTGGTTGATGGTGGGCGGGATGAAGTCCTCGGTGATGGCCAGCGCACAGGCGGCGGAGGCCAGCGCGCTCGCCGCACCCATGGAGTGGCCGATCATGGACTTGATGGAGACGGTCGGCGGCGGAACGTCGAAGACCTGGCGGATGGCGCCGGCCTCCGTAACGTCGTTGGCGTGGGTGCCGGTGCCGTGGGCCGAGATGAAGTCGATGTCCCGGGCCTTCACCCCGGCGTTGGCGTGCGCCACCTCGATGCACCGGGCCAGGCCGTCCTGGTCGGGGGCGACGGGGTGGTGGGCGTCGCAGCTGAGGCCGTAGCCGAGGACCTCGGCGTAGATCCGGGCGCCGCGGGCCAGCGCCGACTCCAGGCTCTCCATGAGGAGGATTCCGGCGCCCTCGCCGGTGAGGATGCCCTTGCGGTTCTTGTCGAACGGCTGGCAGACCTCGGGGGCGATGGTGCCGAGCCGGTAGAAGCCGGTGAAGGTCTTGCGGCAGACCGCGTCGGCTCCGCCGCACAGTGCGGCCTCGACGTCTCCGTCGCGGATGGCGTCGAAGCCGCTGCCGATGGCGTAGTTCCCGGCCGCGCAGGCCGTCGGGATGGTGAGGGCCTCCACGTCGACGAGGCCGAGCTCGCGGACGATGCCGCTGGAGAGCCGGCCGGCCTGGGCGCGGCGCACCACGCGCGGGTCGAACTGCTCGGGGCCGTCCTCCAGCTGCTGTGCGACGAGCAGGTCGAGATCCCGGGACTCGGCGTCGGTGGTACCGACCGAGATCAGGACCTTGCGCTCCCGGAGGTCCTCCGGGGTCAGGCCGGCGTCCTCGACGGCCATCCGGGCTGCGGCGATCGAGAACTGGGTGGCCCGGCCCAGTTCGGCCGGGTCGGTGCGGTGGATCCAGTCCGCGGGGTCGAAGTCGTCCACCTCGCAGCCGTTGGCGTGGGCGAAGCCCGTCGTGTCGAATGCGGTGATCGGCTTGACCCCGCTGCGTCCGGACCGCAGTCCGTCCAGGAAGGCCGTGACCCCGAGGCCGATGCTGGTGACCGTGCCGAGGCCCGTGATCACCACGCGGCGCGGCGCCCGCTCGTCGTCGTACACCCTGCGCTCCCGTCGTCGTGTGCGCCGTGGCCTAGTTGGCCGGGTCGGACTTGGCGGCTATGGCTTCCTCGACGACCGTCACGACGGCGGCGAGGTTGACCATGCGGGAGAGTTCGGCCTGGTCGATGTCGGTGCCGAAGACGCGCTCCAGCTGCGAGAGGATCTCGATGGCGCCCATGGAGTCCGCCTCGTGGTCCTCCTTGAAGCGGCTCGTGTCGGTCATCTCCTCGGGCTCGATCTCGAGGATGTCGCAGATGATCTCCTTGATCCGGTCGCGGGCTTCGATGTCGAGGTGGTTCGCTGCGGTTGTCATGCCGCTGATGCTGGCGGACGCCCCTGACGCCCCCCTGACCTGAAGCTGACCGGTGCCTGAGCCCCTGCTGACCCGCCGCTGACCGGGCACTGACCCGCCGCTGACGATCCGCTGACCGCGTCCTGAAGGGCGGCTGAGGCCGGGCGGGGCTCAGGCTGCGACGGGCGAGGGGAGGTGGCGACGCAGCTCCGGGAACTCGGCGGGGTGGCGCCGCATCCAGGTCCAGTAGGCGGGCCGCGAGCGGGCGTACGCGCAGTAGTACGCGCGCAGGGCGTCGACCAGCGCGTGCAGGGTCTCGTGGGAGACGGCGCTGCCCCGCCACCTGAGCACCAGCTCGACCCGTGCGGTTCCGGTCACCGGTACGAGGGCCACACCGGGCAGCGCCCCGGACGGCGTGGTCAGCGCGGCCACGCCCTGGTCGCGCACCCAGTGCATGGCCTCCTGGTGGCTGTCGACGTGGTGCAGCACGCGGTCGGGGCCGCGGCCGCCGGCCTCGAGCACGCGCCGCTCGACGGTGTGGAACCAGTGGTCCGGGGAGGAGCGCACCCAGGCCAGCCCGCAGCGGTCGGCGAGCTCCACGAGCCCGGCCGGGTCCACCGGTCCGCCGGTGGTGAGGGGATGGCCGTGCGGGACGGCGAGCCAGACCGGTTCGCGGACGATCAGGCTCCGCGCGAGGGCGGGTTCGTCGTCGCCCCCGCCGTCGCCGAGGGCGCCGCCGAAGGCCGGCCCGGGCACCTGCGGCACCAGGGCCGCGGCGAGCGTGCCGCGTCGTACGGCGTCCAGGGCGGCCGCGGGGTTCAGCGTGCGGGTCTGCACGACGGCGTCCGGCAGCGCGGCCTGGAGCGCTTCGCGCAGGGTCGGCGGTGTCCATTCGGTGCTGCCCAGACGCAGCGGGCCGGCGGAGCCGGCCAGCGCCTCGGCCATCACCTCGTCCGCCCGCCGGACCAGGTCGGCCAGGCGCGGTACGAGCCGCGCGCCCAGCTCGGTCGGGGTGACCCCGGACCGGGAGCGCACGAAGAGGTCTCCGCCGACGGCTCTTTCGATACGGCGCAGTTGTGCGGTGAGGCTCGGTTGTGGAAGCCCCAGTTCCTGGGCTCCGGCGGAAATGCTGCCGGAGTTGCTGATCGTGACGACAATACGAGCGTGACGCAATTCGAGTTCCATGTCCTGCCCCTGTCGGCGGTTCCGGAAATGGCAATTCCGTCCGCGTGGTCCGGGCCGGCCGGACGGTCCGTTCCGGATTTCCCGGAACGGGCCGTCCGGGCAGCGGGGGCTGCGCGGACGGAACCCGTTCTTTCACGGTATAGGCGTTCCGCTTCGGGGCAAGGGAATTCAGCGGAACGTCAGCGGGAGGACAGTGGCGCATCAGCGGGACGACAGCGGGAACGCGCCCCGCCGCCGGGGTCAGTTCCGCCCGGCGTAGACGAGGGCCTGGCGGGGCTCCCCGAGCACGTCGTCCTGTTCGAGGATCGCCTGGTACGCCCGGTTCAGGGCGCGGCCGGGCTCCAGCCCGAGGTCGCCTGCGAGCCGGCGGCGCGCGCCGTGGAAGACCTCCAGCGCCTCGGCCTGCCTGCCCTCCCGGTACAGGGCCAGCATCAGCAGTTCGCTCAGCCGCTCCCGCTCGGGGTGCTCCTGGGCGAGCTGGCGCAGCTCCGGCACCGAGATGCGGTGGGCGGCGACGGTGAGCATGGCCGTGATGAGGTCCTCGTAGGCGGTGATCCGGCGTTCTTCCAGGTGGGAGGCGGCGAGCCGGATGCGTACCCCGTCCACCGAATCCATCAGGGCCGGCCCGCGCCACAGTGCGAGCGCCCGTTCCAGCTCGAGGATGGCGTGCGCCGGGTCGTCGTGGACCAGGGCGGCGCCGGTCTCGGCCTGCCGCAGGAAGCGGTGGGCGTCGACGCGTTCGGGAGCCAGGTCGAGCAGGTAGCCGCTGCCGACGGTGCGGATCAGCTCCGTCCCCTTGATCCCGGTCAGGGCTTCCAGGTACTTGCGCAGCCGGAGCACGTTGGCCTGGAGGGCGTTGCGTGCGTTCGTCATCCGCTGATGGCCCCAGAGCTCGTCCTCGATCTGGTCGGACGAGACCGTGGTGCGCGGTGAGAGGGCGAGGAACGTCAGGAGCGAGGTGACCCGCTTCGAGGCCATGGCATAGGTGCGGTCTCCCCAGGAAAGGGAGACGGAACCGAGTATGTTGATTTCCATTTCTGTAAACCCCCGTTGTTGTCGGCAGGCCCTCATGCTGTACCGGGGGGGCCGGGCGGGGGAAATACCATCCGGGCAGCCAAAAAGCGGCCACGTGGTATGGCCGGTCCGGTGCTCTTGTCGCGGTGGTGTCCTGTCGGCATACTGCCCGCCTCGCCTGACATTGCGCTGACGGTTCGAAGGCTGTCCGGAATTCGCCCCCCGCCAGCGACATTAGCCGAGTACTTAAAGGTCTGTGCCGGCCCGCTCCCCGTTCCTAGGCTCCGATCATCCGCGATCGGCAATCGAATGGGAGTCAACGGCATGCTCAACAAGATCGTGATTGTGGGCGGCGGCACCGCCGGCTGGATGACGGCCTCGTACTTCAAGGCCGCGTTCGGGGACCGCATCGACATCACGCTGGTCGAGTCCGGTCACGTCGGCGCGGTCGGCGTGGGCGAGGCGACGTTCAGCGACATCCGCCACTTCTTCGAGTTCCTCGGACTCAAGGAGAAGGACTGGATGCCCGCCTGCAACGCCACGTACAAACTCGCCGTCAAGTTCGAGAACTGGCGGGAGGAGGGCCACTACTTCTACCACCCGTTCGAGCAGATGCGGTCGGTCAACGGCTTCCCGCTCACGGACTGGTGGCTGAACAACGGTCCGACGGACCGCTTCGACAAGGACTGCTTCGTCATGGCCTCGGTCATCGACGCCGGCCTCAGCCCGCGCCAGGAGGACGGCACGCTCATCGACTCGCCGTTCGTCGAGGGCGCGGACGAGATGGCCGGACTGACGATGGTCGAGCACCAGGGCAAGACGCAGTTCCCCTACGCCTACCAGTTCGAGGCCGCACTGCTGGCCAAGTACCTCACGAAGTACTCGGTCGAGCGCGGGGTCAAGCACATCGTCGACCACGTCGAGGAGGTCAAGCTCGACGAGCGCGGCTGGATCTCCGGGGTCACCACCACCGACCACGGCGACATCACCGGCGACCTGTACATCGACTGCACCGGCTTCCGCGGCCTGCTCCTCAACAAGGCCCTGGAGACTCCGTTCATCTCCTACAAGGACACGCTGCCCAACGACAGTGCCGTCGCCCTCCAGGTCCCGATGGACATGGAGCGCAGGGGCATCCTGCCGTGCACCACGGCCACCGCCCAGGACGCCGGCTGGATCTGGACGATCCCGCTGATGGGCCGCGTCGGCACGGGCTACGTCTACGCCAAGGACTACATCTCCCCGGAGGAGGCCGAGCGGACGCTGCGCGAGTTCGTCGGCCCGGCCGCCGCGGACGTTCCCGCCAACCACATCAACATGCGGATCGGCCGCAGCGAGAACTCCTGGGTCAAGAACTGCGTCGGCATCGGCCTGTCCAGCGGCTTCGTCGAGCCCCTGGAGTCCACCGGCATCTTCTTCATCCACCACGCGATCGAGCAGCTCGCCAAGAACTTCCCCGGGGACGACTGGAACTCGGTCCAGCGCGAGCTCTACAACGACTCCATAGCCCATGTCATGGACGGGGTGCGCGAGTTCCTCGTACTCCACTACGTCGCGGCCAAGCGCAACGACACCCAGTACTGGCGCGACGCGAAGACCCGCGCGATCCCCGAGTCGCTGGCCGCCCGCATCGAGAAGTGGAAGACGCAGCTCCCGGACTCCGAGACGGTCTTCCCCTACTACCACGGCCTGCCGCCGTACTCCTACATGTGCATCCTCCTGGGCATGGGCGGCATCGAGCTGAAGCCCTCCCCGGCCCTGGCCCTGTCCGACCCGGGCGCCGCCGAGCGCGAGTTCGAGGCGATCCGCGAGAAGACCCGCCAGCTCACCGAGGTCCTGCCCAAGGCCTACGACTACTTCGCCAGGATGCGCGCCTGAAGGCCGTCCCGCGGCCGGAAAGGGCTCTGAAGCCATGGAAGTTATCGACATCCTGACCCGCACCGCCCACGTCCTGGCCGTTCTCGCCGCGATCCTGCTGCTGGCCTGGGCGGGGCGGGCGGCAGCCCGTCTGCTGCGTCAGCCGGAGGTGATCGGCGAGATCACCACGGGCCTGCTGGCCGGTCCGGCCGCCCTCTACCTGATGGGCCCCGCGTCCTTCGACGCCGTGCTCCCCGTTCCGGTCCTGGACACCCTGAGGCTCATCTCCAAGGCGGCGCTCGCGCTGTTCCTGGTCGGCCTGGCCCACAAGCTGCAGACCGGCCCGGGGAAGCAGCCGCGCCGCACCACCGCCTGGGTCGCGGCGGGCTCGCTGGTCCCGCCGCTGGTCAGCGGCCTGCTCCTGGCGGCTCTGATCGTGGTGACCGACGACGCCGCAGCCCGCGGCGACGCCCCGTTCGCCGCCTTCGTGCTGATGATCGCCGTGAGCATGTCCATCACCGCGGTACCCGTGATGGCCCGCATCCTCACCGACCGGGGCATGAGCGAGTCCTCCGCGGGCCGGGTCGCGCTCGGCGCGGCCATCACGGTGGACGCCGTCGGCTGGCTCCTGTGCATGCTCGCCATCAGCCTCGGCGAGGGCAGCCTCGCCGGCTTCCTCCGCTCGACGCTGGCCCTGGCGGCCGGCGCCGCCTGCGCGCTGGCGATCCGCTTCGCGCTGCGCACCCCCCTCGCCCGGAAGGCGTACGGGAGGACCCCGCGCACGGTGGCCGTCGTCCTGGCGGTGGCCACCCTCGCGGTGGCGATCGCCATGGAGAAGATGGGCATGACCGCCATCGTCGGGGCCGCCCTGGTGGGCTTCGCGATCCCCCGCGACGAGCACGCCCCGTGGGCGCCCGCCGTCGACGGCATCGCCCGCTCCGGGCGTCTCCTGGTGCCCGCCTTCTTCGTGGTCACCGGCATCACGGTGCTGAACGGCAGCTTCTCGCAGGCGTCCTGGCTGCTGATCGCGGCCACGTTCCTGCTGGCCTGCGCGGGCAAGGGCGTCGGCGGATACCTCGGCGCCCGGCTCGGGGGCCGGCCGCCGGCCGACGCCCGGCGCGTGGCCGTCCTCATGAACACCCGCGGACTGACCGAACTGATCGTGCTCCAGGCCGGTTTCAGCGCCGGAATCCTCACGGGGCCCATGGTCCTGGCCCTGGTCGTGATGGCGTTGGCCACCACCGCCCTGACCGGGCCGCTCCTCGGCCTCCTCGACCACCGGGAGCGCCGCGTGCCCGGTCCGGCCGTGCAGGCCGGCTCCGCCGAACCCGAGCTCGCCCTGGCGATGGAAGGCAGCACCAGATGACCACTCAACCCACCACGGCGACCGCAGCCCAGGCGTCGGCCGACGCCTTCCGCTCGCTCATGAGCGAGTTCCCCACGGGAGTCTGCGCCGTCACCGCCCGCGACCTCGACGGCGAGCCGTGGGGCATGACCTGCTCCTCGGTCACCAGCGTCGCGCTCGCCCCGCCGACCCTGCTCGTCAACCTCAGGGTGGGCAGCCCCACCCTGAGATCCCTTCTCAACTCCGGTTCGTTCTCCGTCAACTTCCTGCACGCGGAGGCCCAGGAGACCGCCGAGCTGTTCGCCTCCGGCAATCCGGACCGGTTCGCGCTGACCCCCTGGGAGCAGCCGCCCGGCCCGGGCGGCCCGCACCTGGTCCGCGACGCCCACACCGTCGCGGACTGCGAGGTCGTCCTCACCCAGCGGATGGGCGACCACGTCACGGTCTACGGCGAAGTCCGCCGGATATCCCGGCAGCACAGCCTCCCGCCGCTCCTCTACGGGCAGCGGCAGTTCCGCTCCTGGTCGCAGACCTGACCCGTCCCGACCTGACCCCTCCCCCAAGCCGGCCCGCCCGGGACGG
Source organism: Streptomyces sp. NBC_01232 (assembly GCF_035989885.1). Classification (GTDB taxonomy): domain Bacteria; phylum Actinomycetota; class Actinomycetes; order Streptomycetales; family Streptomycetaceae; genus Streptomyces. The sequence goes on from NZ_CP108518.1 coordinate 4,343,965, forward strand.
CTTCCAGCAGAAGGAAAAGCCATGACAGGGACACCGGACCCGCAGGGTCGGCACGTCGTCCGCCTGGAATCCGTACGGAAGACCTACGGCGGCTCGAAGAACGAGGTCACCGCTCTCGACAACGTGAGCATCGGCCTGGACCGGGGCACCTTCACCGCGGTGATGGGACCCTCCGGCTCCGGCAAGAGCACCTTCCTGCACTGCGCTGCGGGTCTGGACCGTCCCACCTCCGGCTCCGTGCTGCTGGACGGGGTGGACCTGTCGCGGCTGGGGGAACGGGAGCTCACGCAGTTCCGGCGCCGGCGGATCGGCTTCATCTTCCAGGCGTTCAACCTGCTCCCCGCGCTGTCCGTCCTGGACAACGTGACCCTGCCGCTGCGGCTGGCCGGCAAGCGGCCCCAGAAGGGCGCGGTCGCCGAGGTGCTGGAGCGGGTCGGGCTGGGCGGCCGGGAGAACCGCCGCCCGGGCGAGCTCTCCGGCGGCCAGCAGCAGCGCGTCGCCATCGCCCGGGCACTGATCACCAAGCCGGCGGTCATCTTCGGCGACGAGCCGACCGGCGCCCTGGACACCTACACGGCACGCGAGGTGCTGACCCTGCTCCGCGAGGCGGTCGAGCAGGCCGGCCAGACCATCGTGATGGTCACGCACGACCCGGTCGCCGCCTCCCACGCCGACCGGGTGCTGTTCCTCGCGGACGGCCGGATCGTGGATCACCTCGACCGGCCCACCGCCGACCAGGTCGCCGAGCGCATGACGCACCTGGGTGCCTGGGGCACCCGCCCGTCGGCCGTGGCCGCGGCGGCACAGGGGACCCTGCTGTGATCAGGATCGCGCTGCGCACCCTGCGCCACCACAGGGGCGGATTCATCGCCTCGTTCATCGCGCTGTTCTTCGGCGCGACCATCGTCGTGGCCTGCGGCGGTCTGCTGGAGACGGGCATCCACAACGCCGCCCCGCCCCAGCGGCTGGCCGCGGCCCCCGTCGTCGTGACCGGGGAGCAGCGCTACCTCGGCACCTCCAGCGAGATGGTCTTCCCCGAGAGGGTCCGCTTCGACGCGGCTCTCGCCGCGAAGATCGAGGCGGTCCCCGGGGTGGAGCGCACCGCCGCCGACGTCTCCTTCCCCGCCTCCCTGGCACCGGCCGGCGGCAAGGGCCCGGCCGCACAGGTCACCGGCCACGGCTGGGCCTCCGCCGCCCTCACCCCGTACCGCATCACCCAGGGCTCCGCGCCCGCGGACACCGGTCACGTCGTCCTGGACACCCGGCTCGCGCAGCGGGCGGGCCTGAGCCCCGGCTCCCGGGTCGAGATCCGCTCCGGCGGCGCTTCCCGGACGTACGAGGTCTCCGGCCTGGCGGAGGGCGACGGCGAGGCTGGCGGGGTCTTCCTGTCCGATGCCGCCGCCCTCGACGCACGGGCCGCCGCCGGACTGCCCGGCACCGTCGACAACATCGGCGTCTTCCCGGCCTCCGGCGCGGACACGGCTGCGGTGGCCGACGCCGTCCGCAAGGCGGTCGCCGGAGCGCAGGTGTCGGTACTGACCGGTGACGAGCGGGGCCGCGCCGAGAACCCGGGCGTGATCGACGACGGCAGCGACCTGATCCCGCTGGCCGCCGCGTTCGGCGGACTGTCCGCCATGGTCACCGTCTTCGTCGCCTCCTCCACCCTCGGCCTGTCCATCCAGCAGCGGCAGCGCGAGATGGCCCTGCTGCGGGCCATCGGCACCACCCCCGGCCAGCTGCGCCGGCTGATCCTGGGCGAGACCGTCCTGCTGGCGGCCATCGCCACGGCGCTGGCGTGCATTCCCGGGCCACGCGTCGGACGCTGGCTGCTGAGCGCCTTCGCCGACGCGGGCGTGGTCCCCGAGACGATCGTCTTCCGCGCCGGATCCGTCCCGCTGATCGTCGGCGTGGGCACCGCGTTCGTCACCGCCGTCGGCGCCGCGTTCATCGCGGCCAACAGCGCGGCCCGGACCCGGCCCACCGAGGCGCTCGCCGAAGCGGGCCTCCAGCGCCGGTGGTTCAGCGGCTTCCGCTCGGTCCTGGGGCTGTTCTGCCTGATCGGCGGAGCCGCCCTGGCCGTCGGCACGGCCGGTACGGACGGCCCGGACGCCGGGAGCGTCGCCACCCCGGCGGCGATGGTGTGGACGATCGGCTTCGGTCTCCTCGGCCCGGTCCTGGCCCGGGGCATCACGGCCTCGCTGCGCCGCCCGGTGCGCGCGCTGTCCGGGCTCTCCGGACACCTCGCCACCCGCAACGCCAAGGCCCGTACGGCCCGGCTCGCGGCGGCGGTGATGCCGGTGATGCTCGCCACCGGTCTGGCCGTCGGCCTGATCTACATGCAGACCACTCAGGCCGACGGCGCCGACCGGGCGTTCGACGAGAGCCTGCGGGCCGACGCGGTGGTGACCTCCGTGTCCGGCGGCATGCCGCTGGAGACCGTGGACGCGATCCGCGGCCTGCCCGGGGTCGAGGCGGCCTCCGCCCAGGTCCCCAGCCTCGGCTTCATCGAGCCCGACGTACCGGTCGACCCGACCGCGAACGGCGGTGACGGGGAGTCGAGCGCCCCGCAGCCCACCGAGGTGTCGATGCAGGGCGTCACCCCCGAGGGGGTCGCGCGGACGACCTCCTTCCGGGCCGCCTCCGGCAGCCTGGACCGGCTGCGCGGTGACACCGTCGCCCTGCCGGCCCGGTACGCCGGCGACCGGAAGATCGGCGACACCGTGCCGATGCGCCTGGGCGACGGCACCCGCGTGGACCTCGAACTGGTCGCCACCGTCGACGGCAAGCGCGGCTACGAGACCGCCCTGGTCCCGGCATCCGTACTGGTGGGGCACACCGACGCGGGACTCGTCCCGCAGATCATGGTGAGCGCCGCGCCGGGCACCGACCGGGCCGCCCTGGAGGCGTCGCTGCGCACCCTCGCCGACCGGCAGCCCGGCCTGCGGGTCACCGACCGGCAGGCGCTGACGGCGGTCGCCGCGGACAACAGCGACACCCAGTCCTGGATGGCCTACCTGGTCCTGGCCGTGGTCGTCGGCTACGCGGCGATCGCCCTGGTCAACACCCAGGTGCTGGCCACCACCGAGCGCCGGCGCGAGTTCATGCTCCAGCGGCTGATCGGCGCCACCCGCCGGCAGGTGATGCAGATGATGGCGATGGAGGCGGTCCTGGTCTCCGTGGCGGGCATCGTCCTCGGCCTGCTGGTGGCGCTGCTGACCCTGGTGCCCTTCAGCATGAGCGTGCTGGGCACGACGCTCCCGACGGGCTCCCCGTGGATCCTCGTCACGGTGGTCGGCGGCGCCCTGGGCCTGACCCTGGCCACGACCCTGCTGTCGGCGGGCGCGGTCCTGCGCGGCAGGCCCGGCGACCTGGCGGGCATCAAGGAGTGACCCCGCGCGTACGAACGGCCGCCCCCCGCACGGAGATTCCGTGCGGGGGGCGGCCGTGTGCGCCGGGCGCGAGCGCTGCCGTCCGCGTACGTCAGGACGCGTGCTGCAGGACGCCGGCGGGCGGGAGAACCGCGGCCGGGGGCCTGTGCCGGCTTCCTGCGGCGGACTGCACGGCCATGCCCTTGAGCAGCGCGGCGCCGAGCGGGGTCAGGGTGTGCAGCACGGTGTTGCGTACGCGGCGCGTCGTGATCAGGCCCGTCCGGCGCAGCACGGCCGTGTGCTGGCTGGCGCCGGCTGCCGAGATGCCGAGCCGGTCGGCGAGCTGGGTCGTGGTGCAGCTGGCCCGCAGCACGTGCAGCGCGGCCGCCCGGGTCTGGCCGACCAGGGCGCCCAGCGACTGCCCGCTGTCGTCCGGCTTGTCCCACAGCGCGGTCGCCTGGTGGCTGTCCGGCGGCGCGGCGAACGCCAGCACCACCGGCGCGGACGGGTCCAGGCTGCGGGTGACGCGGCCGGCCCGGTGGGCCAGGAACACCGATGGCGCCAGCACCAGGCCGCGTCCGTCCAGGTGGATGTCCGTGTCGGGCCCGTCGTGGATCTCCAGCACCGGCGCCCGCCAGGTGATGCGGGAGTGCAGCGTGGTCAGCAGCAGTTCGGCCCCGCCGCCCATCAGCACCCGGCCCCGGGCCTCGCACTCGACCTCCAGGAACGCCAGCAGGTGGTCCCAGTACGGGGCCACCGCGGTCTGCCACACCCGGGTGAGGTCGCCCCCCGCCGCGCCCTGCTCGATGATCCGCAGCAGGGCGCCGAGGGCGGCCTCGCCGTCCGTACCGGGGCCGGCCGGAGCGGCGGGGCCGCCGGCCAGGGGCCGGAGCCGGTCCCCGACCTGGCTGCGCCAGCGCGCGAACGGGGCGCTGACGCCCCGTCCGAGGAGTCCGTGGGCGAAGGCCGACTCGACCAGCGGTCCCGCCGTGATCTTCAGGCGGGTGCGGGCGACGTCAGCAGCGGTGAAATGGATCCTTTGCACAGTGAAGCCCCCGTGGTACCGCTAGGTGTCGTCGAAAATGGGGCGGCCGGGCACCCGCGTCCGCGGACGGGCCCGTTGCCGGGCCGCGGTCCGCCGCGCGTGTGCCCGGCCGGGTCAGGCCGGAGTACCGGTGAGCGTGACGAAGACGTCGTCGAGGGTGGGCCTGCGGAGGGCGAAGTCACTGACCTCCACACCCTCCAGCCGCAGGGTCCCCGCGGCCGACGCGATCGTGCCCAGGCCGTCGCCGACCGGGATGGAGACCACGCCGCGCACGGCGTCCACGGACGGTTCCGCCGCGGTGATCCGGCGCAGCGCGGCCACCGCGTCCTGCAGGCGGTCCGGCACGGCCACGGTCACCTCCAGCCGCTCCTCGCCGACCTTGCGCTTGAGTTCGTCCGGGGTGCCCTCCGCGATGACGCGGCCGGAGTCGATGACCGCGATGCGGTCGGCGAGGAAGTCGGCCTCCTCCAGGTACTGGGTGGTCAGCAGCACGGTGACCCCGTCCTCGACCAGGTCCCGTACGACCGTCCACAGGCCCATTCGGCTCACCGGGTCCAGCCCCGTGGTCGGCTCGTCCAGGAACAGCACCGACGGAGTCGCGACCAGGGAGGCCGCCAGGTCCAGCCGGCGGCGCATACCGCCCGAGTAGGTGCGGGCCAGCCGGTCTCCGGCCGCGGTCAGGTCGAAGCGCTCCAGCAGCTCCTGGGCCCGCACGCGGGTGGCGGCGCGTCCCAGATGGACGAGCGTGCCGATGAGTTCGAGGTTCTCGCGGCCGGTGAGCATCTCGTCGACGGCCGCGTACTGGCCGGCCAGGCCGATCCGGCGGCGCACCTCGTGCGGCTCGCGCACGATGTCGTAGCCGGCGACCGTGGCGTGGCCGCCGTCCGGTTCGAGCAGCGTCGCGAGCATGCGTACGGTGGTGGTCTTGCCCGCACCGTTGGGGCCGAGCAGGCCCAGTACCGTGCCGGCGGGGACCTCCAGGTCCACACCGCCGAGCGCCTCGTGGCTGTCGTAGCTCTTGCGCAGTCCCTCCGCGCGAATGGCCATGTCCACGTCCACAGTTGTCTCCTCCGCCCCGGACCCGTGCCCGATCAGGCGGACGACTCGGCGCCGGCGGCCGCACGGAGCCCCGCCGGACGCATGTCCGTCCAGGTCTCCTCCACGTAGGCGAGGGCCGCGTCGCGCGGGCCCTCGCCCAGGGCGACGGTCCAGCCCTCGGGGCGCGGGGCGAAGGCGGGCCAGAGGGAGTGCTGGCCCTCGTCGTTCAGCAGCACCAGAAAGGTTCCGTCTTGGTCGTCAAAGGGGTTCGACACGTCGCTCACTCCGTCATCCGGGTCGTCAGGGACGGGCCGTGGCCCGCCCTGTGAGAATCCTGGACGGCGCTGACGGGTCGCTGAGCTGCGTCTGACGACTGCGGGTGATTTGCTAACCCCTCCGGTATGAAGCGTTCCGGTGAGAGACCGGTGCGACCGAGGTGCGATCCCGGTGCGAGGCGTTCCGGCTATCGGCGGTCCGCCCGCGCCCGGGTCGCGGCGATGTCCGTCTTGCCGTTGGCGTTCACCACGATCTCGTCCACCAGGTGCACCGCACCCGGTACGAGCGCCGAGGGGAGCGCGGCGGCCAGGGTCCCCCGCACCACCTTCGAGAACTCCTCCGCGCCCGGCCGCGGACCCCGGCCGCCGAGCCGGACGTACAGCTCCAGGGTGTCCACCGGCCCGCGCACGATGTCGAAGGCGGCGTCCGCCACCCCCGGGACGCCCAGGACGTGGTGGCGCAGCTCGCCCAGCTCCACCCGGTGGCCGTTGACCTTCAACTGGTCGTCACCCCGGCCGAGATAGAGCAGCTCGCCGTCCGCGAGCAGTTCCACGGTGTCCCCGGTGCGGTAGGCGCGCCCCCGGGCCGGTCCGCCCAGTTCGCCCTCGTCGAGGAACTTCCCGGAGTCCGCGCCGCCGAGGTACCCGGCGGCGACCGCCCGCCCGGCGATGACCAGCTCGCCGGGCGTGCCCGGCGCCACGGGACGCAGACCCTCGTCGACCACGTACGCCCGGGTGTTCCAGGCGGGCCGGCCGATCGGCACGGTGGGGGTCGAGGGAACGCTGTCGCGGTCGAAGCGGTAGGCGCAGCACCCGATGGTGGTCTCCGTCGGGCCGTAGTGGTTGACGAGCAGCACGCCGTCCAGCCGGGACCGGAGCGAGGCGATGAGGGCGGGGTCCAGGCCCTCGCCGCCGAACATCAGCAGGCGCGTGACGCGGTCGTAGCGCGGCGGCTCGGCCAGCACGTCGAAGAAGCGGGCGTGCGACGGGGTCATCTTCACGAAGGTGTACGGGTCCCCGCCCTCCCCGAACAGGGTCTCCTGGTCCCAGATCCCGGCGACGGTGGTGACGGTGCGACCCTGCGCGAGGGGCACCCACAGGGAGGTCATCGCCAGGTCGAAGCCGAGGCTGCCGAAGAGCGGGCTGCCGCTTCCGCTGTCCGCTCCGCCCACGAGATCGCCGCACCAGGCGACGTAGTTGGTGAGCGAACCGTGCGGGACCATGACGCCCTTGGGGGTGCCGGTGGAGCCGGAGGTGAACACCACGTACGCGATGTCGTGCGGCCCCGGGAGCGCCGGTTCCGGCAGCCCGGCGGCCTCGGGCAGCTCCCGTACGTCGATGACGGGCACGCTCAGGGCGGGCAGCGTCCCGCCGCCCCGGGCGCCGTCGTGGAGCAGGGCCGTCGGGGCCGCTCCCGCCAGGACGGACGCGGTCCGCTCGCCGGGGTGGGTCGGGTCGATCGGCACGTAGGCCGCGCCGAGGGCCATCACCCCGAGCGCCCCGGCCACCGTGCCGGCGGTGCGGTCGGCCCATACTGCGACGCGGTCACCGGGGCCGGTACCGGCCTCGCGGAGGGCGGCTGCGACGGCGAGGGAGCGCTGCCACACCTGCCGGTAGGTGATGCGCTCCCGGCCCGAGCGGATGGCGACGGCGTCCGGGCGGGTCCGGGCGTGCCCGCGCACCAGGTGCACGAACGACTCGGCCGTGACGGGCCGGACCTCGCCGGCGATCGAGCTGGGGTGGGGTGCTGAGAGCATCGCTCCTCCTGTGTTCGCCCGGGCGGCCCTCCGCGGTACGGGGCGGGCTCGGTGCAGCCTGTCCCGTGCGGGCCGCTGCGGGACAGGCTGTTAAGCGCCTGCCAAATGTCCGCCCCCGGGCCCGCGTCCGGGCCCGCCCGTCACGTGGCGGGCGGGCACCGCCACGACCGCGAGCAGCAGCCCGTTCCCCGCGGCCCAGCGGCCGCCCAGCAGCTCTTCGGACCCGTGCCGGATCCGTGCGCGGAACCGGCCGTCCGCGGGCGGCCCGCAGAAGGCCACCTCCACGTCGCGGAACCCGAGCCGGACCCGGGCCTGCGGGAACCAGGCCTTGTACGCCGCCTCCTTGGCGCAGAACAGCAGCCGGTCCCAGCACACGCCCGCGCCGGAAGGCCCCGGCAGCGCGGCCCGCTCGGCGGGCAGGGCGATCGTCTCCAGGACCCCCGCGCGCAGCGGCCGGTCCGGTTCCGCGTCGATGCCGAGCCGGGCCACGTCCGCGGCCAGGGCGACGGCCGCGGCCCGGTACCCCCGGGTGTGGGTCAGGCTCCCCACCACCCCGGCGGGCCAGCGGGGCACCCCGTCCCCGTCCGGGAGCAGCGCCACCGGGGCGGCCGGCCGGCCGCTGCCGCCGAGCTCCCGCAGGGCCCGTCGGGCGCAGTGCCGCACGGTGGCGAACTCGCGCCGGCGGCCCGCCGCGACGTCGGCCACCACGGCCTCCTCGGCCGGCAGCAGCACCCCCTCGGGGGCGTCGCCGAAGGCGTCGGCGCCGGTGGCGCGGCCGGGCAGCAGGGCCCGGATCACCTCCGGATCACCTCTGGAACCGGGCGGCCCGGGCGACGGCCGCGCCGAGCACGGTGTCCGGCCGTCCGAGGTCGAAGGGCAGGTCGAAGTGGTGCCGTCCGGCCACCACCAGCTCGTTCACGTCCGCGGCCGGGCCCACGGCCGCCCGTACGGCCCCGGCGAACGCCGCCTGCTGCCGGCCGAAGGCATCCGTCTCGTGAATCCCGCGGGCGATGACCAGCGGCGGCAGCGCTCCCGGCCCCGGCACCGGCCCCGGCTCCGACCCGGCCCCGGCGGTCAGGCGGTGCAGCGGACTCACCTCGCGGGCCTCCTGCGCGTCCATGCCGAGCGCGTCGTTGACGTACGTACGGGTCAGCGGCTCCAGCTCGTAGACGCCGCTGATCAGCGTCGCGGACGCGATCTCGGCCGCCGCGTCCGTCCCGGCGGCCCGCCAGCCGGCGGTGTCCAGGAGCGCCGATGCCACCAGGTGGGCGCCGGCGGAGTGCCCGGCGAGGTGCACGGCCGAGGGCGCGCCGGGCAGTTCGGCCCGGCCCGCGCAGATCCGGCGTACGGAGTCGGCGGCCATGGCGGTGATCGCGCGCATCCGGTACCGGGGCGCCAGGCCGTAGCCGAGCGCCGCGAAGGAGATGCCCGCCGCCACGAAGTCCGCTGCCGCGAAGGCAGCTTCGGACCTGCTGAGTTCCTGCCAGTAGCCGCCGTGCACGAAGACCATCAGCGGCGCTCCCGGCTCGGCGGCGGGAAACAGGTCGAGCCGCTGCTCCGGCAGCGGCCCGCACGGCAGGCCGCGGTGCACCCGCAGGGTGGCGCGGGCCCGCGCGCTGTCGTCCGCGTAGCGCGCCAGGTACCGGTCGAGGTCGGCTACGAGCGAGCTGGGGGAATAGTCGAGGTCGAGTGCGGTCGTGGTCACGCCAGTTCCGCCCACACCTCGGGCAGTACCCGTCGGCGGGCCGCCGTCCACAGGTACGAGGCCCCGTCGGAGCCGGCCGTACCGGTGCTGCCGCCCAGGAACCGCTCGGCGAGGACGGCGTGCCGGGCCCGCCACATCGCCATCGCCTCGTCGAAGTCGAGCAGCGTCCGCCGCACCGCGTCGGCGGCCTCGCGGTCCGGGCCGCCGGCCGTGTAGTCGTGGTACGCCTCCTGGACGGACCGCTCCTCCAGCCTGGCGCGCAGCCGCTGCCGCTCGGTCGGGCTGAACCCGGCGGTGTTCAGGAAGCGGGTGTCGCGCAGCCCGCAGAGGTACTCGATCTCACGGAACTGCGCGGACTGGAAGCCGCTGGCCTCGCCCAGGGCGGTGCGGATCACCTCGAAGGCCGCCGGGGTGAGGGTGGCGAGCGCGTCGAACTGGCCCACGAGCGTGCGGAAGACGTGGGGGAGCGGAGCCGCGCGGCGGGCCGCGAGGAAGCCGTCGCCCGCGTCCAGGGCGGCGCGCACGTCCTCGAGGTGGCGCAGCGCGACGGCGAAGGAGATCTCGCAGCACTGGTGGGTGGCCAGGAACAGCACCCGCTCCACGTCGTCCTCGCGGACGCAGGCGGCCTCCAGGAGCTCTTCGAGCCGCAGGATCCGGCCGTACGGCGGGGCCTCGGGGGTGGCGTTCACGTGGACCTTCTTCCTCGCAGGGGCGAGCGCCGCTGCGGGTGCGGGGAAAGGGAGACGGGGAGGAGGCGGGAAGGGCCCCAACGGGAATGTGAGCGTAGTGAGGGGGGCCGCGGGCAACAGCGTCTTCAAGTGCTCGCTTAAAGGTCGCGGGGCCATGTGAGATCTTCATCTCACGGTGGTGAGCCCGGCACTGTCAGTGCTCAGCGGTTCCTCGCAGAATCATCAACGAACGGACAGGTACCGCTCGACTTCGAACAGAGGGAACCCACCCGCCATGACCAGCATTTCGGCCGGCACCAACGCCTTCTCGGGCGAATCCGCCGCTGCGCCCGCCCGCTCCTTCCGCCGCGGCCTGGTGATCCAGAACCTGGAGGCGGTGCCCGAGAACGCGTTGGCCGACTCGTGCATCATCTTCTGCACATCGGGTGTCCCCTGGGGCGTCCAGGCCGCGGCCTCCGGGCGGCTGGCGGCATGATCGATGCATGGAGCGCGCGCGTCGCTGCGCCGCTTACGGGGGATGACGTACTGGTGGGTTTCAAGACCCACTTGTGGCCGACGGTCGTACCGGACGACGCGGCCTACCTGGTGTCCCGGCGCGGGGTGACCGCGCTGCACGGCATCGAGGCCGAGGTGCTGGTCCCGCTGCTGGACGGCACCCGCACCGTGGCCGCCGTCCGCCGGGAGGCGGGGCGGACCCTGGACGCCGAGGACGTGGAGGCGGCCCTGTCGGCGCTGGCCGACGCCGGGCTGATCCGCTTCACGGCCGAGCCGCCCGCCGCACACCCGCCCGCCGCACACCCGCCCGCCGCGCGGCAGGCGTCGGCCGCACCGCAGGCGTCCGCCCGGCTCGGCCGGGTGCCGGCGCAACGCGGACGCGGGACCGAAGCCGAGGCGTACTGGGACCTGGCCGGGCTGGACGGGCGCCGCTCGGCCGCCGAACTGGCCGCGGCCAGCGTCGCGATCGAGGCGCTGCCCGGCACCGACCCGGAGTCCGTGGCCGAGGCCTGCCGCGCCTCCGGCATCACCGTGGCCGACGATCCGCGCGCCGCCGCGCTGACGCTCGTACTGTGCGACGACTACCTCGCGCCCGGGCTGGCCGCCGTGGACGCGGCCCACCGCGCCGACGGCCGGCCGTGGCTGCTGGTCAAGACGTGCGGTACGGATCCCTGGATCGGCCCGTTCATGCGCCCCGGCGACGGACCCTGCTGGCACTGCCTGGCCGTACGGGTGCGCGGGCACCGCCATTCGGAGCTGCCGCTGCGCCGCGCCCTCGGTCTGGACGGTCCCGTGCCGCGGCCCCCGGCCGGGCTGGCCGCCGGCCGCGCGCTGGCGGCGCACCTCGCCGTCCTGGAAGCCGCGAAATGGCTCGCCGGTATGCGCACCGCCGAGCAGGACAGCATCCAGACCCTCGACACACTGCGGCTGCGCACCGCCGCGCATCCGGTCACCAGGCTCCCGCAGTGCGCGGGTTGCGGGGATCCGGGCCTGGTGGCCCGCCGGGTGCTGGCGCCGTTCGTACCGGCTCCGCGGCCGAAGGCCGTCGGGGCCGGCGGTGGCGACCGGGCGCTGACCCCCGCTCAGATGCTCAGCGCCTACGGACACCTGGTGGACCCCGTGACCGGGGTGGTGAAGGAGATCCGGCGGATCCCGGGCACCCCCGACTTCGTCCACTCGTACGTCTCCGGGCAGAACCTGGCCATGCGGGCGGCCACCTTCGCCGGGGTGAGCTCCGGGCTGCGCGCGCTCAACGGCGGCAAGGGCCGCACGGAGGAAGAGGCGCGCACCAGCGCGCTGTGCGAGGCGGTGGAGCGCTACAGCGGTACGCGGCACGGGGACGAGCCGGTGGTCCGGGACACCCTGCGCGGCCTGGGCACCGCCGCCCTGCACCCCAACTCCGTTCAGCTGTACGACCGGCGCCAGTACACGGAGCGGGAGTACTGGAACGCGCAGCACTCGCGCTTCCACTACGTCTCGGCCCCGTTCGAGGAGGACCGGCCGACGGAGTGGACCCCGGTGTGGTCGCTCACCGGTGGTGTCCAGCGGCTGCTGCCCACCTCGATGCTGTACTTCGGCCTCGGGGAGGACGGTCAGGCGGCCCGGGCGGGGTCCGCGACCCGGTCGGTGGCCGGAGCCGGAGCCGGGGCCGCGGCCGGGGACGGTCTGTGGGCCGACTCCAACGGCAACGCGGCGGGCAGCAGTCCCGAGGACGCGCTGGTGCAGGGGTTCCTGGAACTGGTGGAGCGGGACGCGGTGGCCCTGTGGTGGTACAACCGCACCCGTCAGCCGGAGGTGGACCTCGATGCCTTCGACGAGGAGTGGGTCGGCCGGGTCCGGGACGGGTACCGCCGGGCGCACCGCGAGCTGTGGGTGCTCGACCTGACCTCGGACATGGGAATACCGGTGATGGCGGCGCTCTCCCGCCGGACCGACAAGCCCGAACAGGACGTGATCTTCGGATTCGGAGCGCATTTCGATCCCCGCGTCGCGCTGCGCAGGGCGCTCTCGGAGATGGGCCAACTGCTGCCGGCGGTTTCCGGTGTACGGCCGGACGGTACGGGATACCGGGTCAGCGATCCGGAGCCGCTCTCCTGGTGGCATCTGGCGACCGTCGGAAATCAGCCATACCTCATTCCCGATCCGGCCATTCCGGCTCGAACTCCGGGGTGCTGGCCGCATTACCGCACCGGCGACCTGCTCGAAGATGTTCACAATATTGTCGAGCTGGTGGGGAACAAGGGGATGGAACTCCTGGTCCTGGACCAGACGCGGCCGGATTTGGGTCTTCCAGTTGTGAAAGTAATCGTTCCGGGGCTGCGGCACTTCTGGGCCAGATATGCGCCGGGCCGCCTATTCGACGTACCGGTCGCCCTGGGCAGACTGGTCGAACCCACTCCATATGACCAGCTCAATCCCATTCCGTTGTTCGTCTGAGCCCCCTTCCCGTCCTTCTCCGCCTTCACTCGCCTATGCTCGCGAAGCAATTGCATCGGGACGGTCGAAGGGGGATCGACATGGCACTCCGCCACAGCTCAGAGGGTGAAGTGGCGGAGGCGGTGAGGGCGGAGGGGATTCTGCGCCGCAGCAGGGACCTGCCCCCGCCGCGGATGGCGCAGGTGATCCTCATCGTGGCGATCAGCTGCTACGTCGGCATCACCATGATCAACATCCTGCGGGCCGGTGTCGCCGGCCTGGACCTCGTCCTCGCGATGGGCTCGCTGGCGGCGATCTTCGCCCTCCAGCTCCTCCACTCGCGGCCGGGCGCCGGGCGCAAGCCCGTCGCGCGCAAGGTGCTGACGCTCGGGGTCCAGGCCGCCCTCACCTACCTGCCGCTCATCATGCTCAAGACCCAGTGGGGGGCGATGGCCGGCTTCCTCGCCGGGTCCGTGCTCCTGCTCCTGCCCCCGCGGCTGGGCTGGACGCTGTACGGGCTGGTGGGCGTCACCATGCTCGTCCCCCCGGTGCTGGAAGGCTGGCCGTTGATCGACTGTGTCTACGTCGTCCAGTCCACCCTGCTCACCGGGCTGGTCACCTTCGGACTGACCCGCCTGTCGGAGCTGGTGCAGGTGCTCCACGAGAGCCGGGACGAGCTGACCCGGGCGGCCGTCACCCGGGAACGACTGCGGTTCGCCCGGGACCTGCACGACCTGCTCGGCTACAGCCTCTCCGCGATCACCCTCAAGGGAGAGCTGATCCACCGTCTGATCCCGGTCCAGCCGGCCAGGGCCAAGGAGGAGATCGAGGACGTCCTCGCCATCTCCCGGCAGTCGCTGGCCGACGTACGGCGGGTGGCCAGCGGCTACCGGGACATGTCCCTGGAGGAGGAGATCCGTTCGGCCGAATCGGTGTTGAGCGCCGCCGAGGTCGAGGCCGTGAGCGACATCCGGATGGGTCCGGTCAGTTCACCGGTGGACACGGTCCTGGCGACCGTGCTGAGGGAGGCCGTCACCAACGTGCTGCGCCACAGCCAGGCCGCACAGTGCGAGATCAAGGCCGTCGAGGAGGATGGCTTGATGACGCTGTCGGTCACCAACGACGGTGTCACCAAGGGGTATCGGGACAGCTCCCCGCACAGTGGCAGCGGTCTGGGCAATCTGGAACTCCGACTCCGCGCGGTGGGCGGGGAGCTGGAGGTGGACCGCGGCTCCGGCGACGTGTTCCGGCTGGTCGCGCGGGTGCCCGCACAGGGCGGGCCCGCCCGCGACCCCGAGGGAGCGACGGAGGACGAAGGTGCCGGGTTCGCCGCCTGAGTTGGCCCCTCTTTCCTGTCCGGAGCTGCCTTAAACCGGCCACGTTGATATGATCGACGTCACAAGATCGGCCGCGCGGACGGGGGAGCTCGCAAAGGTGATCAGAATCCTGCTGGCCGAAGACATGAACATGGTGCGCGGGGCGCTCGTGGCCCTGCTCAACCTGGAGGACGACCTGGAGGTCGTCAGCGAGCTGGAGCGCGGTGACGAGATCCTCGCCGCAGCCCTCGAGGTCAAGCCGGACATCGCGGTCATCGACATCGACCTGCCGGGTCTCGACGGGCTGAGCGCCGCCGTACAGATCCACGAGCACCTGCCCGAGTGCCGGACGCTGATGCTCACCAGCCTCGGCCGCCCGGGGACCCTGCGCCGGGCCCTGGCGGCCCAGGTCTCCGGCTACCTGCTCAAGGACGACTCACCGAAGGAACTGGCCAGCGCCATCCGCCGGGTGGTGGCCGGCCAGCGCGTCATCGACTCCAAGCTGGCCCTGGCCGCGTGGAGCGGGCTCGAAAGCCCGCTGACGGACCGCGAGACCGAGGTCCTGCGGATGGCCGCGCAGGGAGCCGAGGCATCGGAGATCGCCGGGGAACTGCACCTGTCCATCGGGACGGTGCGCAACTACCTGACGACCGTGGTGGCGAAGCTGAACGCCCGCAACCGCGTCGACGCCATCCGCATCGCCCGCGACGCGGGCTGGCTGGTCTAGGGGGTGTGCTGGGTCCTGTCGTCAAAGTCCCGCCCGGCCGGCGCTACTTTGACGACAGGACCTAGGCCGACTCGTCGGCGGGCGCGACCATCCCGGCGGCGCACAGGTAGCCGAAGATGTCCTTGGTCACGTTCCGCGGCAGCGGCAGCGCCGCCGAGGCCGCGGCCAGGGTGGTCGGCCAGGCCAGCATCATCGCCACCCAGGCCGCCTCGGGCCGGTGCAGTACCACCCGGTGCGGTGAGTCGACGGACTCCAGCACGCACTCGGCCCCCGATTCCGGCACGCTGAACGCCACGTGCCGGGGAAGCCGTACGCGGCGCTCGCCGGGCTGGCGGATCAGGACGAACGGGGCCACCGGCGACAGCGGGAAGACCGACAGCAGCGGCCCCTTGAGGTCCTCCACGCCGAGCGTGCGCACCACGAGGTGCGAGAGCTGCCGGAGCGCCGGCAGGGTGACGAGGGACAGGTCCTCCGACCCGCTCACGGCATTGCCCAGCAGCACCGGCCCGAGTTCCATCCGGCGGAGCGCCTCGCGCACCGCGGGACTGGGCCGGTCGAGCCGGTCCTCGCCCCAGCGGCTCGTGAGCAGCAGCGCGTCGCCGCCCGTGCCCTGGTCGACGACCACGTCCTCGGACAGCGACCAGAGATGGACGGTTGGGGCATCCCCAGTCGTGCGCCGCATATCGCACCTCTCTTGCCGGGCGGCGGGATTCGTCGAGTATGGCGCCGGGCCCAGGCCTCGGGACAGCCACTGAGTCATGTGGTGACCGTGAAGATTTCACGTCGTCCTTACACCGCGATCAGGTCCGCAACCGGCGGGTCCAGGGTCGGATCGCAGCCCAGTACCGCCCGGTGCAGTTCCTGCAGCCGCCGCGACGGCTCGATCCCCAGCTCGCTGACGTACGTCGAGCGCAGCCGCCGGAAGACCTCCAGTGCCCGCGAGGCCCTGCCGCTGCGGTACAGCGCGAGGATCAGCTGCGCGTGCAGGTTCTCCTGCAACGGATACAGCGAGGTCAGCGCCGTCAGCTCGCTCACCAGCCGGGTGTGCGCGCCGAGCCGCAGCTCCGCCCCGATCCGGGCCTCCAGCGCGGCCAGCCGGACCTCGTCCAGCCGCAGCGCCTCAGCCCGCAGCACGCCGCCCTGCTGGACGTCGCACAGGGCGGGGCCCCGCCACGCGGCGAGCCCGGAGGCCAGCAGGCCGGCACCCCGCTCGTCGTCCCCGGCCGCCAGCGCCCGGTTGGCCTCCGCCACGGTCGCCTCGAACTCCCGGGTGTCGACGCGGGCCGCGGCCGACCCGAGCCGGTAGCCCCCGTAGCCGGTGGCCACGATCTCCTTGGGGTCGGTGCCGGTGACGCCCGCGATCCGCTGGCGCAGGTGCTTCACGTACGTCTGCACGGCGGCGGTCGGCCCGCTGGGCGGGCAGCCGCCCCACAGCTCCTCGACGATCGTCCCCATGCTCACCTCGCGCCCCAGGTTCACGGCCAGCAGCGTGAGCAGCCTGCGCTGCTTCGCGGCGCTGGGTACGACGGACCTGCCGCCGACCGTGACGACGAGGGGTCCCAGCAATCCGATCTCCACGCGTTCCATGCCCGCTCCCTTCGGTGAGGCCCTCAGGCTCGCACCCGCACCCCTGGCCGGGACAGTTACCCAGACACCACTTGGCTGTGAACCGCCGCCTCCCGCCGTATGAGAACTTCACACTCCGGGCGCGGTGACGACTTTCGTCGTACGGGGCGCGACGAAAGAGGGCGGACGGGGTGGAGTGCGGGTGTTTAGGGTCGGGCGGGTGGATGCGAAGGCGAAGACGCGTGCCGGCTGGGACTGGCTGAAGGGCCCGGAGCCGTGGACCCGGCGGATGCTGGCGGGGGACCTGGCGGTTGCCGTGGTGCTGGGCATCCTCGGCCTGGGCGTCGCGGAGCTCGACCGCGTTTCCTGGCAGCGCATGCTGGGCGGCGGCGTGGCGGTGATGGCGCTGACGCTGCTGCGCCGCAGGCTGCCGGGAACCACCCTCGTGCTCGGCTCGGCCGCGATCACGGCCCTGCCGGGGGCGTTCTTCGTCCTGCCGCTGATGGGCTGGTCGGCAGGGCGGCGGATCGTCGGGGTGGGCCGCGCGCTGGCCGCCTTCACGCTGGCCTTCGTGGCGGCGGTCGGTGTCAGCGTGCTGGACGAAGGGTCGCAGATACGACCGCTCCTGGTGATCGTGTTCTCCACGCTGATGTTCCTGGCGATGACCGTGATGCCCGGCCTGGCCAGCCGGTACTGGTCGCAGCGCCGCACCCTGCTGCGCGCGCTCCATGAGCGCAACGGGCAGCTGCTGCGCGAGCGGGCCATGGTCGCCGGGCAGGCGAGGCTGCGCGAGCGCCAGCGCATCGCCCAGGACATGCACGACAGCCTGGGCCACCAGCTGGCCCTGATCTCCGTGCACACAGGGGCGCTTGAGGTGGATCCGAAACTCACCGACCGTCAGCGCGAGGCGGTGGGTGTGCTGCGACAGGCCTCGGTGGCCGCGATGCACGAGCTGCGCGAGGTCGTCGGCATCCTGCGCGACGGGGTGGAGGCGCCCGCGCCCGTGGAGGAGGCCCAGCCCGCGGCCCGCGGGGTGGCCGGTATCGCGGGGGTCGTGGAGGCGGCGCGGGGCTCGGGGACCGATGTCCGGATGACCACGACGGGGCAGCCGCGGCCGCTGGTCGCGGCGTGCGACCACGCCGCGTACAGGATCGTGCAGGAGGCGATGACGAACGCGTACAAGCACGCTCCGGGGGCGCCGATCACGGTGGAGCTGCGGTTCGAGGACGACTCGCTGGTGGTGGAGATCGCCAATGGGCCGGCGGCGGGAGCCGCGGCGGACGAGGTGGTCTCGGGCGGGCAGGGCCTGACGGGACTGCGCGAGCGGGCCCGGCTGGTCGGCGGAATGGTGCACGCGGGCCCCGCCGAGGGCGGCGGGTTCCGGGTGGCGGGTGTCCTGCCGTACGGGGCCGAGCCGGCCGGCGTGGAGGACGTGGCCGACGACTTCGGACAGCGGGCCCAGGCCCGGACGATGGCGCAGGCGTATGCGGGCGGCCGGGCGCGTGGGCGCAACGGCGAACAGCCGATGGACTGGGACGCGGTGGACCGGGAGCTGGCCGTGCGCGTGCCCAGCCGCACCAGCGCCGTCGCGGTGGGCTGCGGGATCGCGTTCGCCGCGGTGGTGCTGCTGGTGATCGTGTTCGGCGCCGGAGCGCTGCTGCTGATGGACTCGGCCAGTGACGCGATGATCGGCCGGGACGAGTTCGACGCCGTGCACGTGGGCGAGGGGGAGCAGTCCGTCCGGGACCGGCTGCCGAGCGGGGAGAACTTCATGACCGCCGGGGCCGCCCGGAAGGGACCGCCCAGGCCACCGGGTTCGGAGTGTCTGGCCCTGCTGGCCGAGAACCAGCCGAGCACCCTGGGAACGGACCTGATCTTCCGGTTCTGCTTCCAGGACGGCAAGCTCGTGGAAAAGCAGGAGTACGAGGTCAAGCAGTAGGAGCGCGGGGTGACAGCCGAAGTGATCAGAGTGGTGATCGCCGACGACGAACCACTGATCCGGGCCGGGATCAGGATGATCCTGACCTCGGCGCCGGACATCGAGGTCGTCGCGGAAGGGGCCAACGGCAGGGAGGCGGTGGAGCTGGCCCGCTCGCACGCGCCCGACGTGGTGCTGCTGGACATCCAGATGCCGGTGATGGACGGCCTGACCGCGCTGGGGGAGCTGCGGCGGGCCGTGCCGGAGGTGCGGGCGCTGATCCTGACCACTTTCGGGGAGAAGGAGAACGTGCTGCGGGCGCTGGGCGAGGGCGGTGCGGGCTTCCTGCTCAAGGACTCGGCTCCGGGCGAGCTGATCGGGGCGGTCCGGGCGGCCGCGGCCGGGGACGCCTACCTCTCGCCCGGGGCGACCCGGCACGTGGTGGACCAGCTGGCCTCGGGGAAGGCCGCCGTGCGCGGTGAGGTGGCCCGGCGTCAGGTGGCGGAGCTCAGCGAGCGCGAGCGCGGTGTGCTGGCGCTGCTGGGCGAGGGGCTGTCCAACGCGGACGCGGGCCGCCGGCTGCACATGAGCGAGGCGACCGTGAAGACGTACGTGAGCCGGATCCTGGCGAAGCTGGGCTGCGAGAACCGCGTGCAGGCCGCACTGCTGGCCAGGGACGCCGGGCTCTAGGTACGGTCAGCCCGTTCTGGAAGCGATCAGTGAAGTGAACGGGTGGGGGCGGCGTCGATGGCGGCTGTAGCGGGTCAGCGGATTCCGGACGTGGCGGGGTTCGCACCGAGGGTGGCGCCGGACTCTCCCAAGGAGGCGGGCAAGGCGCTGCGCACCCGCGTGCCGCGGTCGGCGCACGCCGCCTTCGTGGCGCCGGCCGGGAGGCCGGACGCGGTGCGCGCGGTGGAGGAGTCCAACGCCGGGCGGGTCCCCGAGCTGACTCCGATACGGGTGGGCCGGATGGCCGCGAACCCCTTCGCGTTCCTGCGCGGGGCGGCCGGGCTGATGGCTCACGACCTGTCCGGCGGTCCGGTGACCGGGGTCGGCGCGCAGATCTGCGGCGACGCGCACGCGGCGAACTTCGGTCTGTACGGGGACCCGCGCGGCCGGCTCGTCATCGACCTCAACGACTTCGACGAGACCGTGTTCGGTCCGTGGGAATGGGACCTGAAGCGGCTGGCGGCCTCGCTGGTGCTGGCCGGGCGGGTGGCCGGCGCGGACGAGGACACCTGCCGGGCGGCCGCCCTGGACGCGGTGGGCGCGTACCGGCGCACCCTGCGGCTCCTGGCGAAGCTGCCCGCTCTCGACGCGTGGAACGCCATCGCGGACGAGGAGCTGGTCTCGCACGCAGACGCCCGCGATCTGCTGGGCACGCTGGAGCGGGTCTCCGAGAAGGCCCGCAACAACACCTCCGCCCGGTTCGCCGCCCGGTCGACGCGGACGGAGCCCGACGGCGGGCGCCGCTTCGTCGACGCGCTGCCCGTACTGCGCCGGGTCGGGGACGGGGAGGCGGCGGCCGTCGCGGCCTCGCTCGGCCTCTACCTCCAGACGCTCCAGGGCGACCGGCTGCCGCTGCTGGCCCGGTACGCGATCCACGACGTGGCCTTCCGCGTGGTGGGCACCGGGAGCGTCGGCACGCGCTCGTACGTGGTCCTGCTGCTGGACCACCGGGGCGAACCGCTGGTGCTCCAGGTCAAGGAGGCGCGGCCCTCGGTGCTGCTGCCGCACCTGCCCGGGCTGGGCTTCGCCTCCGAGCCGGAGGAGCACGAGGGCCGCCGGGTGGTGGCCGGGCAGAAGCGGATGCAGGTGGTCTCCGACATCATGCTCGGCTGGACCACGGTGGAGGGCCGCCCCTTCCAGGTGCGGCAGTTCCGCAACCGCAAGGGCAGCGTGGATCCGGCGGCGCTGGCCGTCGACCAGATCGACGATTACGGGCGGATGACCGGCGCCCTGCTGGCCCGGGCGCACGCGCACAGCGTCGATCCGCGCCTGCTGGCCGGGTACTGCGGGAAGAACGACGAGCTGGACGAGGCGATGGCGTCCTTCGCCGTGGCCTACGCCGACCGCACGGAGGCCGATCACTGCGACCTGGTGGCGGCGGTGCGGGCCGGTCGGATCGCGGCGGAGACCGGCGTCTGATCACGGCCGGAGTCGGGCCGGACCCGCCCGCGCCCGGCCCGACCAGGGCGTGACGTGTGCCTGACCTGGGCGTGAGCCGGGTTGGACCGGTTCGGCCGGGGTGGCCGAGGGCCGTGTCACGGCGGGCGGTGTTTCACGTGAAACATCGCCCGCGCGGACGGGCCGTAGGCTGGCCGGGTGAGCGAGCAGACCGAGCAGCCTGAGCAGACAGTCCCCGGTGATTCCGGCGACTCCTCCGTCACCGGCGAGGAGCGCCCCGAGGCGCGCCTGGAGCGGGCCGTGCGGGCCGCCGAGCAGGCGCTGATCGAGTTCGAGATCGCGGTGGAGACCTTCCGGGTGGAGGTGGAGAACTTCTCCCGCCTGCACCACCAGAAGCTGGGCCCCATGTACACGAGGCTCGATGAACTGGACGCGCTGATCGCCGAGGCGAAGGCCTCCCGCAGCGGTGATCCCGAGGACCTGCGACGGGCGAAGGAAGCGCGCTCGCTTGTCATGCCGATGCCCGGGGTGGAGGAGCTGTTCCACGACTGGCTGGGATCGGACGGGATCTCCGACGACGCCTCCGCGATGCTGACCGACCGCCCCGTGCGGCCGCCGGAGCGGGTGCGGCCCTCGGAGGAGGTGCGCCGGCTCTACCGCGAGCTGGTCCGCCAGGCCCACCCCGACCTCGCCCAGGAGGAGGCCGAGCGGGAACGGCGCGACGCGTTCATCGCGCGGGTGAACGCGGCCTACGGGCGGGGCGACGAGCGGCTGCTGCGCGAGCTGGCCGAGGAGTGGGCGGCCGGACCGGCGCCCGAGGCGGCCGTGCCGGGCGAGAGCGAGGAGCTGTACGCCCGGCTGGAGTGGCTGGCGCGCCGCAAGGAGCTGCTGTCCCTCGTGGCCAAGGAGCTGGAGGAGAGCGCGATCGGGTCGATGCTGAGGATGGCGCCCGAGGACCCGGACCGGCTGCTGGAGGAGATCGCGGAGCAGCTGCTCGCGGAGGTTTCCCAGCGCGAGGCCGAGCTCGAGGCGGCGCTCGCCGCCGAGTGAGCCCGGCTGGCCGGCGCTGCGCCGCTGCTGGGCCGCATCGGCCGGGCGGGACGGCGGGCAGCGTCGGCTAGGTTGGAGTCACTATCTGCGATGAGAGAAGGCGACGTATGAACTTCGGACCGCTTCCCTCGGTGGACGCCGCCGCGGTGCCCTCCGAAGGCTTTGTCCTCGACGTCCGTGAGGACGACGAATGGGCGGCCGGCCACGTCGAGGGTGCTCTGCACATCCCGATGAGCGACTTCGTGGCCCGCTTCGGTGAGCTGACCGAAGCCGTCGACGACGGCCGCCGTGTGTACGTGATGTGCCGGGTCGGCGGGCGTTCCGCGCAGGTCACCCAGTACCTGGTGCGCCAGGAGATCGACGCCGTGAACGTCGACGGCGGGATGCAGGCCTGGGACGGTGCCGGGCGCCCGATGGTGACGGACAACGGGAACCCGGCCTTCGTCCTCTGACGTCCTCCCGCTCCAGTCCGGACTCCGGCTCCAGTCCGGACTCCGGCTCAGGCGAGGGGGTGGGCGGCCAGCAGGTCGCCCAGGGCCTCCTCGTGCGCCGCGGCCGGGCCGAGCTGGAGCTCCAGCTGCTTGGCCCAGGCGTGGTAGCGGTGCAGCGGGTAGTCGGTGTCGGCGCCGAAGCCGCCGTGCAGGTGCTGGGCGGTCTGCACGACCCGGCGCACGCCCTCCGAGGCCCAGATCTTGGCCACCGCGACGTCACCGGAGCTCGGCAGCGGACCGCCGGCGCCACCGGTCGCGGCGTCGAGCCGCCAGGCGGCCTGCCACAGGGTGACCTCCATGGCGCGCAGGTCGATGTACCGGTCGGCGGCCTGGACGGCGACGGCCTGGAAGGTGGCCACCGGGAAGCCGAACTGCTCACGCTTGCCGGTGTACTCGCTGGTCATCGTGAGGACGTTCTCCCCGAGTCCCAGCGCCAGTGCGCAGGTCCCGGTGGCGAGGAGCTGGCGGAGCCGCTCCCAGGCACCCGGGGTTTCGATGAGGTGCCTCCCGTCCACCCGTACGCCGTCGAGGGCGAGTTCGGCGAGCCGTTCGCCGCTGGTGGAGACCTGTTCGGCCAGGGCGAGTCCCTCGGCGGTGCGCGCGACGAGCGCGAGGACCGCCTCGCCCTCGCCGGTGTGGGCGGGTACGGCGATCCAGTCCGCGCCGTGCGCCCAGGGGACGGCGGTCTGCGTGCCCTCCAGGATCCAGGACTCCCCGTCGCGGCGGGCGATGACGGCCAGTTCGGCCGGGTCGTGGCCGGAGCGCCCGTGGGCGGCGGCGGTGAGCACCAGCGTCCCGCGCCCCGCGCCGGGCAGCAGGGCGGCGGCCAGTTCGGGGCTGCCGTGGGCCTGCACGGCCATGGCCGTGGCGCAGTGCTCCAGCAGCGGGACCCGGGCCAGCACCCTGGCGGCCTCGCGCAGCACCAGGCACAGGGCGACTGTGTCCAGGCCCGCTCCCCCGTGCTCCTCGGCGAGGACCAGGCTCAGCAGGTCGGACCCGGCGAGCTTGGCCCACAGCGGGCGGTCGAAGTCGTCGGCGACGGCCCCCGGGGTCAGCGCGGGGCTGGGCACGCCGTCGGCCGCGACATCCGCGAAGACGGCCCTGGCCGCCTCGACGGCGGCCTGCTGCTCCTCGGTGAAGGTGAAGTCCACTGCCTGTCCTCCCGCGTTCGGGTCTGACGGTGCCGCGTCCGACGGTCTCGCGCCTGACGGTGCGTCAAGATAGAACAGGTTCTTGAAAATGGACAGGCCCCCGTCGTCGACAGGGGCCTGACCGGGTGCCGTCCGCTCGGCGGTCGCTCAGCGGTCGAAGTCGATCTCCACTTCCTCCGTCACCGGGTGCGACTGGCAGGCCAGGACGAAGCCGGCCTCCGTCTCCTCGGCCTCCAGCGCGAAGTTGCGGTCCATCCGGACCTCGCCCGAGACCACGAACGCCCGGCAGGTGCCGCAGACCCCGCCCTTGCAGGCATACGGGGCGTCCGCGCGGTTGCGGAGCACCGCGTCCAGCAGGGACTCCCCGTCCTGGACCGGCCAGGTGCCCGAGCGGCCGTCGAGCCGGGCGGTGACCCGCCCGTGCGCGGCGGCCGTCCCGGAGGCGGCGCGGGCCGTCGGGGCGGTGTCCTCGACGTGGAAGATCTCCTCGTGCACCCGGGTCCGGGCGACACCGAGCGCGGCCAGGGTCCGCTCCGCGCCCTGCACCAGGCCGTACGGCCCGCACAGGAACCAGCCCGTGACCTCGGCCACCGGCAGCAGCGCGGGCAGCAGGGCCGCCAGCCGCTCCTCGTCCAGCCGCCCCGAGGGCAGCCCGGACTCCTGCTCCTCCCGGGAGAGGACCGTCACCAGCTGGAACCGCGCCGGATAGCGGTCCTTGAGGTCGGCGACCTCCTCCAGGAACATCGTCGAGGCCGCCGTACGGTCGCTGCGCACGAGGCAGAACCGGGCGTCGGGCCGGGCGGCCAGCAGGCTCGCCGCGATCGACAGGACGGGCGTGATGCCGCTGCCGCCCACGATCGCGGCGTAGTGCCCGGTGGCCGGTGCGGCGGCGGGCTCCAGCACGAAGCGCCCCGCCGGGACCATGACGTCCAGCACGTCCCCGGCGGCGATCTCCTTGTGCGCGAACGTGGAGAACTCGCCGCCCTCCACCAGCCGCACCCCGACCCGCAGCTGCGCGGGCCCCGGGCCGTCCGGCGCCGGGGCGGCCGAGCAGATCGAGTAGGTGCGGCGGACCTCCGCGCCACCCTCGGGGGCGGCGCGGCGCAGCGTCAGGTGCTGGCCCGGGGCGTGCCGGTAGTCCTCGCGCAGTTCGGCGGGAACCCGCAGGGTCAGTGCAACCGAGTCGTCGGTGAGCCGGTCGACTGCCGCCACCGTCAGCGGGTGAAACGCGCCGTGGCGGGGGGCGGCCATCTAGAGCTCCTTGAAGTGGTCGAACGGTTCGCGGCAGGCGGTGCAGCGACGCAGCGCCTTGCATGCGGTGGAGGAGAACCGGCTGAGCAGTTCGGTGTCCGTCGATCCGCAGTTGGGGCAGCGGACCGACAGGGTCAGCGGGACCGGCCCGCCGGCCGCGTGCGGCCGGGGCGGGGCGATGCCGAACTCGGCGAGCTTGCGGCGGCCCTCGGCGCTGATGTCGTCGGTGGACCAGGCGGGGGCCAGCACGGTCGTCACCCGCACGTCGGGGATGCCGTGGCCGGTCAGGGCCCGTTCGATGTCGGCGGACATGGCCTCGATCGCCGGGCAGCCCGTGTAGGTGGGCGTGAGGGTGACCTCCGCGTGGCCGTCCTCGTGCATCCGCACCCCGCGGACCACGCCGAGCTCGCCGAGGGTGAGCACGGGCAGCTCCGGGTCCGGGACGGAGCCGGCCAGCTCGGCCAGTTCCGCCTCCAGGCGGGTCGTTCCGGCGTCGGCGGTCACCACGATGCCCCCGGGTGGCTGCGGTGCAGGTGCTGCATCTCGGCGAGCATCCGGCCGAAGGACTCGGTGTGCAGTCCCTGCCGTCCGGCCCCGGCCGCCCAGGCGCCGGTGCGCGGTCCCTGGGGCAGGTCGAGACCGGCCTGCTCCAGTACGCCGGTCAGCGCGGCCAGCCAGCGCCCCTCCACGGCGGTCAGGTCGAGCCCGTCGAGTCCGTCCACCGGCTGGAACATCTCGCCGGTGTACTTCCAGAGCGCGTCGAGGGCGGCCCGCATACGGCTGCGGCTCTCCTCGGTGCCGTCGCCGAGCCGCAGGGTCCACTGCTCGGCGTGGTCGCGGTGGTACGCGGTCTCCTTGACGGCCTTGGCCGCCAGGGGCGCGAACGGGCCGTCCCCGCGGGCGAGCTCCCCGTAGACCTCGTGCTGGTAGAGGGAGAAGTAGAGCTGCCGGGCGATGGTGTGGGCGAAGTCGCCGTTCGGCTGCTCGACCAGCTGGAGGTTGCGGAAGGACCGCTCCTCGCGCAGGTACGCCAGCTCGTCCTCGTCGCCGGCCAGGGACAGCAGGATCCGGGCCTGGCCGAGCAGGTCGAGGGCAATGTTGGCGAGCGCGACCTCCTCCTCCAGGACGGGGGCGTGTCCGGCCCATTCGCCGAGGCGGTGGGAGAGGATCAGCGCGTCGTCGCCGAGCGCCAGCGCCGCCGTGGCTTCGGCGCCGGTGAGACGGGTGGTGTCGGTGCCGGTCACAGGTGGCTCACCCCCTCCGGGATGTCGTAGAAGGTCGGGTGCCGGTAGGGCTTGTCGGCGGACGGCGCGAAGAACGGGTCCCGCTCGTCCGGCGAGGAGGCGGTGATCTCGGTGGAGGGCACCACCCAGATCGAGATGCCTTCACCGCGCCGGGTGTAGAGGTCGCGGGCGTTGCGCAGGGCCATCTCCGCGTCGGGGGCGTGCAGGCTTCCCGCGTGCGTGTGCGAGAGGCCGCGGCGCGAGCGCACGAACACCTCCCACAGGGGCCAGTTCTGCGTCATACCCGTGCCTCCTCGTTCTGTCCGGCGGGCTTCGCCGCCTGTTGTGCCACCTGCTGTGCCGTCTGCTTCCGGGCGTACGCCGCGGCCGCGTCGCGCACCCAGGCGCCTTCCTCGTGGGCCCTGCGCCGCTGGTCGATCCGCTGCTCGTTGCAGGGGCCGTTGCCCTTGAGCACGTTCCAGAACTCCGCCCAGTCGATGGCGCCGAAGTCGTGGTGCCCGCGCTCCTCGTTCCACTTCAGGTCCGGGTCGGGCAGGGTCAGGCCGAGGGACTCGGCCTGAGGGACGGCGATGTCCACGAACCGCTGGCGCAGTTCGTCGTTGGAGTGCCGCTTGATGCGCCAGGCCATCGACTGCGCCGAGTGCGCCGACTCGTCGTCCGGCGGGCCGAACATCATCAGCGACGGCCACCACCAGCGGTCGACGGCGTCCTGGGCCATCGCGTGCTGGGCCTCCGTGCCCTGCGAGAGGGCGAGGAGCAGCTCGTACCCCTGGCGCTGGTGGAAGGACTCCTCCTTGCAGATCCGGACCATGGCGCGGGCGTACGGCCCGTAGGAGCAACGGCAGATCGGCACCTGGTTGGTGATCGCCGCGCCGTCCACGAGCCAGCCGATGGCGCCGACGTCCGCCCAGGTCAGGGTGGGGTAGTTGAAGATCGAGGAGTACTTCTGCTTGCCCGAGTGGAGCTTGTCGAGCAGCTCGTCGCGGCTGGTACCGAGGGTCTCTGCCGCGCTGTAGAGGTACAGCCCGTGGCCGGCCTCGTCCTGGACCTTGGCCATCAGGATCGCCTTGCGGCGCAGCGAGGGCGCACGAGTGATCCAGTTGGCCTCGGGCTGCATGCCGATGATCTCGGAATGGGCGTGCTGGGCCATCTGGCGCACCAGTGAGGCGCGGTATTCGTCCGGCATCCAGTCGCGCGGTTCCACGCGCTCGTCGGCCGCCACCGCCGCGTCGAATGCCGCCGCGAGCTGCGCGCCCAGGTCAGCAGTCATGCCTGTCCCGTCCGTCCCGTCTGTCCCGGGGGCCGTGTCCGGCCCCGTTTCCGGGGTCACTGCCACCATTCCGGCTCCCTGTGAGAGTCCGCCGTCCGCCCGACCGACCGATCGTTCGGTTCATCCGCTTCAATGGTGAGACGACGGCCCGTAGGGTGTCAACCTCTGAGGTCAACCCTGTGGAAGCCGGACGATCGGGTGGGGATGGATTCGAACGAGCACGAGCCCGCCGAAGGGGCCGCTCCGCCACCCCCGCGGGCGCCCGGAATAGCCGGTCTGTCCACCCCGTACCGGGTCGTGACCGCCCTGGCCCTGGGGGTGATCGCCGTGGCCGCCTGTACGCACCTCGCGCTCGTCTTCCTGCACGTGGCCCCGGCCAACACCCTGAGCAAGCAGCACGCGCAGACGATCGACGGCTGGATCTACCCCGAGTTCGAACAGAACTGGAAGCTCTTCGCGCCCAACCCGCTGCAGCAGAACATCGCGGTCGAGGCGCGCGCCGAGGTACGGACCGCCGACGGCGGCATCACCGGCACGCCCTGGCACGACCTGAGCGCCGAGGACGGCGAGGCCATCCGGCACAGCCTGCTGCCGAGCCACACGCGGCAGAACGAGCTCCGCCGGGCCTGGGACTTCTTCACCGGGTCCCACGACGAGGAGAACAGGCCGAACGGCGAGCGCGGCAAGCTGTCCGAGGAGTACCTCCAGCGGATCGCGGTGAACCGGCTCGCCCCCCACGCCCGCGGCGCGGAGATCGTGCGGATCCAGCTGCGCTCGGCGACCACGGCGGTGCCCGCGCCGAAGTGGAGCACCGAGACCACCGACACCCAGACCTACTACCGGGAGCTGCCGTGGTGGACGGTGTGAGGCGCGCCCGCGAGACGGCGGGTCGGCTGGCCGCGCAGATCACCGGGCGGGCGCTGGGCCCGTACCAGAGCGCCGTGGTCCGCATCGGCTTCGCCGCGACCTGGCTCTTCTTCCTGCTGCGCGAGTTCCCCCACCGCGCCGAGCTGTACGGACCGGACGGGCCGTGGAGCTGGCGCCTGGCCGAGCGGCTGATCGATTCCAACCACGCCTTCTCGGTGCTGATGTGGTCGGACTCGACGCTGTGGTTCGAGATCGTGTACGCGGTGTCCGTGCTGGCGAGCGCGGGGCTGCTGCTGGGCTGGCGGACGCGGGCGACCTCCGTGGTGTTCATGATCGGAGTGCTGTCGCTGCAGAACCGCAGCGTGTTCATGGGCGACGGCGGGGACAACGTCATCCACCTGATGGCGATCTACCTGGTGCTGACCCGGTGCGCGCAGGTGTGGTCGCTGGATGCGCGCAGGGCCCGTACGCGCGGCTCGGCGACGGCCGGGGCCGCGGGGCCCGTGCTGTGGGGCGTGCTGGGCGCGGTGTTCGCCTTCGGCGCGGCGACGGGCCGGTTCGGCTACGGCTGGCTGGCGGCGTTCGCGGCGGTGTGGGTGGCCTGCGGGCTGTGGTGGATGGTGGACCGCTACGAGCCGGAGGGCGAGGGGCGGGCGGTCCTGGACGTCCTGGCCAACCTGCTGCACAACGCGGCCATGATGGTGATCATGGCGGAGGTCTGCCTGATCTACGCGACGGCGGGCTGGTACAAGATCCAGGGCTCCCGGTGGCAGGACGGGACGGCCCTGTACTACCCGCTGGGGCTCGACTACTTCTCCCCGTGGCCTGGGCTGTCGGCGCTGGTGGCCGGGAGCGGGACGCTGGTGATGCTGCTGTCGTACGGGACGGTGGCGGTGCAGGTGGCCTTTCCGTTCACCCTGTTCAACCGGCGGATCAAGAACGTCCTGCTGGTGCTGATGATGCTGGAGCACGCGGGGATCGCGGTGCTGCTGGGGCTGCCGTTCTTCTCCCTGGCGATGATCGCCGCGGACGCGGTGTTCCTGCCGACCGGGTTCCTGCTCTGGGCGGGGGTACGGGTCTCCATGGTGCGGTGGCGTCGGCGGCGGGCGGTGGAGCCCGAGCCGGCCGCCGGCGAGCCGGTGCCGGTGCCCGTGCCGTTGCCGGGGCCGCGCTGACGGTGCCGGGGCCGCGCTGACGGTGCCGTGCGGCGCCGCTGCCGGGGCGCCGCCCCGGACCCCGCGCCCCGTCGCCGACGGGGCTGAACCCGGTCGGGAGGGCGTCCGCGCGGACCGTAGGGTCGGGGTATGGACGAGACGGTGCGGGAGTGGCGGGAGGCCGAGCAGGCGGGAGGTCTCGTGCTGCTCGACGGGTTCCACGCGGTGAAGCACGCCCTGCGGTTCGGGGCCGATGTGCGGATGGTCATCGCCGAGGATCCCGGCGCGGTACGGGCGCTCGCCCGTGAGCTGGCTCCGGACGTCGAGGACGCCGTGGCGCGGCTGGTGCGGCGGGCCGCCCTCGAGGAGGTCCTGCCCCGGGTGCATCCCACCGGCGTCGCGGCCCTCGCGGTACGGCCCGACCGGGCGGCGGGCATCGCGGGGCTCGGGCGGCTGCCGCGGCCCGCGCCCGTCGTCGTCCTCGACAACCCCCGCAACCTCGGCAACGTCGGAGCCGTCGTCCGGCTCGCCGCCGGTTTCGGTGCCACCGGCGTGGTGACCCGCGGTGACCTCGACCCCTGGCACCCGAACGTGGTCCGGGCCGGGGCCGGGCTGCACTACGCCACCACCGTCGAGCGCCTGGCCCTGGACGAGCTGCCGCCCGGCCCTCTCTACGCGCTCGACCCGGAGGGCGAGGACATCCGCGCCCTCACCCTCCCGGACGACGCCCTGCTCGCCTTCGGATCGGAACGCCACGGGATCTCACCCGAGCTGCGCGCCCGGGCCGACCACCTGGTCTCCCTGCCGATGCGCTCACAGGTCTCCAGCTACAACCTGGCCACCAGCGTGGCCATGACCCTCTTCCACTGGGGCGGTCCCCCGGCCGAAGAGGGCGCCGAGCCGGCCTAGCCTGCGGCCACGCCGGGCGATGGCCCGTCGGGCGCCCGCCGGGCGCCCGACGTCCGCGGCCTATGCCTGGCGGCGGACCTCCACCACGCGGAAGCGGTTCGCGACGAAGGCGCCGTCGCAGAGGGCCGCGTTGGCCGCCGGGTTGCCGCCGGAGCCGTGGAAGTCCGAGAACGCGGCGGTCTGGTTGACGAAGACCCCGCCGGTCAGGTTCAGCGAGAGCTGCGCGGACTCCTCCAGGCAGACCTCCTCGATCGCCCGCTCGGTGTCCGCCGACGTCGTGTACGCGCCCACCGTCATGGCGCCCTTCTCCCGCACCGTACGGCGCAGCAGGTCGAGGGCGTCGGCGGTGGTGTCCACGGCGACCGCGAAGGAGACCGGGCCGAAGCACTCGGAGAGGTAGGGGGCGTCCGCGTCGGGCTTGGCCGCGTCCAGCTTGACCATGACCGGGGTGCGGACCACCGCGTCCGGGAACTCGGGGTTCACGACCTCGCGGGAGGCCAGCGCGACCTCGCCCAGCGCGGCGGCGGCCTCCAGCCGGGTCCTGACGTCCGGGTTCACCAGCGCGCCGAGCAGCGCGTTGGCCCGGGCGTCGTCGCCCAGCAGGCCGCCGACCGAGGCGGCGAGGTCGGCGACGACCTCGTCGTAGGTCTTGTGGCCGGCGTCCGTCGCGATGCCCTCGCGCGGGATCAGCAGGTTCTGCGGGGTGGTGCACATCTGGCCGCTGTACAGGGACAGCGAGAACGCCAGGTTGGACAGCATGCCCTTGTAGTTGTCGGTGGAGTCCAGGACGACGGTGTTGACGCCGGCCTTCTCCGTGTAGACCTGCGCCTGACGGGCGTTGGTCTCCAGCCAGTCGCCGAACTCGGTGGACCCGGTGTAGTCGATCAGCTTGATCTCGGGGCGGACCGCGAGGGTCTTGGCGATGCCCTCGCCCGGGTGCTCGACCGCGAGCGCCACCAGGTTCGGGTCGAAGCCCGCCTCGGCGAGGACCTCGCGCGCCACCTGGACGGTCAGCGCGAGCGGCAGCACGGCCCGCGGGTGCGGCTTGACCAGGACGGCGTTGCCGGTGGCCAGGGAGGCGAACAGGCCCGGGTAGCCGTTCCAGGTCGGGAAGGTGTTGCAGCCGATCATGAGGGCGATGCCGCGCGGGACGGCGGTGAAGCTCTTGCCGAGCTCCAGCGGGTCCTTCTTGCCCTGCGGCTTCGACCAGTCGGCCTGACCCGGGACCCGGGTCTGCTCCTCGTACGCGTACGCCACGGCCTCCAGGCCGCGGTCCTGCGCGTGCGGGCCGCCGGCCTGGAACGCCATCATGAAGGCCTGGCCGCTGGTGTGCATGACCGCGTGCGCGAACTCGTGGGTCCGGGCGGAGATGCGGGCCAGGATCTCGATACAGACCAGGGCGCGGGCCTCGGGTCCCGCGTCGCGCCAGGCACCCATGCCGGCCTTCATCGCGGGCAGCAGCACGTCCGGGTCCACGTGCGGGTACTCGATGCCCAGCTCCGGGCCGAAGGGGGACACCTCGGCGCCCGCCCAGCCGTCGGTGCCGGGCTGGCCGAGGTCCAGCCGCGTGCCGCGGACGGCCTCGAACGCGGCCAGCCCGTCGGCGGGCGCGGTCTCGCCGTAGGCCTTGGGATGCTCGGGATGCGGGGACCAGTAGGCACGGCTGCGGATCGCCGACAGGGCCTGGTCCAGGGTGGGCCGGTGCTTGGCGGACAGCTGGGGGACGGTGAGCTCGGCGGCCATCAGGGACCAACTCCTCGTTGAGCCGGGCGAAGAACAGCAGACTGGAGTTAGAGTAACCGAACGATCGGTCGGGACAAGAGGGCCCGGCGGACCTGTGGACAAGTGTGTGCGGGAGGATCAGGACATGACAGCAATCGAGCGGTCCCGCACTGTGGCGGTCGTCGGCGCGGGCACCATGGGCCAGGGCATCGCCCAGGTCGCCCTTCTCGCAGGTCACCGCGTGCTGATCTACGACATCAACGCCTCCCTCGCCGCCGACGGCGTCGGCTTCGTCCAGGACCGGGTCGAGCGGATGGCGGCCAAGGGCCGCCTGGACCGCGCCGAGGCCGAGGAGGCGATCGGCCGGATCGCTCCGGCCGGAGACCTCGCGGACCTCGCAGAGGCGGGCCTCGTCATCGAGGCCGTCGTCGAGAACGTCACCGTCAAGCAGTCGCTCTTCGCCGCGCTCGAAGAGGTGGTCGCGCCGGACGCGCTGCTGGCCACGAACACCTCCTCGCTCTCCGTCACCGAGCTCGCCGCCGGGCTCGCGCACCCCGGCCGCTTCCTCGGCCTGCACTTCTTCAACCCGGCCCCGCTGCTCCCGCTCGTCGAGGTGGTCAGCGGGTTCGCGACCGACCCGGCCGCCGCCGAGCGCGCGTACCGCACCGTCCTCGGCTGGGGGAAGACGCCGGTCCGCTGCGCCGACACCCCCGGGTTCATCGTCAACCGGATCGCCCGCCCCTTCTACGCCGAGGCCTTCGCGGTGTACGAGGAGCGGGGCGCGGACGCGGCCACCATCGACGCCGTGCTCCGCGAGAGCGGCGGCTTCAAGATGGGCCCCTTCCAGCTGACCGACCTGATCGGCCAGGACGTGAACGAGGCCGTGACCCGCTCGGTGTGGGAGTCCTTCTTCCGCAGCCCGAAGTTCACCCCCTCCCTCGCCCAGCGCCGGCTCGTCCAGTCGGGCCGCCTCGGACGCAAGTCCGGGCACGGCTGGTACCCGTACGGCCCCGGCGCCGAGCCCGCGCTCCCGCACACCGCGGCGCCCGAGGAGGCCCCGGCGAAGGTCACCGTCGTCGGTGACCTCGGCCCGGCGGCCGGCCTGGTGGAGCTGCTGGAGGAGGCCGGGATCGCGGTCGCGGCCACCGAGCAGGGGGGCCCGTACATCCAGCTTCCCGGCGAGGGCCAGCTGGTCCTCGCCGACGGCAAGACCTCCGTGGAGTTCGCGGACGTCGTCTACTTCGACCTCGCGCTCGACTACCGCGGCGCCACCCGCATCGCGCTCTCCGCGAGCGGGGACACCAGCGAGCGGACCCTGGCCGAGGCGATCGGCCTCTTCCAGAAGCTCGGCAAGCAGGTCTCCGTGATCGGCGACGTCCCCGGCATGATCGTCGCGCGGACCGTCGCGATGCTGATCGACCTGACGGCCGACGCGGTCGCCCGGGGGGTCGCCTCCGCCGAGGACATCGACACGGCGATGCGGCTCGGCGTCAACTACCCGCTGGGCCCGGCCGAATGGCACGACCGGATCGGCCGCGACTGGGCCTACGACCTGCTGCACAACCTCGACGAGCGCGTCCCCGGCGGCCGCTACGCGCCCTCCCTCGCCCTGTTCAAACTGGGCTACGAGGACGGCGACGACGAGGGCGACCGCGAGGGCGACCGGGACGACACGGGGGAGAACGCATGACCACGGCCAAACGGGACACGTACACCCCCGAGACCCTGCTGTCCGTTGCCGTCCAGGTCTTCAACGAGCGCGGCTACGACGGCACCTCGATGGAGCACCTCTCCAAGGCCGCGGGCATCTCGAAGTCCTCGATCTACCACCACGTCGCGGGCAAGGAGGAGCTGCTGCGGCGCGCCGTCAGCCGCGCCCTCGACGGGCTCTTCGCGATCCTGGAGGAGCCGGGAGCGATACGCGGCCGGGCGGTCGAGC
This sequence comes from Streptomyces sp. NBC_01232, assembly GCF_035989885.1. Lineage (GTDB taxonomy): Bacteria > Actinomycetota > Actinomycetes > Streptomycetales > Streptomycetaceae > Streptomyces. The sequence goes on from NZ_CP108518.1 coordinate 4,377,454, forward strand.
GCGTTGAATACGTCACGCGCCGCACGGTCGAGGTACTGGTCGGCGAACTGCCCTACGTGACGCTGCTGCTGCGCGTACGCGGCAACACCCGCACCGAGCGGTGGGCGCTGGAACGCCGCCGCGACTTCGACCACCAGGTCGCCGACCTGCTCAAGGCCGCCGCAGCCGACGGCGACCTCCGGGCGGACGTGGACATCCGCCTCGCCACCCGCCTGCTCTTCGGCATGGTGAACTCCCTGGTCGAGTGGTACCGCCCGCACTCGGGCACGGGACCCGACCAGCTCGCGGACGCGGTCGTCCACATGGCCTTCGACGGCCTGCGCACCGCCCGCTGACCCGCGCAGGACCCACAGCGCCCCCCGGAACGGCCGCAACGGCCCCGGGGGGCGTCTGCCGTCCCCCGGACGGGCCAGGGGGTGTCCTGCCGATCGGGCGGGGCCCGGGGGCCTACTCCTCCGAGATCGTCGGGCCGCTCCCCGGGCGCGGGCCCGTGTCCAGGAGGTCGGTCTCCTCGAAGACCAGCAGGGTCCGCGTCGAGAGGACCTCCGGGATGGCCTGGAGGCGGGTGAGGACCAGTTCGCGCAGGGTCCGGTTGTCCGGGGTGTGCACCAGCAGCAGGACATCGAAATCACCGCTGACCAGCGCGATGTGCGCGGCGCCCGGGAGCTCGCGCAGCTGCTCGCGGACCGTGCGCCAGGAGTTCTGGACGATCTTCAGGGTGATATAGGCGGATGCGCCCTGGCCTGCGCGTTCGTGGTTGACGCGGGCCGTGAACCCGCGGATCACGCCGTCGTCCATGAGCCGGTTGATCCGGGCGTAGGCGTTCGCCCGCGAGACGTGCACCTGCTCCGCCACCGACCGTATTGACGCGCGGCCGTCCGCCTGGAGCAGCCGCATGATCGACCGGTCGATCGGATCCAGGGGACGGGGCGTGACGGGCGGGACTCCCGAGGTGCCCGGGGCGCCCCCCGGCGCAGCCGGTGCGGAACCCGGTCCGGCCATTTGTTCATCCGGCATTGCCCGATGCCTCCCTCTCCTGGACGTCCTGCATCCATCCCAGGCCCCCGACGCCAGTTTGTCCACAGCCTGGAGTCGCCTGTAGCCAAATTGCGCGGACAACCGAACAATCGGTAGGTGAGGGGCCTCACACCCGGGGCACCCCCTGCCCGCTTCCCACGAGGAGGTGTACGCCGCCATGACGGTCCAAGAGCTGCCCGGTGCCGGTGCGTCCCACCGTTCCACCACGCCGCCCGCCTGGAGGCCCCGTACGGACGCCGCTCCGCTGCTCCCGGACCCCGAGCCCTACCGGGTACTGGGTACCGAGGCGGCGGACCGGCTCGACCCGGAGCTGATGCGACGCTGCTACGCCGAGCTGGTGCGCGGCCGCCGCTACAACGCCCAGGCCACGGCGCTCACCAAGCAGGGCCGGCTCGCCGTCTACCCCTCCACCGTGGGCCAGGAGGCCTGCGAGATCGCGGCCGCCATGGTCCTGGAGGACCAGGACTGGCTGTTCCCGAGCTACCGCGACACCCTGGCGGCCGTGGCGCGCGGCCTGGACCCCGTCCAGGCGCTGACCCTGCTGCGCGGCGACTGGCACACCGGCTACGACCCCCGTGAGCACCGCATAGCCCCGCTCTCGACCCCGCTCGCCACCCAGCTGCCGCACGCGGTCGGCCTGGCGCACGCGGCCCGGCTGCGCGGCGACGACGTCGTCGCCCTCGCCATGGTCGGCGACGGCGGCACCAGCGAGGGCGACTTCCACGAGGCACTGAACTTCGCCGCCGTCTGGCAGGCCCCGGTGGTCTTCCTCGTGCAGAACAACGGCTTCGCGATCTCCGTCCCGCTCGCCAAGCAGACCGCCGCCCCGACCCTGGCCCACAAGGCCGTGGGGTACGGGATGCCCGGCCGGCTGGTCGACGGCAACGACATCGCCGCGATGCACGAGGTGCTGACCGAGGCGGTCCGCCGCGCCCGCGCCGGTGGTGGCCCGACCCTGATCGAGGCCGTCACCTACCGGATGGAAGCCCACACGAACGCCGACGACGCGACCCGCTACCGCGGTGACGCGGAGGTCGAGGCCTGGAAGGCGCACGACCCGATCGATCTGCTGGAGCGCGAGCTGACCGCGCGCGGGATCATCGACGAAGCGGCCGTCAAGGCGGCGCGCGACGACGCCGAGGTGATGGCCGCGGCGCTCCGCGAGGGGATGAACGCGGACCCGGTGGTGGACCCGATGGACCTGTTCGCGCACGTGTACGCGGAGCAGACGGACCGGCTGCGCGAGCAGGCGGCCATGCTCCGTGCAGAGCTGGAAGCCGAGGATCAGGCGTGACGACGGTGGCGGCGAAGTCCGCGAAGACGGGGGCCAAGCCCGCGACGATGGCGCAGGCCCTGACCCGGGCCATGCGCGACGCGATGGCGGAGGACCCGACGGTCCACGTCATGGGCGAGGACGTCGGAACGCTGGGCGGGGTCTTCCGGATCACGGACGGGCTCGCGAAGGAATTCGGCGAGGAGCGCTGCACGGACACCCCGCTCGCCGAGGCGGGCATCCTGGGCGCGGCGGTCGGCATGGCCATGTACGGGCTGCGGCCGGTCGTGGAGATGCAGTTCGACGCCTTCGCGTACCCGGCGTTCGAGCAGCTCATCTCGCACGTGGCGAAGATGCGCAACCGCACCCGCGGTGCGATGCCGCTGCCGATCACCATCCGCGTTCCGTACGGCGGCGGGATCGGCGGCGTGGAGCACCACTGCGACTCTTCCGAGGCGTACTACGTGGCCACGCCCGGCCTCACCGTGGTCACCCCGGCGACGGTCGAGGACGCCTACGGCCTGCTGCGCGCCTCCATCGCCAGCGACGACCCGGTGGTCTTCCTGGAGCCGAAGCGGCTCTACTGGTCGAAGGCCGACTGGCGGCCCGAGGCGCCGGCGGCCGTGCCCGGCATCGGGAAGGCGCTGGTCCGGCGGACCGGCACCAGCGCCACTCTGATCACCTACGGGCCTTCGCTCCCGGTGTGCCTGGAGGCGGCCGAGGCGGCGCGCGAGGAGGGCTGGGACCTGGAGGTCGTGGACCTGCGCTCGCTCGTCCCGTTCGACGAGGACACGGTCGTGGAGTCCGTACGCCGCACCGGGCGCGCGGTGGTGGTCCACGAGGCGAACGGCTTCGGCGGACCCGGCGCGGAGATCGCCGCCCGCATCACGGAGCGGTGCTTCCACCACCTGGAGGCGCCGGTGCTGCGGGTGACGGGCTTCGACATCCCGTATCCGCCGCCGATGCTGGAGAAGCACCACCTGCCGGGAGTGGACCGGATCCTGGACACCGTGGCACGCCTGCAGTGGGAGAACTGATGCCGCAGGTAATGGAATTCAAGCTTCCCGATCTCGGGGAGGGCCTGACCGAGGCCGAGATCGTCCGCTGGCTGGTCGCGGTGGGCGATGTCGTCGCCATCGACCAGCCGGTGGTCGAGGTCGAGACGGCCAAGGCGATGGTGGAGGTTCCGTGCCCCTACGGCGGTGTGGTCACCGCCCGTTTCGGGGAGGAGGGCACGGAACTGCCCGTCGGAGCACCGCTGATCACCGTGGCGGTGGGGGCGTCCTCGCTTCCTGAGGTCCCGGCCGCGCCGGCGGCCGAGGCCGACGGCGCCGGCAATGTGCCCCGGCCTCTGATCGGTTACGGCGAGGACCACTCGCGCCCGGCGCGTCGGCGACGGGTGCGACCCGTCACCGCCGCGGTCTCGGCGCCCGTCGTCGTGGCCCCGGTGGCTCCGGCGCTGCCCGCCGGGCCGGTGCCCGTGATCTCGCCGCTGGTGCGCAAGCTGGCCAAGGACGGCGGGGTCGACCTGCGCGCGCTGAAGGGGTCGGGGCCCGAGGGCCTGATCCTGCGGGCGGACGTCGAGGCGGCGCTGGCCGTGCTGCGGGCGCCCGAGCCGGCCCCGGTCGCCCCCGTGGCGACGGCCGCGGCCCCGGCAGTGGCGGCGCAGGGCGAGCGGATCCCGCTCAAGGGGGTGCGCGGGGCGGTCGCCGAGAAGCTCTCGCGCAGCCGCCGAGAGATCCCCGACGCCACCTGCTGGGTCGACGCGGACGCCACCGAGCTGATGGCCGCCCGGGCCGCGATGAACGCCGTGGGCGGGCCCAAGATCTCGGTGCTCGCGCTGCTGGCCCGGATCTGCACGGCCGCCCTGGCCAAGTACCCGGAGCTCAACTCCACCGTGGACCTCGCGGCCAAGGAGATCGTCCGGCTGCCGTCGGTGCACCTGGGCTTCGCCGCCCAGACCGAGCGGGGCCTGGTGGTCCCGGTGGTCCGCGACGCGCAGCACCGCAACCCGGAGTCCCTGTCGGCGGAGTTCGCCCGGCTGACCGAGCTGGCCCGGTCCGGGAAGCTGACTCCGTCCGATCTGACCGGCGGCACCTTCACCCTGAACAACTACGGGGTGTTCGGGGTCGACGGCTCCACGCCGATCATCAACCACCCCGAAGCGGCGATGCTGGGCGTGGGCCGGATCATCGACAAGCCGTGGGTCCACGAGGGGCAGCTGGCGATCCGCAAGGTCGTCCAGCTGTCGCTGACCTTCGACCACCGGGTCTGCGACGGCGGTACGGCGGGCGGCTTCCTGCGCCACGTCGCCGACTGCGTGGAATCCCCGGCGGTCCTGCTCCGCAGCCTGTAGCCCGGCACGGGCGGGGTCCCGGTGCATGCCGGTGGGGCTGGATCTGCCCGAAGGGCGGATCCAGCCCCACCGGCGTTTGAGGCGCGGGGGTTCGGGGGCGGAGCCCCCGCAGCGGCGCCGCGCCCGGCTCTCAGACGGTGAGCAGCAGCTTGCCCACGTGGGCGCTGGACTCCAGCACGCGGTGGGCCTCGGCCGCGTCCCGCATGGGGAACGCCGCGTGCACCACCGGCCGGATCCGCCCCGCGGCGACCAGCGGCCACACGTGCTCGCGCACGGCGGCGACGATGGCCGCCTTCTCCTCCAGCGGGCGGGCCCGCAGCGAGGTGGCGGTGATCGCCGCCCGCTTCGCCAGCAGCGCGCCGAGGTTCAGTTCGGCCTTCACCCCGCCCTGGAGCCCGATCACCGCGAGCCGTCCGTTCACGGCGAGCGCGTCCACGTTCCGGGCGAGGTACTTCGCTCCCATGATGTCCAGGATCACGTCCGCCCCGGCCCCGCCCGTCGCCTCGCGCAGCGCGGCCACGAAGTCCTGCTCGCGGTAGTCGATCAGGATGTCCGCGCCCAGCTCCTTGCAGCGCGCCAGCTTCTCCGGGCCGCCCGCCGTCACGGCGACCGTCGCGCCCACCGCCTTCGCCAGCTGGATCGCCATTGTCCCGATCCCGCTGGACCCGCCGTGCACCAGCAGGGTCTCGCCGGGGCGCAGTCCGGCCACCATGAACACGTTGGACCACACGGTCGTGATGACCTCGGGCAGTGCGGCCGCCGTCGTCAGCTCCACGCCCGCCGGGACCGGCAGCAGCTGGCCCGCCGGGACGGCCACGCGCTCGGCGTACCCGCCACCGGCCAGCAGGGCGCACACCTCGTCGCCCACGGACCAGCCGGAGACCCCCGGACCGATCGCGGCGATCCGGCCGGAACACTCCAGCCCCGGATGGCGCGAGGCGCCGGGCGGCGGATCGTAGAAGCCCTGTCGCTGGAGTACGTCGGCGCGGTTCACGGCGCTCGCCGCGACCTCGACGAGTACCTCGCCCTCGCCCGGCACCGGATCGGGTACGTCGGCCCAGACGAGGGCCTCGGGGCCGCCGGGCTGCTCGATGGTGATCGCATGCATGGCCCGGAGGCTACGCCACGGCGCGGCTACTCGGCAGGACCGAGCTTCACCTGCGAGGTCGGCGGGACCGCCCGCACGATGGTGATGAGACGGTCCGTCAGCTGGATCGGGCTCGCGTGCGGGTCGTCGTAAGCGAGCAGCCGGTGCCCGCGCAGCACGCTCACCACCAGGTCCTCGGTGTCCCGGACCGACTTGCCGGCCTCGGACTTGCGAGCGGGGCGTTCGACGAGGTCGAGGCCGCTGCCCTGCTGGATCAGGTCCTCCATCACCGTGCCCGCGCTCGGGCTGAGCACGGACAGGCCCAGCAGCCGGCCGGCCGCGCTCGCGCTCGTGATGACCGCGTCCGCGCCGGACTGGCGCAGCAGCGGGGCGTTCTCCTCCTCGCGCACCGCCGCGACGATCTTCGCCCCGCGGTTGAGCTGCCGGGCGGTCAGCGTGACCAGGACCGCCGTGTCGTCCCGCTGGGTCGCGATGATGATCTGACGGGCCTTCTGCAGCTCGGCGCGGAGCAGCACGTCGGAGCGGGTGGCATCGCCGACCACGCCCGTGAACCCCTCCGCGTTGGCCGTGTCGATCACCTTGGCGCTGGGGTCGACGATGACGACCTGCTCCTTGGAGAGGCCGGTGGCCAGCAGCGTCTGCAGGGCCGAGCGGCCCTTCGTACCGAAGCCGACGACGACCGTGTGCTCACGCAAGTTCTTCCTCCAGCTCTTCAGCCGCCACTCTTCCCTCGTCCGCTCCGTCAGGACTTCCAGGGTGGTACCGACCAGGATGATCAGGAACAGCACGCGCAGCGGGGTGATCAGCAGGATGTTGATCAATCGTGCGCTGTCGCTGTACGGCACGATGTCGCCGTAGCCGGTCGTGGACAGCGTCACGGTCGCGTAGTAGAAGCAGTCGAGGAGATCGACCGTCTCGTTGGCGTTGTCGTGGTAGCCGCCGCGGTCCAGCCACACGATGAACACGGTCAGGAAGAGCACGAACAAGGCCATCAACAGGCGCTTGGTGACCTGGCTCAGCGGGTTCTCGACGACGCGTCTGGGCAGCTTGATGCGCCGGGAGACGAGTTTCTCGTCGGCGCCACGGGCCATGGAGTCCTGGCCGTGCAGTTTCACGTGAAACATCCTCCAGAAGCCCAGGGCAGATCGAGAATCTCCAGTTCCTGTCCGGACCGCGCGCCCCTGGGCGGTACGACGGCCAGGGCGTCGGCGGCCGCCACACCCCGCAGCATCGCAGGTCCGTGGTAGCGCAGCGGCACCGCGTGCTCGTCGCTCAGCAGGACCGGCACCAGCCGGGTGTCGTACGGGTGGCCCGCCACGTCGCCCTGCACCGGCGCCGTGTAGCGGGGGCGCCCGCGGCGGCCGGCGAGGGCGCGCAGCAGGGGATCGGCGAGGGTCAGCAGTCCGGAGACGGCGGCCAGCGGGTTCCCGGGCAGCCCGACCAGGTGGCGCACCGCGTGTCCGTCGGGCGTCCCGGAGCCGAGGCGGGCCAGCAGCATGGGGTGCCCGGGGCGGACGGCCACTCCGTCGACCAGCAGGTCGGCGCCCGCCTCGCGCAGTACGGGATGGACGTGGTCGACGGGCCCGGAAGCGGTGCCGCCCGTGGTGACGAGGACGTCGGCGGTGCTCGTGGTGACGGCCTCCAGGAGGGCCGCGGCCCCCGCCGGGTCGTCGCCGAGCCGCCGCGTACCGACGACCTCGGCGCCGAGGCGGTCGATCCAGGGTCCGAGCATGGGGCTGAGGGCGTCGCGGATCAGCCCCTCGTGCGGCAGACCGTCGGTGAGCAGCTCGTCGCCGAGCACCAGGATCTCCACGCGGGGGCGCGGCGAGGTGGTCAGCTCGTCGTACCCGGCGGCTGCGGCGAGCCCCAGCACGGCCGGGGTGACCAGGGAGCCGGCGGGCAGCAGCAGGTCACCGGAGCGGCACTCCTGGCCCCGCGGGCGGATGTCCTGTCCGGTGAGGACGGGCCGGTCGGCGAAGAGCTGGGCACCGGACTCGCGGCAGTGCTCGCTGCGGATGACGGCGGTGGTGTCGGCGGGGATCCGGGCGCCGGTGGCGATCCGTACGGCCTCGCCGTCCGTGAGGGGCTCGGGCCGCCCGGAGCCGGCCAGGACGCCGCCGCCGGCGCGCACGCTCCAGGGGCCGGGGCCCGCGACGGCCCAGCCGTCCATGGCGGAGGTGTCGAAGGACGGCAGGTCGGTCAGCGCGTCCAGGGGGGCGGCGAGGACCTCGCCGAGGGCGTCCGCCAGGGGCACGCGGTGGGTGCGCGGACGCACCCTGCTCCCGGCGAGGACGGCGGTGTCCCGGGCCCGCTGCCAGGAGGCCGTGCGGTGTCCGCCCGCGCCGGCGCCGTCCTCGGGGGCCCGGCTGACCAGGGCCAGGGCCTCGTCGAGGGCCTGCTCGGCGGAGTTCGTGGGGGTCATCCGGAGCCGTTCCGTTCGGCGTCGTCGGCCGCGGCCTCGTCGGCCCAGCGCAGCGCCAGGTCGGCCGCCTTGCGGGAGGCCTCGGCGACGGCCCGGGCCGGGTCGGCGCCGGTGGCGGCGGCGTGGGCGGCCGCGTAGCCGACCAGGAAGGTGGTCAGCGGGGCGGCGGGCCGGGCGACGCCGTGGGCGGCGTCCCGGGCGAGGTCGAGCAGGGTGTCGGTGTCGACGGCGAGGTCGATGCCCAGCTCGTTCTTGACGGCGGTGATCCATTGCTCCAGCACGGTTCCATGGTCCCTGATGCGGGCGCGGGCGACCGCGAGATCGTCCCAGGTGTCGCAGTCGAAGGAAGCCAGTGGCCGGGACGTGACGCGGGCGAGGTCCAGTTCGGCGGTGAGCGCGCGGAGCGGGAGCCCGGTGAGGTTGCCGTGTTCGGTGGCGAGCAGGGCGATCTCGCGGCGCAGGGGCTCGGCCCGGTACGCGGCGACCAGCGGCTGGTCCCGGCCGTCGGGGTCGCGCAGCATCGCCCCGTCCGTGCCGGGGGCGTCCAGCAGGGCCCGTACGGTCTCCCGGTCGAGGAACGGCAGGTCGGCGGAGAGTACGAGGACCAGTTCGGCGGTGGTCCGGCGCAGCCCGGCATCCAGTGCGGCCACGGGGCCACCGCCGGGCGGGTCCTCGCGGGTCCAGTCGACGGGGCGCGCGGTGGGTCGGCGGCCGCCGACCACGACGGTCGTGCGGGCGTCCGGGCAGGCGTCGAGGACGCGGTCGAGGAGCGCGCGCCCGCCGACGCTCAGCGCGGGCTTGTCGGCGCCGCCGAGTCGCCGCGCGGCGCCGCCGGCCAGCACGATCGCGTCGTAGCTCATGCCCATGAGTATGCGGCGGCCACGATCCCTGCGGGGACACCCCCCCAGGCCCGTCGGGTACGACGAAGGCGTGGCCCGCCACCTCGTCCGAGGGGGCGGGCCACGCCTGTGTTCCGTCGGCCGCCGGGGCTAGAGGTAGGGGCCCGAGCGGATCGCTCCGTGGCCGCCGTCCTCGTCGTCGTCGTGCTGCCCGCCCGGCGGAAGGGCGCGGCGCATCTGCTCCAACTGGGCCCGTGCCGCCATCTGCTGCGCGAACAGGGCCGTCTGGATGCCGTGGAAGAGGCCCTCCAGCCAGCCCACCAACTGGGCCTGGGCGATCCGCAGTTCGGCCTCGGAGGGGATGGCCTCCTCGGTGAACGGGAGCGACAGGCGCTCCAGTTCCTCCACGAGCTCCGGAGCCAGGCCGTCCTCCAGCTCCTTGACCGAGGCGGCGTGGATGTCCTTGAGCCGGACCCGGCTCGCCTCGTCGAGAGGCGCGGCACGTACCTCTTCCAGGAGTTGCTTGATCATGCTGCCGATCCGCATGACCTTGGCGGGCTGTTCGACCATTTCCGTCACCGGGACCTCGCGCGACTCGTCATCGGCGTCGCCGACCGCCGTCCCGTCCTGTCCCACGATCAGGACGTGCGGGGGGCTGTCCTGCGACCGTTCACTCCTCGGCATCTCCATGCCGTCATTCTCTCGCACACCTCCGTACTCACACGGTGTGCCCCCGTACAGTCGTGATCCAACCTGTACGGGGGCACCAGCCTGCTACCGGGCTACGCCGCGGCCCGGCGGGCCAGCGCGCCGCTGGAGCGGGTGACGAGTGCCGCCAACAGGGCCGCGCCCAGCGGAACCAGGACGATCAGGCCGCCGATGGTCTCCCACGGCACGGAGATCACCACGGTCGGCAGGGCCTCCGACGCCGAGGTGTAGCCCTGCTCGACCGTCTCCCGGTAGAACGACTCCGCCTCGCGCTGCTCCATCAGGCGCAGGCCCACCGCGGGCAGGATCCCGGCCGCCGAGCCCAGGACGACACCCATCAGGGAGACCACCCCGCACTGGAAGCCGCTCAGCGTCCGCCGCACCCGCGGCGCCGCGCCCACGGCGGCCAGCGTCTTCAGGTCGGCCTCGGCGTCTGCCTGGGCGAGCCCGGTGGCGATGCCGGCCGCGCCGACGGTGACGAGACCGGCGAAGACGGCGAGGGCGAGCATGACGATGCTGTTGTCGCCCTGGTAGCCGGCCTCGATGCGCATGGAGGCCTCCACGCCCATCCGGTCGATCTCCCCGGCCATCTTCTGGCGCTGCTGGCTGGTCGCCTGCCCGTCGAGGCTGAAGTACGAGCCCAGGGGCGCGGTGGCCAGTCCGGCCGCCTTGGCGGCCGCGGGCGGCACGATCAGGTCGACGCCCCAGCTCTTGGTCGTCTCGGGCGCGAGGTGGACCGGGAAGACCTTGTCCTCACCGGGCAGCTCCTCATTCTTGTCGCGCTTGAGGTCGGCGGCCTCAGGGTCGGTGATGCTCCGCACGACGAGCTTGCCGTCCTTGACCTGGCGCTTGTCGAAGGCGACGGCCTGGCCGCCCTTGAGTGCGGCCACGGAGCCGGGGTCGGTGACCGCGAGGATGCTCAGCACCTTCTCGTCCGCAACGAGGACGGGGTGCTGCGTGCCGTACGGCTTGTCCTGGCAGCGCCAGTCCGCGCGCAGTTCCTTGCGCTGCGCCTCGGGGAAGGCGTTCATGCCGTCGGGGTGCTCGTAGAGCGGGCAGCGCTGTTCCCGGGGCGTGATGATCTCGGCCCGGCCGCAGCCGGGCTCGGAGGAGAACGACTCGCAGTTCGGGTTGCCGACGACCAGCCGGTCGATGTCCGCCCGCTGCGTCAGCGGAAGGTGCTTGGAGAGGGCCTCGCGCAGGGCGGGCACCTCCTTGTGCGCGCTGTTCTCGTTGGCCTCCAGCAGCCCGGTGCCGTGCGGCAGGTCCGCCCTGTACTCCTGGCGCATCTGGACGTCGTTGCTGTGCTGGTAGGTGGCCACCGCGACCGTTCCGGCGACGGCGGCCAGGACGGCGGCCACGGCGGGCGCCGTACGCCCGCGGTTGCGCACCGCGTCGCGCAGCGCGAGCCGCGGCGACAGCGGCAGCCAGCGGCCGAGCCGGCCGAACAGGCCGACGAGGACCGGGGTGAGGGCGACGATGCCGAGCTCGGCGATGGCGCTGCCGCCCGCGACGACGGGGCTGCCCATCTGCGAGGTGGTGCCGTAGAGGGC